>CAZRGL010000026.1:0-10538 GCA_964599485.1 uncultured Polyangiaceae bacterium
TTGTGCTAACGGCCGCCGAAGAACAAGGCAGTCTGGGCTCGGCCCACATGACCACGTGGCTGAAAGCTCAGAACGTCGACGTCCAAGCCATCATCGCCCCCGACATGATCGGCTACTGGCCCCTCGGTGACGACGACGCCTTCGACATACTCGCCGATTCCAAATCGACTCAGGTTGCCGATCAGATGGCCGCCATCGCTGACCAGATGGGCGTCGCCTACAAGATGTGGGTCAACCACGACTACTGCTACGGCGACGACCACACCATCTTTCAAGAGTCCGGCATCCCGGCCATCTCACCGATGGACTGCGTGGAAGCACACAACCTGCCGGCCTCCGAAGAGAGCTTGCCGCACTACCACAAGTCGACCGACACACTCGAGACTCTGTACATGCCGTTCACCACCAAAGTGGCCGGCGTGATCATAGCCACTTTCGCCACCTTGGGCAGACCCGTCGCGCCCTGAGCCTACGATAGGGCCCCACGCCAAATCGCTTCGCGGCGGACGGCGGACGGGCTAGCTTCGGCCCAAGGGCGCTACGGACTCGCGCGCCCTAAACTCGTCATCACTCGAGCAATTCGCGGGCTCACCGCGCCACGAGCGCCTCAGGTTGCGCGAGGCTCAGCATCAGTTGCTCCAGGTCTTCCATGTGCTTGTCGAGGGTGTAGTGCTGGGCAGTTTGTAGTCCAGCTCGGGCCAACTTGGAGCGAAGCGGTGGGTCGTCGAGGAGCCGCTCGAGGGCGTCGGCGATTGCACGCGGATCGCGTGGCTCGATGACGAGGGCGTTTTCCTCATGGCGCGCGTAGTCGCGAGAGCCGCCGTTGTCGGTCACGATGACCGCCGCTCCACTCGCCATAGCCTCTATTGGGGGCAAGCCGAGCGACTCGTAATGTGAGGGCGCGATGAGGATGTCGGCGGTCCCGTACAACTTCAGTTTGTGCTCATGGCTCGGGTTTTTGACGTACACGCAAGAGTAGCCTGCAGAGATCTGGGCTGGACCGGCGGACATACGCACCAACGTGAAATCGTCGCTGCGATGGGAGAGCAGCTGCAGCGCGAGACGAAGATCAGTCATTCCCTTGAACGTCAGCGGCTCGTAGCCTCCGCCGACGTGGTCGGGGCCGACCACCAAAACGCGGGGCCGAGCAATGGGCTGGTTGCGCTGTCGCGGCTGGTATTCGCTGGTGATGCAGCCTGGAACGAGCAGGCCGTCCACCTTGCGGCCATACTTCTTTTCGATGTAGCCAGCCAGGAAGTGCGAGTTGGCGATCACCTTGCGGTCGGTGCCGTGGGCAGCCGCAGACATCTGCGACAGCTGCTCCCATGCCTCGAGCTTCTGGACCAGTGGATCGTCGAACAGGTACTGGTCGCCTTGCGCGTAGTAAACGCGCACAGAAGCAGGAGCCGTGCCGATCTTCAGCGCGTTTTGAAAGGTCGTCGCGACCACCACGTCGCAAGGGGGCGCGGCGCAAGCGAGGGGGCGACTCGACTCCTTGATCAGCTTGGCCGGCAGCTCGAACCAGTCGGGGCCGTCGCTGCGAGTCACGATGGAGACTTGGTGCCCGCGCTCGTGAAGGCCGCGGGCCTGGCGCAGCAGCGTTTGGTTGCCTCCGGTTACCCCCAACAGCGAGTTGACGAGATAGCAGATGTGCAGCGACCGCGGCCGCTCGACCGCTTCCACGCTCCGAGGAGTTGCTGGCGTTGGCGAGGCGCTCGGCGGCACGCTCCACGGTCCCTTGCTCAGAGGGCGCTCGATCTCTGAACAGGACCAATAGCCACGATCCGAGTGGACCTGACGAAAACCTCGATCATGGTCCTGCCACTCGAGCCCATCACCGCGGCTCGCAGCCTTTACGACCGCATGATCCATCAAGAAAATGGAACAACCCAGCGCACTGACGGGCTCGCCTCGGGTCATCGCCTCCCTCAGCTTCGGTAGCGCCTGCAGCGCAGACGCAGCGGGGGGCACTTCATCGACGAGGCGCCCCAACTCCTGTTGCGCGGCGTCAAAGCGACCAGCAAACGCGAGGGCCATCGCGAGGTTGTAGCGAAGCGGCGGAGCTTGCTCGATGATGCCGAGCGCAGCTTCGTAATTCGCCACCGCTTGCGCAGCGTCGCGGTAGGTGCCCATCAAACAACAATTGCCCTGATCGCCGAGCGCAGCAGCCCGGGCAGCTGCTCGATCGGAGGCCGTATCGAGCAGTGGGTAGATCGCCTCGAGTGGGATCTCTTTGCGGTAGCGCGCCAACAAGCGATGCGTCTCTTCGATACCGGAGGTGGTGTTGGCGTGCTGCACGCTTTGCTGGTGCTGCAAATAGAGCCCGAGCGGTTCACGCAGGTGCAGAGCACCAAATTTCCAAGCCAAACGCGTAAAGAACTCGTAGTCGCCAGCGACGACGTAGCTCGGATCGAAAGAGCCGATTGCGTCGTGAACGCTGCGGCGCCACATCGGGTGCGGGCCGAAGCAATCCATCAGTAGCAGCTGTCGAAGGCTGTAGTCCGGCCACCACAAACGCGCCTTCGCAGCAGTCGTCTCGTAGGTGTCGTTGTCGACTCGGGTCAGGAGTGAGTCGGCAAAAACAGCGCCCACCGTTGGGTTGTCGTCGAGCGCTCGGCACAGCAGCTCCAGCGCATCGCGCCTGTGCCGGTCATCGGTGTTGGCATTGGTGACGTATTTTCCGCTCGCGAGCTCGATGCCGCGGTTCCACGCCGCGTAGACCCCCTCCCGCTCAGCGGTGCGCAGATAAACGATGTTGTCGTGCTGCTGTTGGTACTGCTTGACCAGCGCGCCCTCGTTCTCGGGTGAGGCGCTGTCTATGACCACAATCTCGAGCTGATCGGCAATCGTCTGAGCGAGCAGATCGTCCAAGCAGCCGCGCATGAAGCGCTCGGAACGATAGGTGGAGACGATCGCGGAAACGCGATACGGGCCGCCGCTCTTGCTCCCCTGTTCAACCGCTTGCCGCCTGAGCGCAGCAAGTACCTCGTCTTGGCCAGATCGACCCATCCTGTGGGGCGGCAGCAAAACCCATACCGCACCACGCGTCCAATATTACGGGCTGCGAGCCTGAATTCAGTCAAACAACTGACGCACCAGCGACAGCGTAGAGTTGCTCCAGCCGGTCCATCAGTGGCTCGCGCTCGAAGCCCCCCGGAAACCTCACCTGTCGACCCGCGACAGCTTCGCGCAGAGCCACTGCCAGCGCTTCGACATCGCCCCACTCGACCAACAGCTGTGGATCGTCATGCCACTCGCGAACCCCACCGCTGTCCCAGGCGGCCACGGGCACGCCCTCATGCAAAGCCTCTAAGCCGATGATGCCAAAAGGCTCTTGCCAGCGCGATGGCATGATGAGGGCACGCGCCCGACCAAGCAGCCCCGGCAACGCATCATGCGGCACCCAGCCGAGTACCTCGTGCGCTGCGTTTGGCAACTGCGCGCGACGCTCGAGCTCGCTGCGCTGCGGACCTGTTCCAGCAATCAATAGCGGAAGGCCCGTGTCAGCAAGCTGGTGGGCCTCGATCGCATCCAGAACGCCTTTGGTTTGAACCAGCCGGCCGGCAAACAGCACACAGGGCGCGTCGCGGTCGGCGGCGGCTCGGGGCTCGGTTTCGATATTGGGAACAGTTTCGAGCCCGTGTACGAAGGGGGCGATGACTTCGATCTGGTCGGCGGCCAGCCCAGCAGTGACCAGCTCCGCCTTCATGTAGTGGGACAGCACAGTGATGGCCCGCATCTCGCCGAGCGCTGCAAGGCGCGCCTCGGTCAGCTGCATGATCGCCTTGAAGTAGTCTGCATCCCCAAAACAGCTCTGGCATAGCGACTTGCTCATCGGCTGCCGACAAGGCTCGTCGGTGAGCGTGAGCTTGCCCCGCGCTGGGCAAAAACTGCGATGGTCCTGCACGGTTGCAATAGCGCCGCGCTTCGCTGCCCAGTCCAGCGCCTCGGGGCCGATGGCGTTGTGGATGTGAATTCGCTCCGGCGAAAAGGAGCTTGCGAGCTCGTCGAGGCACGCGGCAACCGGCGCGCCACGCAGCGCGTCCAGCCCCGTGACCCGCCTCACGTTGCATTCCGGACGCGCCGAGCCATCGTCGCGTCCCACCGCCAGAATCTGTTCGTGGCCGCGCTCGGCGAGTGAAGCGAGCACCCCGAGCAGGTGCCAGTCTGCACCTCCACGGGCGCTCAGACGATCGCTGAGATGCAAGATCCGCAAGGTGCGGGATCAGCGGAGGGTTCTGGCCAAGGTCGCAAGCTGTACCAACGACTTGGCTTGCCCGGATGGCACATCGAGAACGACATGCAACCTGCCGTCCTTGGCGCCTAGGCTGAAGGCCATTCCGTTCTTGGGCGTCGGGCCAGCAGGAGCCTGCGGAAAGAGCTTCTTGCCACCGATACTGATCTTGCGCGCCACCGCCAGCGGCGAGCCGTACAGGAAGAAGAAGGAGCCTGCGGCAGCGTTCTTCTTGGCGCGCACCACGCCGGACGCCTTGTCGAGGCCACCGCTGACCTTGCCTCCGAGCCAAGCCTCCATGAACGGCTTCGGATCTTTGCCGAAGGATGTGGTCTGGCCGTCCTTGGTCAAGGCCATATGGGTGCTGGTCACGCCCTCGAGCATCGCGGCAGCCGCGCCGCCGCCGAGCTTGGGCTTGTCGGGCAGCTCTTTGGTCAGCTTCGTCTCGCTGGTAGAGACCGCGACGTCGCCAATCTTGTAGGCAGCCTTCTTGAAGCTGAAGTCGATACCGAGCTTCTTGTAGGCTTCGAGGAAGTCCTTGTCCTTGTACAGTGCGGTCATGTCGTCCCAGGCCTTCTTGGCCGCGTCGAAGTCTTTGATGCCGGTCGTCATGACGATGCCGAGGTCGTCCTTGCCCGCAAGAGAATGCCCCGCAACCCCAACTTCTCCGGTGGTCGATTCCATGTAAGCAGTCATGGGAGCGAGGTATTTCTCGGCCGCTTGGTTGCCACCGAACATCATCTTGAGTGACCAACTGTAGAACTTCTTGCTCCAGACACTCTTGCCCGAGCCATAACTCATCGCCACTGCGAATGCGGCGTCGACCGGCAGCTTCGCCAGACCTGCCAGCGTGCTCGGGCTGACCGTTGCGAGCATCGTGTTGGTCTCGCTGCCTTTCTTGGCCGCTACGTCGAACGCAAGCAGCAGCCCGCCGTCACTGGTGTCGCGGGTGGTCACCAAGACCGAGTCGAGATCGCCGATGACCTCAAAGGCGGTCTTCATGGTCGAGCTGAACTGCTCGGGCGAGAGGCCCGGCTGTTTGCCAAGCTGCTTCGAGAGGGCGCCCATTTGCTTTTGGGCGGCGGCCATTTCGGTCTTGTAGAGCGTGGTGATGTTGCCGACCGGAAGGATCACGGCTGCTTGCCCGGTGACTTTCGAGCCGAGCAGCGTCTTGACGAATGGTCGCTGCGCCTTGAACAAGCCAGCCGCGTGGGTCATCACCACGAAGTCGTCGATGAAATTGACGTAGACGGTGCGACCGCCAGCTGGATACGAAAACGCGTTGCCCTCTTGGTCCGCTTTCTTCTCGGAGGGAAGCGCTGCCTTGAGCTTGTCTTTTCCGGTCGTGCCGAAGGCAACCAACAGCGGATTCGGGTTCTTCTTCGGATCGAAGACTGCAACCCGGATGGGCTTGGACAAATCGATCACCTTCGCGTCGCTGAGCTTGAAGCTCATCTGCAAGCCGGCCGCCGCCATCTCAGGCTTGGTCGCCGCGCCCGCCACAGCGCCGATGAAGCCATCGAGCTTGCTGAGCAGCTTGATGGGATTGTCGGTGCCGCCATACACGAGCACGTTGGCCGGGGCTTTGAGCTTCTCGAGGGGGCCGCTGGCGACCACCTCTTTGGTCGGTGTGGTGACTTTGTCTGACTTCTTGTCGTCGCAGCTGGTGGTCGCCAGAGCCAACCCCAGCACGCCGAGCAGACACAGTAGGCTCACACGCTTCAAGACGACGGGCCTTGTTTCTCGATTGTCGCGCATCTTGGCGAGCTTTATAGCACCGTCTTCACGACCTGCACGCCCGACAATCATGAAGCGCTTTCTGCCAGCTCCAATCGAGCAATACGCACATGACCACACCCAGCCGCGGCCAGCGCTGTTGCAAGAGCTCCGCACTCATACCTACGCGCACATGCAGCAGCCTCAAATGCAGGTGGGTCGTGTTGAAGGCGCATTGCTGAAGTTGTTGGTGGCTTCGCTCGGCGCCCGGCGCGTGCTCGAAATCGGCACCTATACCGGCTACTCGGCCTTGTGCATGGCTGAGGCGTTACCCAGCGACGGCTTTGTGCTCACTTGCGACAACAACCCACAGAGCACTCAGGTCGCGCAGCGGTTTTTTGACCGCAGCCCTCACGGCGACAAAATCAGCATCGCGCTCGGCGACGCGCTCGAGACCGTGCGCGCCCTCGACCAACAGCCCTTCGACTTGGCTTTCATCGACGCCGACAAGAGCCGCTACGTCTCCTATTTCGAGGAGATACTGCCTCGCTTGCGCGGCGGCGGCTTGTTGGTCGCCGACAATGTCCTTTGGAGCGGCGAGGTGCTCGATCCACAAACTGAAGATGCCAGAGGACTGGCTGCGTTCAACGAGCTGGTTCTGCAAGACGAGCGGGTCGACAATGTGTTTCTTCCTGTGCGCGATGGGATCATGCTTGCGCGCAAGCTGTGAGAGCAAAAAGCGATGCTGCTGACCATCGACGTAGGCAATACCAACATCAGCTTCGGCGTGTTCGAGGGAGAGCGGCTGATCGAGCACGTCCGGGCGGAGAGCAATCGTGCTCGCACCGCCGACGAATATGCGGTTTTGGTCCGGCAGATGCTGCTGCTGCGTAAGGTGGATCCCGACGGCATAGACGACGCCATCATCGCCAGCGTGGTTCCGCCGCTCACCGATACCATAGTGGACCTGGTCGAGAGAGCCTTTGGCTGCTCACCTTTGCTCATCAACCCGGGCATCAAAACGGGCATGCGGGTGCTCTACGAAAACCCACGCGAAGTGGGCGCCGACCGCATCGTCAACGCAGTAGCCGCCTTCGCCTGGGCCAACGGCGGCGTCATCTGCGTGGACTTCGGCACGGCCACCACGTTCGATTGTGTGACGCCCAAAGGCGATTACCTCGGTGGCGTGATCGCCCCGGGCATCCGAATCAGCGCCGATGCGTTGTTCGCGCGGGCCTCACGGCTGCAGCGCGTCGAGATCGCTCGGCCTCGACAGGTGGTAGGACGCAACGCCGTCGGCTCCATGCAGTCGGGCATCATCTATGGATACGCCGGGCTGGTCGACGGCATTTGTCGGCGCCTGAGAGAGGAGCTGAGCTACCCCTGCAGGGTGCTCGCAACTGGGGGCTTGGCTCAGCTCATCGCTCCCGAGACACAAGCCATCGAGCATGTGGATGACCACCTGACGCTCACAGGTTTGCGCCTCATCCACGAGCGCAATCGCGATGAGCCCTAGCACTTCCTCCTCCAGCCCTGGCCCCTCCAGCCCTGGGCCTCGGCCCGCCGAGACGCCGCACCAGCATCAGCTGTCGCTCGGCCTCTGCGTAGCGATCGGCGTCGGCTTGTTGCTCCTATCGCTCGTATTGGCGGCGATGTTCGGAAGCAATCGCGCTTCGCTGACCGACGCTATCGCCGGTCACGGAAATGCCCGGACCATCGTGGGCTTTCGACTCAAACAAGCGCTTCTTGCCGCGATAGCAGGGGGAGGGCTCGCGGTCGTCGGAGGCGCGTTTCAGGCTTTGCTGCGCAACCCACTGGCCGAGCCTTACATTCTTGGCGTTTCCGGCGGCGCTGCACTCGGCGCAGTGACCGCTATCGCGACGGGGCTGAGCACTACGACGGTGCTGGGCGCAGCGCTCACGCCTGTCGCAGCTCTCTTCGGTGGCTTGGCAGCAACAGCCACGGTCTATTTGGTAGCGCGGCGGGTGGACGGCGGATCGGCCGGGGCATCCATTTTGCTCGCCGGGGTGATGGTCAACGCGATTTGCGCTGCGTTGATCACTTTCGGCAAGCTGCTCGTGCCCGAATCGCTCGCCAAGCACATGCTCAGGTGGTTGGTTGGCTTTGTGGAGCTGCCGACCAGCAATGGCTTGCTGGCTGTGGGCGCTTACGTTTTGCTGGGTAGCGCAATCTTGTTCTACGACGCAGGACGCATGAACTTGCTGGCGCTGGGCAACGAGTCGGCGCAGACCTTGGGCGTGTCCGTGACTGCCCTCGAACGTCGCGTTTTCATCGCCTCATCCTGCGTGGTGGGGGCCATCGTCAGCATGACCGGGCTGATTGGCTTTGTTGGCTTGGTCGTTCCCCATGCGGTACGCCGACTTTTCGGCCCCGATCACCGACGACTTCTTCCTGTGTCGTTTCTCGGCGGGGCGAGCATGTTGGTGCTGTGCGACTTGGGCTCGCGACTCGCCTTCCGGCTCTTCGACACCAAGCTCCCGGTGGGGGCTGCTACTGCGGTCATCGGAGGCCCTGCCTTTCTTTATTTGCTGACCCGCAAGAACTAGGTTCATCAGGCGCAACTCGCAGCGAAGAAGCATTTGTAGTAGGCGCACATGTAGTACAATGTCCCCCCTTCTTCGTTGGGCTTGTTGATGGCAAGGCTGTTGATGGCAAAAACTGTGGCGCGCTGGACGCTACTCGCGCTGCTGGTGGTGCTCATGATGAGCGCCCCACCCCGTGCAAGCGCCCAGGACGCACCCGCGGCACCTGCGAGCGACGCCAAGAAGCGTGAGCCCACCAAGGAAGAGCTGGCCGCAGCGCGACAGCTGTTCAATGAGGCGCTTGCGCTCGAGAAGGAGGAGGTCGGCGACTGGCAAGGTGCCCTGACCAAGCTCGAGAAGGTGGCGCAAATCAAGATGACGCCGCAGGTGCGCTACCACATCGCTTTGTGTCACGAGCACCTCGGGCGCTTGGTCGAGGCCATCAATGGTTTCGAGCTCGCTGTCCAGGAAGCGCGCACCATCGGAAAAGCTGGACGGGACGTATTGGAAAACGCCCCGCAACGCGCCGAGAACCTACGCGGCCGCGTCGCGCATCTGCGCCTCATCGTCAAAGGCACCGTACGAAGCTCCAAGATCTATCTCGATGGACGCAACGTCTCACTGGCGCTCATCGACACCGAGATCCCTGTCGATCCTGGTAAGCACCGGCTCGAGGTCAAGCGCGGCGATCTGTTGGTCAGCGAGCAAGAGCTGGAGCTCGCCGAAAAGCAAAGCGAAAGCATCACCCTCGAGATCGACGACCCCGAGATTGTTCCTCCCACTCCAACGACCACGGCCACGACGCCGCCTCCGCCGCCCCCGTCGCGACTTCCGGCCTACATCACAGGTGGCGCTGGCGCAGCGGCGCTCATCGGCTCGGGCGTTTTCTATGCTCTTCGCGAAGCAACCATCGCCAATGTGCGCGTCAACTGCGATGCCAACGACCGCAATTGTCACCCAGCTGACGTGGGAACGGCTGATCTAGGCAAGGCCTACACCATCACCAGCCAAGTATTGCTGGGTGTAGGCGCTGCCGCACTGGCGACTGGCGTCGTGCTGTGGTTCGTGCTCGCGCCGAACGACGACCCGGCCGCTGCACCCGCGGAGAAAGCCAAGAAGGAAGAGACCTCTGGGCTCAGTCTGGGTATCAGTCCGACGGCAGGGGGACTTCAACTGGTCGGACGCTGGTAGAGCGCGACGAGGAAGGTCTCAGAAACACGCGCCCATATCGTACGTCTGATAGACGATTTTCGGATTCAGGGGGAGGCACTCATTCGGGATGCAGTCGAAGTTGAGGACGGTTGGCGGCGTACACCATTTTCGACACTTCTTGTCGTTGCCCGTTCCCGCACACACGAGTCCAGGTGCGCAGTTCATCGAGCCCGTGCATGCGGAGCCAGCTAGCTTTCCTTCGGAGCGGGCGCAGTCGAAACCGTCCGAGCCGATGTACACGCAGGTCACATTGCCGTTGACGTCACACGGCAAGCCGTTCATCGGGTGACAGTTGGAAATACAGTGACGAACATTCCCGGGGATCGCTTGCTTGTCGGGTTTGAGCGCGGCGACACATTCGCCCTGCACATCGAACATGCACTGGCCCGCGCTGGTGCAGAACGGCTTGCAGGTCTGCAGTAGTTGATCGCACCAGAGCCCGTCGGCGCAGTCACCATCGCTGGTGCACTTCTGCCAAATCATCTTCGGGCCTGCCGTGCCGCAGCCGATCTTGCCGCTGGCGATTTCGACGACGGTGCACTTCTGACCGCCGCCGCAGGCGCCGATGTCGCCAAGTGTGCAGGTGCCCACGCCGCCGACGCCTCCCGAGCCAGTGGTGGTGGTGGTCGTTGCACCTCCACTGCCCATCGTCGTCGTTGTTGACGATGTGGTGGTTGCGCCAGCACCGCTGCTGGTGCTGCCGTCGCCGAGCTTACGGAACTCGAACTCGGGATACGCACACGTCACCAGCAACAAGCTGGCGAGTCCCCGCCGCCACCCTGTCCTACGCTCAAGCTTCCTTCCCCCGTGGCCCGCCAGGCGCGGGGGTCCGC
>CAZRGL010000026.1:10548-38557 GCA_964599485.1 uncultured Polyangiaceae bacterium
TCAAAGCGCGGTTCTCACCTAGTATAGGCCAACTGCGATGTCGACACACAACCTGGTGTGGTCAGGCCTCGTCGGTCAGCCCTAGCAGCTTCGCAACGCTCGCCTCATCTGGTGGCGTAAAGCTGTGGTTGTCGAAATCGCTGCTGCTGACCCACTTGAACGCGTGAACTGCCTGCGTCTGTGGCTGGCCGCTCACGATTCGGCATTCGTACAGGAACAAATCGACAACGTAGGTCTCGAAACGATGGGCTTTGAACGATATTTGCTCGCCTGTCTCGACTTCGACGCCGAGCCGATGTTGGAGCTCGCGCTTCAAAGCCTCAGCGTCGCTCTCACCCTCTTCGACACGCCCACCGGGAAACTCCCAAAGCAAAGGCAGCACAGCATTGGGGCGCCGCTGGGTGATCAAGTACTTGTCGTCTTGCTTGATGACAGCGGTGACTACGCGGATGGTGCGAGGAGGCTGCGACGCAGACATCGTACTCAGCTAGGCTCGTGGGTGATCCGGAAAAGCTGCTGTCCCATCAAGAGCACATCGCCGTCGGTGAGCTCGACGTCGTCTTCACACAAGCGCACAAAAGTACCGTTGGAGCTACCGAGATCCGTCAGGTACACATGGCCATCTTCGAGGCTGATACGACAATGAAGACCTGAGACGTAGCCATCATCCGAGAAGAGCACCTCGCCACGCTCACGACCGAGGTTCAATCCCGTCTCTGGCACTGGAAAAGCCGTGCCTGTCGACTCACGGCCCAACACCATGACGATTCGACCCACGTAGCCTTCAATAGGGGCGCCCATCGGCTCGACACCGTCTTTGTCGATGCCTTCGGGAGTGAGCGCTTCGAAACGAATGAGCTCTTGGCCGATACGAAACACCTGGCCGGGTGCCAACAGGCAAGGTTGATCAGCGAGCAGCTTGCGAAACACCCCGTTGAGCGACTTCAGATCGGTAACGCGCACCGTCTCGCCTTCGGGAACGAAGCGAGCGTGGTGTGGTGACAGGTACAAATCCCCATCGAAGAAGGGGTCGGTAGCGCGACCAACCTCGGTCGTGCCGACCTTGAGTGGGAACTTGCCAGCGACCGCTCCGTCAGGATTGAGCGCCGTGAGCACCATTCCACTGAGCGCTTCTTCCGGTTCGGCAGGCGGCGCAGGGGCCGGTTTGGGTGCGGGGGCTGCGGCAGGCGCGGGCTGCTCGAGCTTGAAGCCACAAGAGGCGCAGAACCGATTCGATTCCGGGTTCTGGAATTCGCATTGAGGGCATACACCTGCCGCGGGCGCTGGCGTTGGCTCGGGCTCGGGCTCGGCAGCCGCAGGCTCTGGAGTCGGCTCGGGCTCAGGAGGAGCCGCAGCTGCAGGAGCAGGAGCCGCAGCTGCAGGAGCCGCAGCCTCAGGAGCCGCAGCCTCAGGAGCCGCAGCCTCAGGAGCCGCAGCTGCAGGGGCCGCAGCCTCAGGAGCCGCAGGGGCCGCCTCTGGTAGAGGCGCGGGCGTCGCGAAGGGCGCAGGGGCCGCCGGCGGCGTGGGCTTTGGCACGACTGCGGGAACTCCATGCGGCGCCGTCTCCCCGCCTACAGGCGGCGGCTCTCGCGGGAGCTCCATCCCGCAACCGAGACAAAACTTGTAGTGGTCCTGGTTTTGTTTGTCGCAGCTCGCGCAGGTAATCACAAGACTGAGTCCCCCATGGGAATGGGCCACGAGTATGGTAGAAAGTGCGGCCCAATGCCAGCCACAATTGCTGGAAATGACCCAAGATTGCTGGGTATTGCCGGACCGCTCGGCCCCTTCATTTGTTCAGCACAAACTAACGCTGATCTGGTAATTCAGGCGCGAGCGCAAACCCGTTGGAGGCCTATTCAAGGCCTCAAGATGGCGAGCGACTCGCGTAGAAGCTCGCTCAGCGGGCGGTCCAAGTCGTCGATTTGGGCGATGGCGCGTTCGGCTTCGGGCCCCTTGAACCCCATTCTGACGAGGGCGTCTTGCAGGACGGTGAGCTGACTGGCGGGAGCTCGAGGCGATTGGTCCGACCTGGGGAGGCGCTGGCGTGATGTAATTGCCAAAGCAGCTAGCTTGCCACGCAACTCCAGCACCATGCGCTCGGCGGTCTTTTTGCCAACGCCTGGCACTTTGGTCAGACGCATCACCTCGTTGCGCTCGACCAACTGGGCAAGCTCGTCGACCGCGACGGCGCTGAGCACCGCCATGGCCAGCTTCGGTCCCACCTTGGAAATGGTGATGAGCGTGCGAAACGCCGCCCGCTCGGCCGTGGTGGCGAAGCCAAACAGCTCGATGGCGTCATCCCGAACGTTGGTGTGCACGTGTAGCTCGGTAAGCCCAACGTCGTCGGTCGCTGCGCGCCCCAAGGTGCCGAGCGGTACCATCAGCTCGTATCCGACCCCTCCAACATCCAAGAGGATGGCGCTGTCGGCGTCACTTTCGATGACGCGACCACGAAGCCAGCCAATCATCGCACCGCGCCCAAGGTCATCGGCTGAGCCTAGCCCGAATCATCCACGGCGTCGCCCCAAGCGGGGCAGCTCTTCACAAGACCGCCTTGGTGAATAATTTGGGCTGGCAGCGGACAGCCAAAAAAGCCTCCGATGCCATTGTCGGCCGCCTTGTTGCCCGGCTCTCAGCGGCTGCCCTAAGATGCCCGGAGCGGCATGGAGTCTCCTATGAAACAGGTCCATCTACGCGCCCTCTCGAGTGCGCTCGTCTTGTTCGGCGCTTTGCTCTGCGCGCCTGGCTGCGCCACTGGCAAAGCCGAGCTGTCGAAGAGCATTGACAAGTTCGGCAAAGAAATCAACGAGTTGCGCGCTTCCAACGCTGCCTTGCGCGACCGCGTAGAGGCGCTCGAGGAGGCCAGCAGTGACGCTACGACGACCACGGTCGTGAGCGAAGGGGCAACTGGGGGGCGCCCACAGCTGGAAGTTGTCCGCTTGTTGCCTCAACCGGAGCCCGCGCCGCTACCGGAGCCGGTGGTAGACGACGGACCCAGACCAGTGCTCCATGGTAACGGCAACAAATCCCACGTGGAGACCGTGGCTGAAGCTGCCGCCAAGGAATCAAAGCGCACACGGCGCAAGCACCACACCCAGGCGAAACGAGCCGCCCGCACAACGCGCTCAAGCAAGAAACAAGGTTTGAATCGACCATGAGGAAACTGATTCGCCAAAGCGCAGTGGTCATGCTGCTGCTCGGTATCTCCGCGCTTGCCAACGCCCAGAGCGGGCCGCCGGCAGCTCCACCGCCATCTCCAGGCGGGGCCGCACCTGGCGGAACGCCTCTGCCAGCCGGCGGAAACATCACCGTCCAGCTACCGAACTACTCTCCTCCCTCATCGACCAAGGCTCCGAGCGTCAATGCGCACCTGCCGTCGAGCTCACGGGTATCGTCCAATACCAGTCGCTCGACCGATGGCTTCGACCTGACGCGCAAAGCTGGCGGGGGCAAAGCCGTACGCGGCTCCGCCACTGGCGCCTATCTGGTCAGCGGCTTGTATACGCCGGAGCTTCACACCGCCAAGCGAGGCGACACCCTCTGGGACATCTCCGCCCACTACTTCGGAAACGCCTACAACTGGCCGCGGGTGTGGTCGTTCAACAAACAAATCCAGAATCCCCACTGGATCTACCCTGGCGATCACATTCGCCTGCGGGGCAACTATGTCCGCCAGGTGGGCCTCGGAGTTGGCTTCTCGAAGCTCAAGCCCCTGGTGTCACCAGCCACCAAATTCCAACGCCACGTCGGCTATGTTTTGGATGGTGACCATCCTGTCTGGGGCGAGGTCATCGGCTCGCCAGACGACCAGATGTTGCTCAGCGAGAACGATGAGGTCTACGTCCAGCTCGATGACAAGCGCGAGTACAAGGCAGGCCAGAAGCTCCTGATCTTCGAACCGCGCGAAGTGAAGAACCTGGCCAAGAAGCCACTGGTGTGGATCCGCGGAATCCTTCAGATCAACCGCTTCAACGCCAAGACGCGAATGGCTCGGGCGCTGATCATCGAGTCGCTCGACGTCATCGAGCGCGGCGTCAAGGTGGGCCCGTACGAGAAGAAGATCGCGGTCGTCGCACCCAAGCGAAACCAAGAGACGATCCAGGCGCGTATCGTCGGCGCCCTCTACCCCTTCGAGTTCTACGGGCAAAACCAGGTCGTCTTCATCAACAAGGGCAGCGAAGACAAGGTCGAAATCGGCAACCGGTTCTTCGCCGTCTCGCGCGGCGACCAGTGGCGACTCGGTCTGCACACCGCCGGCCCCATGGCCGACCTGCGCGCCATCACCGAAGACGACCGCATGGCACGCACCGAGGACACCCCAGACACCGACAAGCCCGAGCTGTATCCCGCCGAAACCTACGCGGAGCTGCTCGTCGTCAAGGTCCGCAAGCACACCGCGACGTGCCTGGTCACGGCTTCAATCCGCGAGATTTCACGCGGAGCGGTGGTCATTGCCCGCAAGGGCTATTGATCTGCAAGCAACGCAGGCAGGTCGAACCTTGCGCACGGCACCTGGGCGCCGGCGGCGACGCGGTGGTAGGCTTGGGGAGTGACTGAGCCGCGATGTCCCAACTGTGGCCGGCTGATCGACTCATCAGCAACCAAGCCCTTCTGCTCCAAGCAGTGCCAGCGCATCGATCTGGGCAAATGGCTCGATGGTGACTACCGCATCGCGAGCCAGAGAGTCGATCCCGCTAGCGAGCTCGAACGCTTACAACAAGTCGAAGGTAACGAATGACCAGACCGCTACTCGTGCCCTTGGTGGTGAGCTTCTTGGCCGCAGCTTTGCTAGCCCCGAGCGCAGCAGCCCAATATGGCACCAGCCCCCCGCCAGCAGCGACGGCATATCCGCCCGCGCCACCGACAGCGCCACCCCCTGGGACACCGGCTGCGCAGCCGCCACCGGCCACTACACCGGCGAACTTGCCGACCGCTGGCGGAATGACTGCCCCGGGACCCATCGATCCAAATGCACAGAAGCCGAAAAGCGAAACGGACAAGAAGCTCGAGGATGCGGAGGAGGACGACTCCGGAAGAGGCTTGACATGGTTTTGGCTCGAGTTCGAAGGTGGTTTCCAGCACATGGGATTGGAGACGTTCGAGGTCGACCAATCGAATCTGACAGCTGGCTTCGTCGCGAGTGAGGCAAGCGGTGGGTTCATCGGCGCCGGCTTGGGCGCCCAACTGCTCTATTTCCGGATTGGGCCACGCGGCCGAATTGGTTTCTACAAAGACTGGCAGATGTTCAGCATCGGCGGTGAGCTCGGCATTCGTTTTCCGCTAGGGCCCATCGAGCCGCATATCAACCTCGGCGCTGGCTACACCGCGCTCGGCAGCGTCTCGGACACCCTCAACGCTGTACCCGATTCGGTCAAGATCAGTGGGTTCGACGTTCGTGTGGGTGGAGGCTTGGACTTCTTCATCGGCAACGTCTTCTTCATCGGCGCGTCGGCTTCATGGGAGTTTCTGGGCCTGACGCGGCCTGGTGTGTCACTCGACGATATCAACGCCAGCTCCGCAACCAACCTCGATGAGGCCCAGAAGGCGGCGCTGGCCGCCGAGGGCTCAGGTTATGGCTCAGCAATCAGCATTGGTGGAAAGCTGGGACTGGCCTTCTGACGCCACCCTCCTAGACCATCGTTGGAGCGCGCAATGAGTGCGGGGTTGTGGACCTTCGCTTGCTTGTTGATGGCCATACCCATCGTGCTGCACCTCGTGCTGTTGAGGCGTTCCCCCTATCTTCGCCTGCATCTCGGCACGTGGCTGGCCACCATGGCAACAGGTGCCGTACTGGCGCTACCGGTCTTGTGGCTGGAGCGGATTTTGAAGAGCTGGGCCGAGATCGGCAAAGGCGGCGGGCACATCACCCAGCTGCTGTATGGCTTCTTGGTGGCGGCCCCGGCCGAGATGGCCGTGGTCGTAGCGGCGGTAGCGCCTTTCTGGCGTTTGCGCCGGGTGCGAATGCGCGCGGGATTGTCCCGTGAACGCGAAGTGAAAGAGGGGGTGAGCTTTGCCCTTTCGGCCGCCCTCGGCTTCGTCATGGTGCGCAATGTCTTTTATCTGATTGCGCAAGGTGGTGGTTGGCTCGGCTTGACGCGCATCGTGCTCGGCAGCTTGAGCTTCGCAATGTTGTGCTCGTTTTGGGGTTGGATGCTCGGGCGCAACGCTACCCGCGGTTTGGGGGGGCGCCGTTTCAGCACGGCCTGGCTGGTCGCCACGGTGTTCTCAGCGGTCTGCAACGAGCTCATCTTCAACCACGGCCGAATCGCCATGTTCGCGGTGCTCCCCCTGCTGGGCTGCATGCTCTTGGTGGCTTGGATCTTGTGGCGAGACACACGACCAAGCGATGCAGCCAGCTCCATACGCTTCAGCATCCTGGGATCCGGTCCGGCGCCCTCGCTCAGCGCTATTCGCGAAGCCTTCCGCCGTCAGGACAACCCCGTCACCCTGCGCTGGATAGGCTTTGGCGCCTTGGTGACCACCGGCATGATTACAGCAGGGATCGCCGCCGCGGTGCTGCTCGGCCATGAGATCGGTCTCGACTTCAGCGTCGTGGATCGTGCAGATCCGGGCGCCGAGGTGATCGCCCCTCTGGTCTTGCTCGGCTCTGGGACCTTGGCCGCTTTTCCCGCAGCTGGCTATCTCCTGGCCCGCGCCTCCAACACCCGCAGCGTCCTCGAACCCGCACTCGCCACGGCCCTCGCCATGGTTCTGTTGATGGTGTTCATGGGCATGCTCGCACCGGTGTCAGTCGTCTTCGCAATCGCGTTTGCACCCATTGCTTTCGCCCTCAGCTGTGCCGGAGCCTGGCTCGGCCTGGCACGATGAAAAGCGCCTCCCGCAACAGCGTTGTTGCGGGCGGGATAAACCGGTTTATCCCCTCCCGAATTAGAGCGCTTTTTCGAAGATGCGGTAGGTCTTGTAGATGCGACCGCCGAGCAGCTTGATGGCGGTGTTGATCGGGCCGTTGTCATCCAGGGTCCAACTGAGCTCGGCGTGGCGCATGCCGAGCAGGTGGCTGGCTTGGTTCATGGCAACATACAAGAAGGCGCTGAGCCCCGCGTAGCGACGCACATTGCGCCACCTCTTGCGGATCCCCAGGATCACCAGCCGCCCACTGCGGGGCCCGCGCACGCGCAATCGCCAGAGCAGCTTGGCGGCGCCGAAGGGGACCAGTTGACCTTTGGCGTCGTGGATCAGCTCGTTGAGGTTGGGTAGGCCGAGCGCAACGGCAGCGATCTCGCCGTCGATGAATACCAGGCGGGTGATCTCGGGCATGGCGATGATGCGCATGTCCTCGGCCATCTTTTGCATCTCGCGTTCAGTCGCCGCAACGAAGCCCCAGTTGTCACTCCAGGCGTCGTTGTAGACTTCCATGAGCAAGCCGATGTCTTCCTTGAAACGGCTCATGTCGATCGGTCGCGAGCTGACCTCGGGCATTGCTGCGATTTCATCGTGAGCGCGCTGCGCCCGCCGCGGAACCCGTCCGATGTCGTAGGTCCAAGCGTACATGTCCTTGCACTTGACCAGCCCGGCCTCTTCGATGTGCTTGGCTTGGTAAGGCCGATGGTGAGGCATCATGATCATCGGAGGGGTGTCGAAGCCCTTTACCAAACAACCCGATTCCTCGTTGATCGACAGCGAAAATGGGCCTCGGACTCGTTTCATGTTCCGTTGAGCAAGCCACCGCTGGGCCTGCGCCAACAGGGCTTGCGCCACTTCGCTGTCGTCGATGGTGTCGAAGAAACCGAAAAAACCGGTCTGGTCGCGGTGGTTGGCGAGATGAGCCCGGTCTATCGAGGCCGAGATGCGCCCCACGGGCCGCCCGCCGCGGTAAGCTACGAACGCGGCACATTCGCCATGATCGAAGAACGGGTTCTTCTTCTGGTCGAGCCGATCGCTGACATCCATATCCAGCGGGCGGACGAAATTGGCATCGCCCGCATAGACGTCGTCGACCACGTTCAAGAAGTCGCTGAGCACCTTCTTGTCGCCATTGAGGGTCCGGATTTCAGTAGCCATGATCTTTGCTCGCGTACCGTTCGAGGAGCCTGGGCACAAGGGGTTTGACCCGCGCACGACGGTAACCTAACAAGTGCTCTTCTATGGCCGAGCAAAGTGAGCAGCTCACGACGCTGCACCCTTCGATGGTGCTGGGCGCATTCGCCGAGGGCATCTTGTCCGGCCGGCGCGTGGCGCTGTTGGGCGATGGCTCTACCGGATTGGCCGAGCGGCTCGCTGCGGCATCGGGTAGGCGGGTACAAGCCTATGATCCTGACCCGGTGCGCACCGCTGAGAGCATCGCTCGAGCAGGCGCTGGTGGTCGCAGCAAAGTCAGCCACGTCGTGCTCGAGGACGGCCTCGAGCTGAGCGCGGGCGCCTTCGACGCTGTCGTCATTGCCGATCTCCACGCATTTGGTGGTTCGGCCTTCGACAGCCCAGCTCAGCTACTGGCACTGGCTGCCGCCATTTTGGCGCGCCGTGGCATCGTCGTTTTGGCATCGGCAAACCCGGCACGAGCCGATGCTGGCCAAGCCATTGGCTACTATGAGCTGTACGATCTGGTCGGCGAGGTGTTTGCGGAGGTCAAGATGCTCGGTCAAGCTCCGTTTGCGGCGTTTACCGTGGCCGACTTCGCTGCGACGGGCGAGCCCGGTGTGACGATTGACAGCTCCCTGTTGAACGACGCCACCGAGGAGCCGACGCACTTCATCGTTGTGGCTAGTCAGCAGCAGCAGGATCTTCAGATCGATCCCTACATGGTCGTGCAGGTTCCAGCCGAGCAAGGTGTCGGCTGGCTCGCGAGTAACACGGCAGCCGCTGGCCAGGTCGATGCGGCTGCACGCGCCGAGGCTGATGCTGCCGCGCTCGCCGAAGCCAAGCTGCAGCGCTCCGTCATTGCTGCGGAGCTCGACACGTCGCGAGAGCGCGAGCAAGAGGCGCGACGGATCGCGAAGGAGCGAAAGCGAACCAGCACGAAACTGTCGGCTCGGGTCGCCGAGCTCCAAGCCCAAGTCGAAGAGCTCGAGCAGAAGCGCCGTCGCGAGGCGCAAGCACTCGAACGAGCCCAGGCCAGCTTCGAGCAGCAACGGGAAGCCGATCTGGAGGGCTTTCAAGAAGAGCTCGACAGCATGCTCGAGCGAATCGCCGAGCTCGAGGAACGTGCCGAGCGAGCGCAATCCGAACCGCCGACAGCTCCACCGCCAGCTTCTTCACCGGCGGCAGCTCCAGGAGACGATGCCCAGATCGATGGTGACGGCCAGCCACTCGAGCAGGCCGCGCCGCCCACCGAGACTGGCGCCGACGCTCAGGTCGTGCGGCACTACACCTTCCAAATCGCGGAGCTTCGCAAAGCGCTCGCTACAGTTCGTGCCGAATGCGATTCGCTTCGCGGTCAAGCAGCGCGCGTCGACGAGCTGACTGCAGAGCTCGATCAGGTTCGACAACAACTCGCTGCGGGCGAGCAAGCGTCGACGACAGCTGATGAGGACGCCGAGCACGCCGCGGAGGTCGCGGCGCTCGAGGACAAGCTCAAGGAGCAGGGTGGGTCGATCACCAGCTTGCGCGAGCACCTGCGCCTAGCCCAAAGAGTAGGCCGGGAGTTGCTCCACAAGCTCTCGTCAGCCCAACAGCGAGCCCAGCAAGAACGAGCCGAGCTCGCGTCAGCCGCACGAGAGGACCAGTCCAATGGGCGACCACACGCGACGCAGACTGCAGCGACGCCCGAAGCCGCGGTCGACGGCAACCTCGGCGGGCTGAGGGCGCAGCTCGAGGCGCTGCAAGTGCAATGTGCCCGCCAGCTGGCCGACATCGAGGCGGCAGGTTGGAAGATCGCTGCCCAAGAGCGCCAGCTGCTCGAGAGTGGCTCGGCGGAGTCAGCCGACAGCGCAGCCTTGGAGCACGCACTGCGTGTTGCCCAAGAGGAAATCGCCCAGCTCAGACGCAAAACTACCGACGGCTGAGCGGAGGCAGGGGGTGGGGACGACAAGTGCCATGCTGATGGCCCGCGGGCTTTGGACGATCAGCTTCACCATGCTCTCGCTGCTCGTCCTCGCTTGCGACAAGCCTGCTGAGCGCGAAGCGAGCACGACGGGTCGTGGGCTAGAAATCGTGGAGGCTCCGGCGGGCCAGGAGCCAGTAGCCAGCCTCGTTGCCCGCGCCATGGCAAAAGCCCACAACCAAAAGCGCACGCTGCTGGTTTATGTTGGCGCCAGCTGGTGCGAGCCCTGTGAGCGCTTCCAGCAGGCAGCCAAGAAGGGCGAGCTCGACGCCAGTTTCCCCACGCTGCGATTGCTCAAATTCGACCATGATCGAGACAATCGGCGGTTGGTTGCGGCCAATTGCTCGTCGAGCTTGGTACCGCTGTTTGCGCGGCCGGCCGCCGATGGCCGCTGCTCGAACAGGCGCATTTTTGGTGCCATCAAAGGCCCCGGGGCGGTGGACTACATCACGCCACGTCTGAAACAGCTGCTGAGCACCCCGCCGGCCGAGACCAAGCAGTGATCCTTGAGCAATCGTTGCACAACGGCCGCCCACCGAAGCGTGCAACGTTCGGAGGGGGTTGCGGTTTGTTGACAGATGCGCGAAGGGACTTAGGTTTCTGGTGCGAAGCGCGCCCCAAGAGGGCGCACTGAGGTCCTTCATTGACTAGTCAGCCGTGCTTTTACGAGGTGCTAGGCGTCGACAAACAGGCGTCTGTGGCCGACATTCGCAAGGCCTACAAGAAGCTTGCGCTCCAGCACCATCCCGACCGCAACAACGGTTGCGAAGACGCTACAGCCAAGTTCAAAGAGGTCACCGCTGCCTACACCGTCCTCAGCGATGAGGAAAAGCGCGGGCGGTATGACCGTTTCGGTCATGCTGGTGTCGAGGGCGTGGCCGACATGGGCGGCGACTTCTTCTCCCAATTCCAGGACCTCTTCTCAGATTTCTTCGGCGGTTTCGGGGGCTTCGGAGGCTCGAGAGCCCGCCGCGGGCCAGCGCGCGGGCGCGATATGCGGGTCCAAAAGAAGCTCTCGCTCGAGGATGCGGTGCTGGGGTGCAAGAAGGATGTAGAGATCCATGCCCCGGTCGAATGCACCGTCTGCAGCGGTTCGGGGGCCAAGCCGGGCACCAAGCCGAAGACCTGCAGCACCTGCCATGGGCAAGGGCAAGTCACGACCGGACGCGGCTTCATCATGTTCACCCAGGCCTGCCCAGCGTGCCAAGGTCAGGGCAGCGTCATCGATGTAGCGTGCGAGCATTGCGACGGTGCTGGCTGGGAAGAGAAGCATCGTACCGTCACAGTGAGCTTTCCGGCTGGCATTGATGAAGGGCACCGTCTGCGCGTGTCGGGACAGGGTCTACCGGGTCCCCATGGCGGACCGCCCGGACACCTTTATGTGGATGTGTTGATCGCGCCCCACGAGCGTTTCGAGCGCGATGGCCTCGACCTCATTTGTCGCAAGACCATCTCCTTCCCCGAAGCGGCGCTTGGGACGACTTTGCGCATCGAGATGCTCGATGGCGACGAGCACGTGGTGAAGCTCAAGGCCGGAACGCAACCCGGCGACGTCGTTTCAGCTCGACGAAAGGGTGCGCCGGACGTCAACGGTCGTGGCCGCGGGGATCTGCACGTGGTCGTTCAGGTCGCGGTGCCCAAACGGTTGAGCCGCCGCGCCAAGAAGCTCTTCAAAGAGCTAGCAGACGAGATCGGTCCGCTCGCCGAAGCGACTGCCAAGACGGCGTAGCGCGCCCCGCCCGCGAACCCGAATACTAGATCGTGTAGTCCGAAAGCTTCACCCAGAGGTCGTCCACGCCCACTTCGCTATCGATGTCGGTAACGGTAACGGTGGTCTTCATCTCTTTGCCGAGCATCTCGCTGACCGGCCCGCCATCGATGTCGATTTGGAAACGCAGACCGTAGAGCTTGCAGTAACCCCCCTCATCCGCATCCATGGTGAAGATCACCTGCAGCGGCGAGATCATCAGCCCGAGATCGGGGATCTCACCGCTGACCTTCGTGATGGAACCCGACTGGTGCAGGTTCTTCACGCGCGCTGCGACCCAAATGTGATAGCCGCCCTGTGGTCCTGCTTCGACCTCGGCAAGGGTGTAATCGTCGGCCGCCAAGTAGTTCGACTGCCCCAACCCGACGATCACCTCGGCCTTGCCCGTAGTGTCAGCAGGTTTGCAAATGTCGCCCTTGTTCGTGCTCGTGGTGGTGCCCCCGTCAGGGTCGCCGCCTGGATCGGCGCCATTACAGGCCACCAGCGCCTGGGCAAAAAACAGAAGCAGGATCGCCCGAAACAAGGGTGAATCCAGGGACCGAAAAAGCATGTGGTTCATTGAAAGATGGGGCGGAACGCTCGGCTCATACGCAGCTGCCAACAGCATAGCGCCATTACGCTACCTTAGGCAGCGTCCGTCGCTGATGCCGGCGTTGCTGTCAAGCCAGCTCGAAGCGGGCCTAGCCCGACCTTTGTATACCTAATGCGACATTATCGCCACTGTGCTTTGGAGGCATGCTTCGTAGTCGAACCCTTCGCCACCGCGGGTTCGATCGGTATTGGAGTCAAGGCTCGAATCCGCAAGGATGACCCAAACCAATGACCGACGTTGATGACGCTCGTGCCTTGCTGCGTTTCCCCTTCGAGCATCGAGGCAGCTGGGGATTGATCGATGGAAACGCGCGGGTCCTCACTCCGCCCAGCTACGCAGTGGTCAACGACTATTCCGACGACTTGGCGCTGGTCGGCGTAGCCATCGACAAGCACCGACGGGAGTGGGGCTATGTCGATCGTGAGGGTCGAGTGGCGATCAAGCCGGCGTTCACCGCCGCCGCACCGTTCGCCTGCGGCTTGGCATCTTGCTCCCCCTACATAGCCAACAAGGGCACGCGGCGCGGTTACCTGGGCCCAGACGGCCAGTGGGCCATCGATCCGATCTTCAGCGGCATCTACCCTGCCAACTTCGATGGCGATCATGCGACGGCAATTAGGCCCGCACGCCGCCAAGAGCTCATCGGCATCATCGATCGCTCCGGCACCTTCGTCGTCGAGCCAACGTGGCTCGAAACCACCGGCTTGTGTGACGAAACAGCTGTGGTGAAAGATGGGCGAAAATGGGGAGCCGTCAACATCCGGGGAGAAACGACCATTGCCTTCAAGTGGGTCGAGCTCGGTAAGCTGTCAGAAGGCTTGGTTGCTGCCCGCCGCGGAAAGAAGTGGGGCTATCTGACGAGCTCAGGCGATGTCGCGATTGCCCTGCGTTTTCTGGCGGCCAAGGAGTTTCGCGCTGGCTACGCGGCCGTCAAGCTCGCTGGAGGTTGGGGCCTCATCGACCGAGAAGGCAACACCGTCCTCGAACCCAAGTGGACCGCCGTTGCCGCATGGGCATCTGGCTTGGTGGCGGTGCGAGCAGGTGACCTGTGGGGCTACGTCGATCTGAAGGACCGGGTCGTCATCGAACCTCAGTTCCGCTCTGTCACGGCGTTCCAGGGTGAAGTCGCCTGCGTCGACGGAGCACGGCTCATCGATCAGACCGGTACCGTCATCGCCGAGTTGGGAGAGCTACAAGTCAAAGATGCGAAAAAGGCCGCAGCCGCAGCGCGACGCCTGTTGCCACAAGACAAGCCGCGAAATCCAAAGATGTTTCGCTTCTACAGCGACCGGCCCAACGATTGGGACTACCCCCACGTGTATCGTCTGAAGTTCATCGAGAAGCCGCAGGCGAAGTTCAGGGCTGAGCTGGCCGAGGTCGTGCGAACAACCGGCGCGGATGGCCCGGCATATTGCCGTCGTTGGCAGTGGAATGGCCGCTGGGCGCGCGTCGAGCTGTTGGAGCGGCAGGTGGATGAAGATGGCTCCGTGCAAGCCGATCGCTTCTTCGCCCGAGCCACGGAGTTGTTCAGGGCGCTCCACGAAGCCTGGCCGCTCGAGGAGCTGGTTCTCACCACTGCCATCGAGTCTGACGGCATCCTCGATGGCGTTGCCCGGCGTATTCAGAAGGAGCCCTCTCGACCCCCCAAAGGAGCCTGGCAAGCAGACCCGGCGTTCGACGAGGCAGCCGCTCTAGACCTTTGATTTGTTGCAGGCAATTCGTGATCCGCTGCTCATTCGTGGTCCCGCACACCTTTGCCCTCGAAGGAACGGCATTGGGGTTAGGCGGCTAACGGCGACTTGCCTACCCGCGGCGAGGGCTGTTTGATTCCAACACTTTAGCGACACAAGCCGCCTGGTAAGCTTCTTGCGTGTTGCGCGGTCACAACAAGACCAACCAACAGGAACAGCAATGAGAGCTTGGCATCTGCTAGTCGCGTGTGTGGTTTCGAGCGTCGCTGGATGCGGCGGAGAGGTCACCATCTTCCCCGGATCCACCACCTCCTTGGGCAGCGGCGGAACGCCGATCGTCACTACCTCGACCACGCCGACGCCGCCGCCACCGGGCCCGCTGGGCATCAGCAAGGTCAACGCGCCTGACGAAACCACAGTGCAGGTCATCTTCAGCGGAGAGCCCAACGAGCAAGCGCAGCTGGACTCGGCGCTCAGCTACACACTGGATTCGACGATGGGCGGCCTGGAGATCCTCGAGCTGAGCTACGACGCGGCCAAGAAGACCGCCACCATCACGACGTCGAAGCAAAAGCTGGGCATCTACTATGAGATCGCCATCCAAACCGGCAGCGATGAAGTCGGGATTCTGGATGGCAAGTTCCCGTCAGCCGACACCGCCAAATTCTGGGCCAGTGATTTCGGTTCGCCCACCTACGAGGCCTACCAGCTGGTGGCCAATCGCACCGAGCTGGGTGAGCAAGGGGTCATGTACGTCGAGCAGGGCTTCAGCCCCTACGGGACGGGATCGGCGATGAGCTTCTTCGACAACAAGATCTACCCCGTCGAGACGGAGCTGCTGACCAAACCCGGTGACATCGACGGCAATGGCAAGATCGTGCTGCTCGGTCTCGACGGCGGCAATTACTACGGGGGCTATTTCACGCCGATCAACAACATCCCCGACAAGCAGGCTCAGGAGTACGGCTACCACTCCAACGAGATGGAGATGGTCTACATCAACGTCGCGCAGGGAGACTTCAACGCCGAGGTCGTCCTGGCCCACGAGTTCTCACATCTGCTCTATCACGAGAAGCACGGCTTCGCGGCCGAGTGGGAGTACCACAACGAGGGGCTAGCCGAGTGCGCCGTCAACGCAGTCAACGGCGACCACCCCTACTCGCTGATGTACCTGATTCAGGATCCGGTCGCAGCATCCGGCATATCCTTGCTCGACTGGAAGTTCGGCAACTACAGCTACTACGCCATGTCGTACATGTTCTTGAGCTATGTGGCCGGACAGATGGGCGGCGTGGAGGGCTACGGCAAGCTGTTCGACGCCAACGGCCACCCAAAGGGCATGAACAGCCTGCTTCAAACAGAGCTCGGGATGACCTTCACGCAGGCCCAGCTCAACGCGCTGGTCGCTGCCTGGGCGCAAGCGCCGAGCGGCAAGTACAGTTTCGAAGGCATGTTGAAATGGCCCGGCAAGCCGCCCACGGGAAAACCAACCAGCCTCAAACCACTGGCCGGAACCTGGCTCCAGCTCGACAAGGCCACGATCGACTACTCGGGCTCGCAAGGGCCGGACATCGTGTACGTAGGCATCGACGGCGCCGGCAACGTCGACACCGAGGCGCCATTCGAGCTCGGCAAGGGCGTGCTGGTCGCGTTCAACAGCAAGTTCGAGTGGAAGAACTTGTCGCCACAACCGATTGGCCAGCTGCTGCCACCCATGGGCAAGACGCCACCCAAGCTCGACAAGAAGACCCGCGACCCATCCTGGCTTCACCCGCCCCCGCTGCAGCTCGACAACCTGGCGCGCATGAACGCCTGGCGTGAGGCCACCCGGCCTGTGCCACAATAGGGTCCATGTCTGCAGTGGGTGGGGGGACCACGACAACAGTCAGTTGGCAGCGACCCGATATCCTGCTGCTCGGGCGAGCCGAGCAGGAGAACATGTCTCTGGCCTATTTGGCCAGCGCCTGCGAGCAGGCTGGGCATCGTTGCGAGCTGCTCGAAATAGCCTCCACCGCGCAGACCGAATCAGCCGTCGAGCGCACGCTATCGCAACGCCCGCGAGCCATTGGGCTATCGATCGCCTGTCAGGCTTTTGCGCCCGACTTCATGCGGTTGGCAGCAGCCCTGCGTGAAGGCGGTTTCGATGGCCTCATTTGTGCCGGCGGCCACTTCGCGACCCTCGCAGCTGCCCAGTTGCTGCGCGATAGTCCGGCGCTCGATCTCATCGTGCAGCACGAAGGCGAGCAGACCCTCGTCGCCCTTCTGAGGGCGCTTCCTGACGGACCTCTTCCTCGCCCCTGGGCCGCGGCGGCCGAGCTCGCTGGGCTGCTCTATCGAGATCACGACGAGCGCCTCGTCGCCACCCCCGCCCGGCCCTTGCCCACGCTCGACGCCATCCACTTTCCAAAGCGTCCACAGACCCAGCCTGACGTGATTGGGTATCCCATCGCCCAGATGATCGGCAGCCGCGGCTGTTATGGCTCCTGCAACTTCTGCAGCATCCAGTCCTGGCATCGCAGCGCCTGCGGGCCGCGGTTTCGGCAACGCTCCGTCGCCAACATCGCCGACGAGATGGCTTGGCTTCGCCGCGAGCGGGGCGTGCGGCTGTTCAACTTTCAGGACGACACCTTCTTCGTGCCTAGCCGCGATCAAAACCGCGCGAGGCTTCGACAATTCGCCGCTGCTCTGCTCGAACGCGACATCGACGACATCGCTCTTTCGGTCAAGTGCCGTCCCAGCGACGTCGATCCGGAGTGTTTGGATTTGCTCGAGGGCATCGGCCTGGTGCGCGTCTACGCGGGTATCGAAACGACCAGCGAGCAGGGCCTCATCACCTTGGGTCGCGGGGTCAGCAGCGCCGACAACGAGCGCGCCCTACGCCTGCTGAGCCAGCGCAAGGTCATGACCGAGTTCAACGTGTTGCTGTTCGATCCTGACACCACGCTCGAATCCGTGCTGCCCAACATCGAGCTGCTCGAAAGAAACGGCCACATCCCGATCAACTTCTGCCGCACGGTCGTCTACACCGGTACCCCGCTGGAGCAACGCTTGCGGGCCGAGCGACGCTTGCGGGGCAACTATCTGATCTGGGGCTACGACGTGATCGATCCCCGAGTCGAGCTGATGGCGCGCATCGCTGACGTGGTCTTCCATCGCCGCAACTTCCGCTCTCAGGGTATGGCTCACCTCAGCCGCGACGTGCGCTTCGAGCTGGCCGCCCTGCGCCACTTTTGTCCGCAAATCGACTGCAGCGAGCTAGAGACGGCGGCCGAGCGCCTATCACGGCAGCTGGCAAGCTCGTCGGCACGCCACTTGAGACAGATTCATGGCTTCGCAAGTGACGCGCAGCTCGACGACCAGGCCAACATCCAACAGTTCGCAATTTCCCAAGCTAGACAAGTCCACCGGGAAGACTTCGAGCTGTTGACCGAAGTGCGCAGTCTGCAAGGACAAATCGTCGAGCACCAACAAATGCAAACAGCTGCCTACCAGCCGCCGACGACAAACCACGAATTGAGGAGGGGAGCCCATGAGAGACCATCATGACGAGTCCGAATCAGCCCAAAGAAAGGCCACTGCATTAGTCGTAGCGCTGGTCACCGCAAGCGCCGGCGCTTGTGGCAGCGAAGTGGTCAGCAACCCTGACGGTAGCGGCGGCAGCTCGTCGACCAGCTCCTCGTCCAGCTCTTCGTCCACATCGTCGTCCAGCTCCACCTCAGGCGATACCACGACCGATCCATGTCCTCAGCTCAGCTGCCCAGATGTCGCGAGCGGCCAGATGCTGGCGCCCTACGTTTCAATAGACGACACCACGCTCACCATCTCCCTCGAGGTTGAATCCTGGCCCTACCAGTGGAGCTGGGGCAACACACCGAGCGTTCAGGTGTCCCCAACCCTCGGCGCGCTGGCTGACGTCAAGCATACGGGACAAGGCGTCACCATCACGATCACCCTGGCGGCGGAGCCGACCGACGGAACGGTTACCCTCAGCGGCGTAGCGCTAGGCGTTTGCTACAGCGAATCCTGCCCCGTCGATCGGGTCTTCGACGTGACCTTCCCAGACGGCGGCGCACCCGAAATCGCGCTCGGACCAACGGCACCATCGCTGCCGCTCCAACACCTGCCGAAAGTAGGCCTCGCTCTCGTGGAGGCCCGAGGAACAGAAGCGCGCTTCGCCGTAACGTCCGCTTCACCCGCTGCCGAGCTGCAGTTCGACGTTTCCGCTGGCGCCGTGTGTCGGGAAGGTGACCAGGCGCTCTGGACGCTGCCCGAGCAACCCGGTCTCTACCAAATCGAAGTCGTCGTGCGCGATGGAACAGCCGTCGCCACCGATGCCCTCGTCGTCGAAGTGCGCACCGCAGAAGACGCCTCGACCTGAACAGACGACGAGAGTTGCAGCCATGAGAGACCATCGTGACGAACCCGAGTCGACACAAAAAAAGGCGGTAGACGCCGCCTCGTAGTCAGCGTCAGCGTCAGCGTCAGCGTCAGGCACCAGACTGGGGTGGTCAAAGCGTCTCCAGAGTGGCGAGTCGGACAGACGAGCGGGTGGCTCTGACAGAACAACCGCCACTGACAGAACCACCCCCAGTGGCAGCCAGTGACCCCTATTCTGTCAGAGCAAGAACAGCCAATCCGCTTGCCGTCAGGCGCAAGTGCGCGACAGGTGGTCGCCAGCTCGCTCGCCAACAGCATTGGCGGGCTCCAAATCGGCCCAAAACTGCGCGTAATCTGACAGAATAGCCCCCACTGGCCGGCACTAGCCCCCGTCCTGTCAGAGGTACAAACCGCGACGGTCCGAGAGTCGGATATGTTCGGCTCTGCGACCCGGCCAAGGTTCACGGAGGGATCGATCCCGAACAAAAAAGGCGGACCGTTTTGGGTCCGCACCCAATGTCCGGGCTCGACGAGCCAAACCCGCCTCACAGCAGCGTCAGCGTCAACGTCAGCGTCAGGCACCAGACTCTGACGCGGACTCGGACGCGGACGCGGACGCGGACTCAGACTCGAGTCACAGCCATCAAGGTTGCTGCACCGTGCACATCTTGAGTCCCGGCGGTCCATCTTGGACCTGCTTGCAACTCATCGGCATCCCGACGTGCATCTTCGGGCAGTCGGCGTTGCTGCTGCAGGCGATGCTCGCGTTGGTCAGAGAGGTGTCGTACTGCTCGGGGCCGAAACAGGCGGTGGCCATGGGCGCGACGACGCACTTGTTGCCGGGGCCGCAGTCGTCGTGATCGTCACAGGCTACGGTACTGATTCCGAAGGCGGCTTTGCGCGCTTCGCAGCTTCCCTTCTTGCTGGCTTGATCCCAGCGGCACACAGGTGTCGCTCCGGCACAGGTCTTGGTGCCACAACGCACGCTCGAAGCCTGGAAGTAGCAGCTGCCGCCCTTGCCCCCTTCGCTGGGCAAGCAAGCATAGCCCTCTCGGCAGCCCGCCGCGCCGGCCGAGATCCCCGGGCGACACAACTCCGCCCCCCGTTTGCAGGGTAGCGAGCCACAAACGGTGTGGCCGTCGAGCCCCTCGTCGAAGGTCGAGCAGCATACCTGGCCAGCCTTGCAATCGGAGGTGTCGTCGCACTCCATCCGCATCTGGGCGCAGTCCTTTGCGCTACGTTCCGCCAGGCAACGCGGCGGCTTGGCGCCCTCGTGCTCAAAATGAGCAATGCAGCAGATCTGCGCTTCCCCGCAGGTATGCGGCCCGCAAGCAACACGCCGCTTCGAGGTTGACTTGGGACGCACCTGCGGCGTCTCCGTCACGACAGCAGACGGCGCCGCCGAGCCGGCAACCTCGACCGTGGCACCGGGGCCATTATTGGCCGTACGACCGGCTCCCCCTGCGCAACCCACCGCTAGCGCGAACCCTCCGAGAACAACCCCGCAAATCAACCGCATCGCTTGGTTGTAGTACGAGCTCGAGAAATTGTCCCACGTCCCGTCCAGGGCTGCTCCTACACGCTCAATAGGCACTGCCAGCTACGTCGGCGGCAGCGCTCAGCTCCTCGCCGTACGCGCCCACACCACATTCGGCCACATCGAGGCCATCGCGCTCGTGCTCGAGCGGGACCCGCACGCCGCCCGGCAACTTGCGCATGAGCCACCACAGCGCGAGGCCGACCACAAAAGCAAATCCTGCACCGATGGCGGCGCCAAATACCTGAATGCCCAGCAGCTTGCTGCCGCCGCCGTGAAAGAGCCCTGGCGCATCGGCGCTGCTGGAAAACAGACCCACTGCGATCGTGCCGAACAGGCCGCCACCGAGATGCACCGCTATGGCGCCCACTGGATCGTCGATACGCAAGCGGTCGAGCAGCATCACACCTTCGACGACGAGCACGCCGCTGACGGCTCCGACCAGGATCGACTCGGCTGGACCAATGACATCACAGCCCGCTGTAATCCCCACCAAGCCCGCGAGCGCGCCATTGAGCGCCATGGACAGATCGAGACTGTTGGCGCGCATGCGAACATGCAGAAGCGACGCCAGAAAGCCCGCTGAAGCAGATAGGTTGGTAACCAGAATGACGGGGGCGATCGCCTTGGGATCGGCAGCCAGGGTGCTGCCGCCGTTGAAGCCGAACCAGCCGAGCCACAAGATCAGCACGCCCAACGCTGCCAGCGGGAAGTTGTGGGCGGGCATGGGGCGCACAGAGCCGTCTTTGCCGAACTTGCCGTGGCGCGGCCCGACGATCAGCGCGCCAGCGAGCGCCATCGCTCCACCTACGCCATGCACAACGGTGCTGCCGGCGAAATCGTGAAAACCGAGCGAGGACAAGAAGCCGCCGCCCCACACCCAATGGCCGACGAGGGGATAGATGACCACGGTTGCGACCACGGTGAAGCCAAAGAAGGTAGCGAGCCGTGCACGCTCCGCCACGGCCCCGCTCACGATGGTGGCGGCGGTGGCAGCAAACACCAACTGAAAGAAAAGAAAGACAAACAGAGGCATATTCTTCGGCGCGGCCGCGAGCTGCTCGGCGCCATCTGGAAAGAAGCCGCTGAGGCCCAACAAGGTGTTGCCATCACCAAACATCAGACCGAAACCGATCGCATAAAACCCGAGCGATGCGAGCGCCACCACGCTCACGTTCTTCAGCAGCACCATCACCGCGTTCTTGCGGCGACAGAAACCACTCTCGACGAGCGCGAAGCCTGCATGCATGAAGAACACCAGAACCGCAGCTACCAAGACCCAGATGCTATCGATTGTCCCTTGTTCCATCGGCCGACAATGCCATGGGCGGGTTTCGGCTATGTTTCGGCGCCGGGTCGCGAAGATGTCCAAGTGAAAAAATCCGCGCAAGACCACGCGTTTCATGCCCAAGCTCCTATCAGGGCCCGCGCAGACCGATGGAGCCGACTGGGATGTTTGACGATCGGCGCGGGTAACCGTACGGTTTCTCCATGCGACTTTGGCCAACCGTGTTGGCGCTGCTGTTGGCGCTGCTGACAGCCGGACCTGCATGGGCCTCCACGAGCCGCGGCCACGGCACCATCGTCGTCGCAATCGATGATGCCGCGCGCCCCGCCGCCAAGACGCTGGCCCGCGTCGTCTACCAGGATGCTGCGTTGAGGCCTGCGATGAGCGAGGCCACGGCCAAGGCGCTCGTCGGTGAAGCCCCAGCCAAGCCCGCGGCTGGCAACGAGACCAAGACGCCACAGCCGAACAAGCTTGCCGAGATTGCGAGCGTCATCAAAGCCGCCAGGGAAACCAAAGACAGCACCATACGCCGGCGTCTGCTCGCATCGGTCGGCAGCGACCTCGGCGCTGAGCTGCTGGTGTTCGTCGAACAGGCGACCGCAGGCCCCAGCGCGCGCGTGATGCGGGTCGCCGATCAACGGTTCTTGGCAGTGGTTCTCGCTCCTGGAACGAAGAAGAGCGACTCGGGGGCCGCTGCTCACGATTGGTCGGATGCGCTGGCGATCCTGCGTGGCCTCGCCAAAGGAGCACCTCCTCCTGGCCCGCGCAGCTCCAGCCCCGCTGGCAAACCGGGCAAGTTGGACAAGGGCGGCCCGCAGGGGACAGCTGCCAAGCCCGGAAACGGCGCCAAGCCTGGCGACGGCACCAAACCCGACGACGGCAAGAAGGACCGCAATTTTCTGACCTCGCCCTGGTTCTGGGGCGGGCTCGGCGTGGTGCTATCGGTGGGCGTTACCGTGCTGGTGCTTTCGCAGACAGCCTTGAACGAGCCTGACGTCGTGATGCTGGAGGGGCACGTCAGTCCATGATGCGAGGCGTGTTGGCCCTCGTTCTGTTGTCGCTGCTCTGCACCGCAGGCGCACAGGCACAGACGAAGCCAGCCCCCGAGCCAGCACGGCCCGCGGAGTCGCCGCTCGGGACCCTTGGCTTGAAGTTACCCCCGGTGCCTCCAGAATACTTGGCGCACGAAGAGCAAGGGATTCGCTTCGCCTACCATCCGTCGGTGCGCGAGCACGTCCGTCCGATCGTCGCCTCAGCTGTCGAGGTGCGTGACCAACTGTCACGACAGCTCGGGATACTCGTGCTCAAGTCGTGCATTGTGCGCATCGCGACGAGCGGATCGGACTTCAGGCGAATCGTGCCGACCGACGCTCCGACTGGCACTCAATTGCTCGCCTATGGGTCGCTCGATGCGTTGCTGATGAGCATCCACAGCACCACCAATGAAGACAGCATGCAGATCTTCCGGCGAGGCTTGGCGTACCTCGCGCTCGACGAGGCCAGCGGCATGCAAGTGCTGCCGCGCTGGTTTCGGGTAGGTTATGCGCTCGACTTCGCCGCCCCAAGCACCATGCGTCGAGCGCGAGCACTTTGGTGGGCGGCGCTGCGAAAGCGTCTCATCTCCCTGCCTGAGCTCGACGCCCACTTGCTCAACCCGCTTGGTCCAGACTCAATCGCAGCTGCTCAAGCAGCTGACCTCCTCCATCGCCTTCACGACAGAGACCGCGCTGCGGCTTTCGTGGCGTTGATCGCTGGCGTTCGACAAGGTGCGGGCTTCGAGGACGCTGTTCGAGCCGCATACCAAGCCGACCTCAGCCAGCTCGAGAGCAGTTGGCGCAAACAGGTAGCAGAGAAGCGGGCCCTGTTGCCCGTACTGGTTGCCAGCACCGGCATGTGGATACTGCTGGCCGCGGGCGTATTGTTGCGCCGACGCTATGGCCGCGGGCGCGCAGGTCGCAACTCGACCGCGTCGGGCCTCACCATGGAGCAGGATGCACCCTTGGCTGAGCCAGACCGCCCGCAGAACAAGCCGGGCAAGTCAGGCAAGTCGGGAAAATCGCGCAAGTCGGGCAAGTCGGGCAAGTCGCGCAAGTCGCGCAAGTCGCGCAAGTCGCGCAAGCAGGCACGAAAGCGGGCACCATGCGTATCGACTGTCGAGCTGCCCGAGCCAGAAGTTCCTAAGGTCTCTCACAATGGGCGCTGGCACACGCTGCACTGAGCAGCCCATGGCCCCACACGCACGCTTGCGGCTCATCGCGGCGGCGGTCCTCTATCTGCTAGCCATCGGGATGTCGCTGCGCGTGTTGAGCTCGCTCATCAAGGCGCCGATTGCACAGTGGGCGCTGGGCGCCGTCGTGGTGAGCGTGGTGGCGACGAGCGCCGGAGTGCAAGCCGACGGCTACGGCGCGCTCAGCTTCGCGAAGGCCATCCGCGGCGCAGCACTGGCCGGCGCTGTGGTGGTCGTGTGCTTGCTGACCGTCATGCTCGAGCAAGGTGCATCGCTCGTGTGGGCCCCGGGCGCTCCCTCGAGCTCGATCTTGTACAGCACGCTGGTGGCCTTCGTGCTCGCCTACCGTGACGAGCTCTGGCTGCGCGGCATGCCCCTTCATTTCGGCCAACGCGCCAGGCTGCAAACGTGGCTGGTGGGCTGCTACATCATCGCCACCGGTGTTGCAGCCATCCTCCTCGAGAGACACACCACCGCGCCTGGCATCGTGCTGACCACTTGCTCCGGCGCTTTCTTCGCCGCGCTATGGATCAAGAGCGGCGATCTCTGGGCTCCGGTGGCGGCCCGCTTTGTCTGGGGCTGGCTCAGCGAAGCGCTGCTCGGCGGGGAGTTGCTCGATCTGAGCAAGGGCTGGCTTCCCCATGGCCCAGCAGCGCGGGGTCTGAGCACCTGGGTGGCCTCAGCAGCGTTCTTGGTGGCGGCCGGCCTGGTGTGGAGGCGCTGGCCGGAGGCTAGCGCGATGAGCCCCGACACCACGGACGAGCCCCCACAGAGCTCCTAGCCCCGCCCGCAAAGCCCCTCGAACTGATGACGTGGGCTGGTGTCGCGAAGCGACTCTGCTAATAGCACTGCCCGTGAGTGCATCGACCCCATCGCCACCTCGAGGCAAGCGGCTCTCGCTGCTGGTGCTCGCGCTGGTGGCGCTGATCGGGGCCACCAGCATATACGCGGTCCTGGGCGTGGCTCTGCAGCCTGCACCGTCTCCTCGCATCGAGCCGATCTCGGCTGGACCAGCGCTGACCAAGCATGTGCTCTTGTTCATCGTCGACGGGCTTCGCTACGACGTGGCGACCAACCCGAAGCGCATGCCGCACTTCGTCGCGGCCATGAAGAAGCACAGCAGCGGCCTCATCTGGGCGGGACGCATCTCGATGAGCTCCTCGGCGGTGCTGGCCTACGGAACCGGCCAGTGGGGACAGCTGGAGCAGCTGGCGCTGAACATGTTCTCGCAGCGGCCGAGCTTCAACTCTTGGCTCGAAAACGGTGCGCGCAACCACGGACTCACGCTCGACATGGTGGGCGACGTCAACTGGATCCAGATGTACCGCGACCACCTCAGCGAGTTGCGTCCTGATCCACACGGCGTGGCGATGGAATTCGACATGAATCCGCAGAACTTTGCGGATATTCGCGAGCTGCTGAAGCGATCGCCGAGCTTCTTGGTCGCGCAGCTGACCACGCCAGATCATCAGGGTCACGTCCACGGCATTCCTTCGCCCGCTTACGGGGCCCACATACGCGCCTTCGACAAGCTGCTTCATGAGCTCTTGCAGGAGCTCGGGCCCCAGTGGACGGTCATCGTGACCAGTGACCACGGCGCCACCGACACCGGTACCCACGGTTCCGACACCCCTGTACAACGTCAGTCGCCGATCTACGCCTACGGTCCGGGCATCGTCCCGGGGGTCAAGCTCCAGCGAGAGCTGGAGCAAATCGAGCTCGGCAACACCATCGCAACGCTTCTTGGAGCCGAGCTACCAGCGCACTCACAAGGTCACGTTTTGGTCGAGTGGCTCGACTACACGCCGCAACAGCGTGGCGGTGTCGCCTGTGCCGAAGCCCGGCGTGCTGGAAATTATGCAAAAGCAAAGCTCGACGAGCTCAGCTACGGGCAGCGCGCCGCGCGCATTTGTGGGACCGCCGAGACTGACGATCGCGCTGCTGTGAAGGAATCGCGCGCGCTGGTCAAAGAGGTGGGCGTGAAGATTGCCGCCACCACCGGTCTGGGGTCGACCAAGCTGTGGATCTTCATTGCAATCGTTGCGCTGTTGACCCTGCTGCTGATCTTCGTCGTCTACCGACGCGCCTCGCTGCCCGTCTTGCCATGGGGCATAGCGCTCATCCTGGTCGGCCTGGTGCTGATCCTCTACACCGAGCGGCTGAGCGGCAACTTGCCCAACACCGTCCGGGCCAGCTTGTTTGCGATAGCCAACTTGATCACCGTCGCGGCCCTGTTGATCCCGGGGCGGCTGACGGATCTATTCGACAAGTACCCCCGCACCGCTGCCATGGCAGTACCCGGTTTCTTGCTGGCTTCGTACACAGCCAACACCCAAGTGCAGAGCTTCGTGGTGGTCGTGGCCGCGACCATCTTCTTCGGCCTCAGCGGACACTTGGCACGAGGCCGCTCGAGCATTCTCACAACCGCCAAGGCCCATGTGGGATGGTGGCGTTTGGCCGGCGCGGCGGTATTGTTGGCGCTGCTTTATCCGCCCGGAGTGCGCAAAGCCCAATTGTGGGGCGTGTGGCTGATACGCCACGCCGAAGTCATGCTTGCCGCTTCGGTCGCGGCAGTCGTCATCTGGTCGGTCGGCCGCGCCCTGCGTCGGCACGCAAAGAACAACCAACGCCAGCGCGCCGAGGACAACCTCGCACTGCTCATCGGCCTTCCAGTGATCCTGGCAGCCATTGTGTTACGGCGCTTCGCCACGCCCATGGGCGGGCGGCTGCTGTTCACCCTCATCGTGGCCACGGCGCTGGTGCTCGCCCTGAGGCGACGACGATCGCTGGCGCTGCACTTTGGTGTGGCGAGCTACGCCTTGCTGCTCTCACGCGACATCCAAATGGTGCCCATGCTGGCGACCATCGGGATCGCGGAGCTGGTCGGCGACAGTCTCGGTGCCCCTGCGGATGAGGACACCAAAGCGAGACCGGCAACGCTACTGATCATCGTCACGTTTTGCTTCTCGTTGTTCTGGGTGCAACGAATCGCACTTCAGGGCGGGCTGGACATCGGCGACTTTCTTCCCGCGCTGACCTTCAGCGACTCGGGACCACCCTGGTCGGTGGTCGCGGTTGGCGTAACCGCACGTTGGTTGATCCCTGCACTGATGACCGTCGCGCTGCTGACCCATCGGCAGCTCGAGCCGCACCGCATCACCGCGCTCAAGGCGCTGACCATCGCCTGCACGCTGCGCTTGCTGATGGTGCTGCTGACGCTCGCTGTCTGTGGCCAGAGCTTCTGGACAGCGCTGCGTTGCACGGGAGAGCTACCCTTCACGCTCCTTTACGCAGTGGCCGCCGCGCTGATGTGGGTCTACGTCGACCGCGCCGGCGGCCGCGACGCCATACCTTCCGGCCAGACCGCTGGCTGACGAAGCCGCGTCAAGTCAACCTGTAGCCTACCGTCGGGAGCGTGGCGTTGTGCCAGAAGCTGTGCCAGCTATGACAGCGGCGGGCGGCAGTCGAGGCACGGGGCACATGATTTCAAACGCGTGGGCTGTATGCTTCGTCGGGCACGACGCTTGCAATTAGGCGAGCACTACCTCGACAAAGACGAAGTGATGGGGAACGACTTGTATCTTGCTTCGGCAGCTGCTGCCGCCAGCCTCGTGTGTTTCGCTTGCTCGAGCCAGGTGACCTACCTCGGCAACGCGAGCTCGAGCAGCAGCACCACCTCCTCCTCCACGAGCAGCAGCTCGACCAGCGGCGGCACTACGAGCAGCGGCACAGGAGGCAGCGGCGCGACAGGAGGCGGCCCGGTTGGTGGCTCGGGCGGCGACAGCGGCGAGTGTGTCAACACCCACGAGCAACTGCTCATGACGCTCGAGACCCCCGATGGCGACATCTACAGCTGCCAGGCCTCCAACAAAACGAAGACGGGCTTGGTACAGATCCAAGGGGAGGTCATCGGCGCGGACGACAGCGGTGTGGTCATCGACACCTGCCCTCCCAACGCCTTCTGCGAGCCCTCGGTGTTCAAGCTGAGCTACTCGGCCCCGGATCTGAAAGCGACGGTTCCGCTTGGTGTCTTCGTCGACGTCAGCGTGCGTGTGGACATGCCTTGGGGTTGCAGCCACGAGCTGAAGATCGTGAATCTGCCCCAATGGGAAGGTCTGACCAACCCTATCCCGGTTGAGCACCTCTGGGTCGCGGCAGCCGATGGCACCTACGGGACCCTACCCGACTCCCCTTTCAAGATTGGCCTCATCGAGCTGCCATGTTGGGGTCCCGAAGAATGGTCGAAGAGTTATTCGTTGCACTTCGAAACCCTCGACGCGACCCCGCCCGTCACCGTCGCCATGGGCAGCACGGTCGAATGGATCTGGAACAGCGGCCACTACATGACGGTCAGGAATCTGCGCTCGTTCGAAACTGGCTACGACGACGACGACTGGAACTGGGGCTGGTGGCTCACCGGCGACTTCATCACCCCCGACTGAGCGCGCCGACTCGGTGGTGGTCGTCAGCCGTCTTTTTACACAGAGACGCACAGAGAGACACGAAGAGGGACACAGAGGTTCTTTTCT
>CAZRGL010000027.1:0-9739 GCA_964599485.1 uncultured Polyangiaceae bacterium
CGACTGCGCCGACCCAGTCGATCGCGAAATCACCGAGCTCGACACGATGGTGCCTACGTGCTCATCGAAACCCTACGACATCAAGTCGGTCATCACTGCCGTGGTCGACGACGGGGAGCTGTTCGAGCTGCAACCACGCTACGCCGCCAACATCGTCATCGGCTTCGCGCGCGTGGCGGGCCGGACGATCGGCGTGGTCGCAAACCAGCCCATGGTGCTGGCCGGCTGTTTGGACATTCAGGCGTCGATCAAGGCGGCGCGCTTCGTCCGCTTCTGTGACTGCTTCAACATTCCGCTGGTCACTTTCGTCGATGTACCGGGCTTCTTGCCAGGCACCGATCAGGAGTACGGCGGCATCATCGTTCACGGCGCCAAGCTGCTGTACGCCTTCGCCGAAGCGACCGTGCCGAAGGTAACCATCATCACCCGCAAGGCCTACGGCGGCGCCTATGACGTGATGTCGTCCAAGCACATCCGCGCCGACTACAATCTGGCGTTCCCGACGGCGGAGATTGCCGTGATGGGGCCCGATGGTGCGGTCAACATCGTCTATCGTCGCGAGATCCAGGCCTCAGAGGACCCCGTAGCGACCAAAACTGCCTTCGTGGACGACTACCGCAGCACCTTCGCCAACCCCTACAAGGCCGCCGAGCTCGGTTTCGTCGACGAGGTCATCGCGCCCCGGAGCTTGCGCCGCCGCTTAGCCCGTGCCCTCGACGTGTTGAAGGATAAGCGCGACAGCAATCCCAAGAAGAAGCACGGGAATATTCCACTCTGATACGAAAGTGATTCGAGCAGGTCGTTGGATTGCTGCTCGGCAGGCACAGCGGCTGCCTTCCTGCTACACTCGGTGAGCTTGCACAACCTTTGAAAGCAGTGTACGTAGACACACCCTAGCTCCCGGCCTTCGCCATTCAGGCCCCGCCTATCACTAGGTACCAACGGCGGGCGGTCGCGGGTGCGGATGTATTGCTGGAGGAATATCTAGATGAAATCTTGGCGTTGGACGATGGTTCTCTTGTCTGTTGGTGCGATCACGGCCGCTTGTACCGTGACTTCCAAAGACATCGAAGATGAAGGCACCGGTGGCAGCAGCAGCAGCAGCAGCAGCAGCAGCAGCAGCAGCTCGAGCAGCAGCAGCAGCTCCAGCAGCAGCTCGAGCAGCAGCAGCAGCAGCACCAGCTGTGATGTGGGCGACTGCGGCACTTGCATGAACGGTGAGTGCGCATCCGCCGTTTGCTCGGCTGAAATTCAGGCCTGCGCTGCCAACATGGCATGCATCGATCTGAACAACTGCATCGCCGACTGCGCTGGCGACCAGGCGTGTGCCACGAAGTGTGAAGAGACTCACTCCGGTGGCGTTACTGACCTGAACACCCTGTACAGCTGCCTGATCTGCAACTCGGCAGCATGCTACGTCGACTGCGACGGCGCGATGTACTGCAGCTGATTCTGATTCAGAGCTAGCTAAGAGAGCACTCGACCCTGCCGGATCTTCCATTCGGTGGGGTTGAGTCGTTTGTAGACCCTGAGAGTCTGTGCTTTTCTCCCGTCGCTCGGCGGATATCGACCCGGCATCCGCGTAGTGACGCTGGCTCGGTCCAGTTCTAGGCGGCGTGTGCTGGAGAGGCGACGCAGTCCAAGGACGCAGAGAGCGCTCGTCGAGCGGCAGTGGGAGCGCCTAGTCGGCGGGCGGCGGCAGCCATGGCGTCGAGCTTGTCGGTTCGTCGCAGCCAATCGAGCTGGCGACCGGTTTGCTCCGCTGCGACCGCCTGGGCCGCACCGTTGAGGCACAGCCAATCCTCGTTGTGCTGCTCTTGCCCTGGGCAGGTCCCGACCAGCAGCATCGGGCGGCCGCACGCCATGGCTTCACTGCTGGTCAGCCCACCTGGCTTGCCAACGACCACGTGCGCCTCGGCAAGACGCCGCGGCATGTCTCGCTCGAAACCCACTACATCTGCGCGTACGCGTGCTTGGGCGGCGGCTGCGCGCACTTGGGCTACCCGCTGTGGCGCATCGCCGCACACGACCGTCAAGTGTGCCCAGTCGAGCCCGGCAAAGGACGCGATGGTTCGGGCCATCGGACCCACCCCGAAGCCGCCACTGGTGACCAACACATTGAGCTCGCCGTCGAAGGATCGGGGCCGAAGCGGCGGGACCTGCTCGAAGGCGGTACGAATGGGGATTCCGGTGGTGGCGATTTCGTTGCTGGCAACGCCATAGCGCATCAGATCGTGGGCGGCGCCGCCAGCCGCCGTACAGTACATGTCGACGCCTGGCTCAGCCCAAAACGCATGGGCAGCGTAGTCAGTGACGATTCCCACGAGGGGCGCGGGCAGCTTGCCGGCGAGGCGCGCCTGGCCGAGCACCGACAAAGGAAAGAAGTGGGTGGAAATGACGACGTCGGCGCGCTGTTCCGCCACGAAGCGCAGCAAACCAGCACCAATCCTGCGGTCGAAGGCACGGCGCATGCTGTCGCCGACAGGATGGCGGCGGTTGAGTCGGCGATAGCCGTAGCCATAAGCCCAGGGCAGATGGCGGGTCGAGCCCAAATGCGTTCCAACGTAGCCACGGCCGAACCAACGGGGGACGTGCTCGAACGCGTCGATCACCTCGACGTCGATGCCGGCGCCAACCCCGGCTTCGCGCAGAGCGTGGGCGGCGGCGCGGTGTCCACCTCCGGCTGGGCAATGCAGGACCAAAACACGTTTACTCGACATCACAGGCCTCCTTGTTGGCGGTTGTCCTGATCAAGAGCACGTCGCGGGCCGCTGCGGCAACGCGTGCAAAATCAGGCACTTATATCTGTCGCGTTGAACTTTCGACGCCGCTGGCTGCGAAGCTTCGCGCCATTTGGGAAGCTAGGTTCGCATCATGCTACCGATCGATTGGGGCGCTTTGGGGCGGACAAATCAAAGTGCTCGTGGTAACCAGTAGGCGTCGCTGCGCCCACCCGGCGCCGACCTTCTTGAGCCCCCGAGTTTCGGGCTCAAACGCTGGCCGCTCAAACGGCCGCGCTGAACGCAAACAACAAAGACTTCCCACTCGCGTCGAGCTTGCTCGACGGCGGTGCTCACATCGCGCCCCTGTTGTCGCATCTGCGACCAAGGGCCAACGAAAAAAAAGACATGAGCGGAAACCTGCTCGTTATCAACGTAGACATTCGCGAAGTCCGCGTCGCTCTCATCGAGGCGGGCATCATCGCTGAGCTCCACATCGAGCGTCTCAGTCACCGCAGCACCCTCGGCAACATCTGCCTGGGCACGGTGAGCCGTGTGCTACCAGGCATGCAGGCGGCGTTTATCGACATTGGCCAGGAACGCGCCGCGTTCCTGCATGTCGAAGACTTGATTCGCCCCGACGACTTCGAGACCTATCTCGCTGCGGCGGGCAAGGCGCCCGCACCGGCGGAAGGTGAAGCCGACCAAGACGATGGCGCCGAGGCGCCTTCCGGTGGGCAGGCCGAAACAACAGTTGCGGACGGCGCCGCCGAAGAGGGTGAGGGTCGCAGCCGGCGCCGACGTCGCCGTCGCTCTCGCCGCAGGCGCGATCGGCCCGACGAGGCCGGATCGTAGACATCCGCTGTCGCTACAGACGACAGCGGTGTCGAGACAGCAGAGCCAGCAGTCGACGCCGATACTGCCCCGGACGAGGCCGCCGAGCCGCCTACGGCGGAAGATTCGAGCGCCGGGGAGGCGGCCGAGCCCGAGGGTTCGAGCGCCGGGGAGGCGACCGAGCCCGAGGATTCGAGCGCCGGGGAGGCGGCCGAGCCCGAGGATTCGAGCGCCGGGGAGGCGGCCGACGGGGCTGACGCGTCCGAGCTCGGTGACGATGACGCGACGGTTGTTGAGGACGAAGTCGACGTGGACGAGCCAGTCGCGCCCGAAGATTCGATCGGGGGCGAAGATGACGAGCCGTTGATCGGCGAAGCGCCTTCGAGCCCAGGCGTCCCCCTCACCGAGGATTCCACCCCTGGTGGTCTGCCGGCAGTCGACCTCGACGGAGAGCAACAGCTCGGAGACGAGATCGATATTGACGAGACGTTTTCTTCGACGCCAGAGGATTTGCCTCCAGTCGTCGAGGAGGAGCCAACCGAGGATGGGTCGGCCGAGCCCGCCGACGAGCCAGCCGACGAGGGCCTAGCAGCCGCTGCCGAAACGGACGAGGTGACTGAGCCCGACAAGGCCAAAACCGTCAGTGAGTCCGACGAGGTGGCTGGGTCCGCTGGGTCCACGGAAGACGCTACGGAGGGCGCGGAGCCTAAGCGCCAAGCACGTCGTACGCGCCGCGCCCAGGTGAGCCGTTCCGGTCGCACGCGCACGACCCGCACGACCAAGCCCACGGCCACCGCCAACAAGCGCGAATCCGCCAGTCGCTCGACCCGCCGTTCTCAATCGAGCGGTCGCGAACGGCAGCGCGGGCGATCGAGCAGATCCCGATCGAACGACAAGTCGCGCATTTCCAAGAGCACCCCCATCCGCGAGGTCGTGCGTGAAGGCCAGCAGGTCGTGGTCCAAGTTACCAAAGAGCCGATTGGCTCCAAGGGTGCGCGCGTCTCGAGCCACGTCTCCCTGCCAGGTCGCTACGTGGTGTATTTGCCCACGGTCGATCACATCGGTATCAGCAAACGTATCGGCTCAGACAAGGAGCGTTCGCGCCTGCGAGCATCCATCGAATCGGTCAAGCCCCCCAACGGTGGGTTGGTTGTACGCACCATGGCTGAAGGGCTGACCAAGAAACAGCTCAAGAACGATGTGGGCTACTTGGTGCGACTTTGGGACGAGATCGCCAAGAACCGCTCCGAAGCGGCCAAAGCACCCACCATGCTCTACGAGGAGCTGGATCTGGTGCTCAAGACTGCTCGTGACCTGTTCACCGAGGATGTTGGCCGTATCGTCATCGACAACCGCGAGCAATACGGACGGCTGCGCCGCTTCGTCGAGATGTTCATGCCCGAGCGCGCAGACGACATCGAGCTCTACGAAGGACGCGAGCCGGTCTTCGACGCCTACGGCATCGAGGACGAGATGGGCCGGGCCCTGTCGAGAAAAGTGCCCCTGAACTCAGGAGGGCATTTGATCATCGATCAGGCCGAGGCGCTCACGGCCATCGACGTCAACACGGGTCGGTACGTTGGTAAGGGGAGCAAGGATCTGGAGGACACCATCCTCGCAACCAACCTCGAGGCTGTTCAGGAAATCGCTTATCAGCTTCGCTTCCGCAACATCGGTGGGCTCATCATCCTCGATCTGATTGACATGGAGCGAGCCGGAAATCGCGAGAAGGTCCGCCGCCGGCTCGAGGCCCTCCTTGCCAAAGACAAAGCAAAGACGACGCTCAACCGCATATCAGATTTGGGCCTGATCGAGATGACCCGCAAACGCACCCGGGAGAGCCTCGGGCGCTTGCTGCATGAACCTTGCTTCTACTGCGACGGTACCGGTCAGCTGATGAGCAAGGAGACCATCGCCTACGAAATCCTCCGCCAGATACGACGCGAGCAAGGGCACCTCAAAGGCTACAAGATCACGGTAAACGCTCACCCGGCCATCATCGATCTCCTCAAGACCGAGGAGCGCGAAGCTGTGGGCGAGGTGGAACGCATGTTCATGCGGCGCATCAATCTGGTGGCCCACAAGGAGTATCACATCGAGCAGTTCGATCTGCAGGGGGCCTAATTGGACGATCAAGGCACGGACCAGCAGCGCAAGGAACAGCGGGTAACGATCAACAAGGAGTTCGAATCCTTCGACGCCTTCGTCAGCGAATACGTTTCGAACATCTCTCGCTCGGGCGTGTTCATTCGATCGCGCAAACCGCTCAAAATCGGTACCAAGGTCAACCTCAAGTTCACCATCCTCATGGACGAAATCGAGACCGTCGAAGGGGTGGGCGAGGTGGTGCGTGTTCACGACGATCCACCTGGCATGGGCATCGTGTTCACCGCTCTGGCCGGCTACTCAGAAGCGATCATCGAGCGCTTGCTCACTGCGCGCGCTACTGCGTCGGAGGGATGAGTGTTCACGGGGTTGGTGGAGACGACGGCGACGGTCAGGGCGCTCGAGCGGCGAGGGCCTCAGGCCAAGCTGCGCGTGGCTGTGGGGCTGCAAGCGCTCGAGCTCGGCGAGTCCATCAGCGTCAACGGCGTGTGCTTGACGGTTACGGCGTTTCAAGAAGGCGGCTTCGAGGCTGACGTGTCGACCGAAACGCTCGCCGTGACGACCCTCGGAAGACTGACGGTAGGCGCCCGCGTCAACATCGAGCGCTCGGTTCGACTCGGCGCCCGTATGGGCGGCCATGTCGTGCTCGGTCACGTCGACGGTGTGGGACAAGTGCGGCGGCTGACCGCTGTTGGCTCGGCCAAGCGGTTGGAGCTGCAAGCCCCTGACCATCTACAGCGCTATCTGGCGCCTAAGGGCTCCGTTTGTATCGAGGGGGTGAGCTTGACCATCAATGAGCTCGTTCCGCCGCGGGCTTTCGCGGTCATGCTGGTGCCTCACACGTTGGCTGCCACCACGCTCGATGCGTTGGCGGTTGGCGATGGGGTAAACCTGGAAGCGGATGTGCTCGCACGTTATGTCGCGCGCCAACTCGACTACGCTGCCGCGACCAACAGCGCTCGCGGCGCCGAGGAGCGGGGCCACGATGAGCGCGACAAGGCAATCATGAGCAAGTTGGCCGAGGGAGGCTTTCTAGGATGAACGCAGCAGCCACTAGGCTCACCATCGAATCGGCCGTGCTCGACCGGGTCAACGCCGCGCTCGACGACATCCGCGCCGGCAAGATGATCATCTTGGTCGACGACGAAGATCGCGAAAACGAAGGCGATCTCTGTATGGCGGCGGAGAAGGTCAGTCCAGAGGCCATCAACTTCATGGCCAAGCACGGGCGCGGTCTCATTTGCTTGGCGCTCGACGAAGACCAGGTTCAACGGCTCGATTTGCCAATGATGAGTGTCCCAGGGCGCAACGGACCGCCCCTCGGCACAGCCTTCACGGTCAGCATCGAGGCTGCTGTCGGGGTGACGACCGGGATCAGCGCAGCCGACCGCTCGCGTACCGTCCAAGTTGCCACCGACCCTGCCGTTCAGCCGAGCGATGTGGTCACGCCAGGACACGTCTTTCCTCTCAAGGCGCGGCGCGGTGGTGTGCTCGTGCGCACGGGACAGACTGAAGGGGCCGTCGATTTAGCGCGCATGGCCGGTCTGCGTCCGAGTGGCGTGATCTGCGAGATTATGAAGGACGACGGCACCATGGCGCGTATGCCGGACCTCGAGGTATTTGCCGAGGAACACTCGTTACGCATTTTGACGGTGGCCGACCTCATCCAATACCGCTTGCAGACCGAGGCATTGGTCGAACGGGTCGCCGAGCGCAGCATCGTGCTCGATCAGACCGGCACCAAGTGGACCGCGATCGTTTACGAAGTGCTGGTCGAATCGCGACAAGCCTTGGCTCTGGTCAAAGGAACGATCGATGCCGAGGCGCCGATCCTGGCTCGCGTACACACTGGCTCGGCGCTGGCGGATTTGTTCACCTCTACCCCGACCGAAGGGGGGAGCAACCTGCGCGAGGCGATCGACCGTATCGAAGAGCAAGGCAAGGGCGTGTTGCTCTATCTGGGATCACCGCGCACGTTGAGCGAAGAGCTGGATCACGTCGCTGGTCCCATTCCCGCCCCCGCAGACAGCGTGCCCATGGCGCTCGATCTTGCCGGCAGCGCTAGCTCGGCGGTGCGGCAAACCCTGCGTAAGTTTGGGGTTGGTGCGCAGATGTTGGCCGATCTAGGGGCCCACAAGTTGCGTTTGCTCACCAACAGTCAGCGAAAAATCGCCGGACTCACAGGATATGGTCTCGAGGTGGTGGAGCGCGTGCCACTGACCGCAATGAAGGAGAACAACAATGGCTGAAGAAATGCCCAACGTAATCGAAGGCAAGCTGCAGGTAGCAAGTGGGACCCGATTTGCCATCGTTGCGAGTCGCTTCAACCACTTCATCGTGGATCGTTTGGTTCAAGGAGCCGTGGATGTCCTCGTTCGACATGGAGCGGCCGCCTCCGACATCACGATCGTTCGTGTCCCAGGTTGCTGGGAGCTGCCTTTGGTCGCCAAGCTGCTGGTGGACAAGGAAGAGCACGACGCGATTATTGCGGTCGGGGCGCTCATTCGTGGCGCCACCTCGCACTTCGACTACATCGCAGCCGAGGTGAGCAAAGGCCTGGCCAACACGTCGATGAGTTGCGGTGTTCCGATCTCGTTCGGTGTGCTCACCACCGACACCATCGAGCAAGCCATCGAGCGGGCGGGCGCAAAAGCTGGCAACAAAGGCTCCGATGCGGCAACTGCGGCCATTGAGCTGGTCTCTCTACGCAAGGTGCTGAGCTAGCTCCCGGTCGAGCGAAAGCGGCAATCATGGGCGCACGAAGCAGTGGCCGCGAAGCAGCACTACAGATGCTCTACGCGCTCGACCTCGGCGGCAGCGACGTGGCCGAGGTCGATCGGCTGATCGCGGACTATTGGCGCGAAGTGCCCGGTGATGTGGAAGGTAGAGACTTTGCCGACGGGCTCGTCCGCGCGGCGGTCACAGGTCTCGAGGCCATCGATGACTGCATCCGCTCAGCCAGCCGTCACTGGCGGCTCGAGCGAATGGCGCGCGTCGACCGCAATGTGATCCGCCTCGGCGTGCACGAGCTCAGCAATGACTCTGCCCCGCGGGCCGTCATCATCGACGAAGCGGTGGAGCTGGCCAAACGCTACGGTGCACAAGGCTCGAGCGTGTTCGTCAACGGCGTGCTCGACCGCATCGCCGACGAGCTCGGGCGCGCCTGAGCGCGAAGTGTGCCCCCAAAAGCGCCCGAGGCTGCGCCCGCGGCCGCGGCCGCGTCCGCGGTTCAGCTCAGCGGCTTGGACTCTTTTTCCAGGTAACGGAAGATGGTGCGCGGATCGACGCCGAGATCGCGCGCTGTCTGGGTGCGGTTGCCGTTGTTGCGCTCCAGCACCTCGAGCACGTAGCGACGCTGGAAGTCCTCTTTGGCTTTTTCGAGTGGCATGATGCCGATGTCTGCGGCTGCGCCCAGATCCATGTCGTCCGGGCTCAACAGCTTCTGCTCGCACAGCACCAGTGCTTTCTTGATACGGTTCTGGAGCTGCCGGATGTTGCCGGGCCAGCGGAACTTCTTGATGGCCGCGATGGCTGCCGGGCTGAAACCACGCACCGGGCTGCATAGCTCCTCGGCGTACTTGCTCAGCAAGGTCTTGGCAATGATGAGCACATCGTCGCCACGGTCTCGCAAGGGAGGCAGCCACAGGTTCACGACATTCAAGCGATAGAACAGGTCCTCGCGGAACTGGCTCTCGTGCACCATCTTGTCCAGGTCGCGATTGGTGGCAGCGACGACACGGATGTCGACCTTCTCGGGTCGGGAGTTGCCCACCCGCATCACCACGCGCTCTTGCAGCGCGCGCAACAGCTTGACCTGAAGATTGAGCGGTAGCTCGCCAATCTCGTCGAGCAATAGGCCGTTGGCCACGTGGAATTTCCCTGGGCGGTCGACCACGGCTCCAGTGAACGCGCCTTTGACATGCCCAAACAGCTCGCTCTCGATGAGGTTCTCAGGGATGGCCCCGCAGTTGATGGTTACGAAAGGACCGCCTTGGCGTGGGCTCCGCCGGTGAATCTCACGGGCTACGAGCTCTTTACCCGTACCCGTTTCGCGCGTGATGAGCACACTGCTGTCGGTT
>CAZRGL010000027.1:9749-10760 GCA_964599485.1 uncultured Polyangiaceae bacterium
CTCGAGTTTGCGGAATACCTCTCGCATCGATGCGCACACTCCGATGATTTCGCCGAAGCGCTTGTCGCGTAGCTCGGATTCGAGCTTGGCGTTGTCCTCTCGCAGGGCGGCGAGCAACATCGCGTTTTGCAGGATGAGCGAGGCTTGTGACGCGAAGATGCTCAGCAGATCGAGCTGCGGACGGCGGAAAAGCTGTTTGACCTTGTCGTTACCGACATAGAGCGCGCCAATGGCTTCGCCTTGGGCCACCAGCGGGGCACACATGACGCTCGACAGTTTCATGGCCACCACGCTCTCACTCTTGCCAAAGGTGGTATCGCTCAGCGCGTCGGACACGATGATGGCCTTGTTCGTCGACAGCACCTTCTGCACGATGCTGTCCGAAACCTGTCCTTCGGCGTTGGCGATGGCGGTGCGGTCGACGTTGCGTGAGGCACGCACCACCCACTTACGGTCGTCCTCGCCACCACTGGGACGGGCGTCGCCGACCGTTTCTGCTTGTTGGCTGCGCACGAGGGTGGACTCGAGCAAGAGCATCAGACCGTGCTGAGCGTGGGTGAGCTCGATGACATCGTCGAGCATCGTGCCGAGCAGATCGTCGAGGTTGCGAATCTGGATGAGCTTCTCACTGAACGCGAAGAGCTTGCGAACTCCCGCGATCTCATGAGAGCCGAGCGAGGTGCTCTGGGTGACCGAGCCGTCGACGCGGTTGCTCGCGGCCTTTTTCATGCCCTCGGCCAGCATCGAGAAGCCAAACTCGGTGTCGCCGATCTTGATGCGATCGCCGTGTACCAGCCGGGCCCGGCGCTTCTTCTTGCCGTTGATGGTCATGGTGCCGGTGCGCTTCAGCTCTTCGATTACGAAGTCGCGCCCATCGAAAGCGATTTGCAGGTGATTGGGCAGGACGGCTTCGCCGCGGATCACCAGATCGTTGCCGGGAGCCTTGCCCACGGTGGTGACCGGCTTGTGCACGCTGTACAGGCGCGGCGAGCCTTCGGTGACGTAGTACTT
>CAZRGL010000027.1:10770-38278 GCA_964599485.1 uncultured Polyangiaceae bacterium
CATCTGGGCGGTAGCATAGCCGTCCGCTGACGCTGCTACCAGAGGCCGCCGCTGACCTGGACGCCCATGCCTTTTTCGAGTGGCATCATGTTCGCGCCCCAAACCTGGATTGGGCGGTCATCCACTCCAGACTCACCAACGTTGCGTCGCGTCTTGCGATGATTCGAGAACGCAGCGCCAAGACCGAGACCGATGGTGCCGGCGACCCCTTGGAAGATCAGGCCGCGGCGCGGATCGTGGTCATCACTGGCCGCGTAGAAAATGTACACCGGTGCCGATGCGGCCGTGCCGATACCGAAGCCACCCCACATCCAGGCGAGATTGTTCCAGGTGGGCGTCCAGAAGATCGACGCACCCACCGCGCCGGCGACGGCAACGTTCATACCGATGAGACCGCCCATGGCCACTGAGTCGTTGGTTTGGCCCCAACTGGCGTAGCGCCCCGAAGCGCCACCACCGAAAAAGGACCCAATCGCCGAGCCCCAGAAGGTGGCCGAAGAGATGAGCACGTTCGTTTCGGGTAGTGGGCGTAGGAAATAATAGAGCGCCCAACCGGCGCCCGCACCCGCCGTCGAACCGATGATCTCGGCGCGGGCAAGCCCCTTGAAGCCCCATTCGTCTTCGGCGTCCGAGCTCATCCACTGGTACGACGAAATCCCGAGGCCTTCACCGGCACCGACCAACATGCCCGTCGCAATTGCAGATGGTAGCCCTTCGGGCATTCCTTTGCGGTAGGCGAAACGGTCGACCAAGAACACGCTCAGTGGCGCTACGGCTCCAAAGATGGCTGGCGCGATGACGGTCAGCCCAGGATCGGTGACCTCTGCCTCTGCGTCGATCCAGATCCCGGTGCCCACACCCCAAGCCACTGCGGTGCCATACAGGAAGCCCAGCTCGAGCCCAGAAGAGGGTGGCCGGCCCCGTCGCGCCGGCGGCGGTTGCGGTGGGTAGCCCGGGGGCTGTCCGTAGCCCGGCGGACGAGGAGGCTGCCCATAGCCAGGCGGAGGGGGAGGCTGCCCATAGCCAGGCGGTGGAGGTGCGGGGGGGTATTGGGCCGCAGCCTCAGAAGCCGTCATCGCTAGTAGGCCGAGCGCCAGCGCGACCGCGCGAGCGACTCTCGATGCGTTTGATGAGCTCTCCATCATGGGCGAGCTTACTCGAACTCTTGGCGGCGCGCTCGTATCACGCATCAATATGGCGCCGGCCGCGAACACCAACTCCAACCGCCGAAACGCGGTTGTTCGTCATGCTCGCGGCCGTACGTCAAGCTACGCCACGCGGAGGACGTCGGTCCTCGGAACGAAGCCCCTCGTTAGAAAGAAGCAGGATTCTCGAGAATGTGGGGCGGCTCGACGGTGCAATACACCACGGGCGTCGGGATTTCCGGGTACGCCTTGAGCACCTCGCGGGACAGCTCGTTGCAGGTGGCGCCATGGCCACAGTGAGCCACGTATGCCGTTCCGCCCTCGTGGAAGCGGGTGTCAAAGGTCTGCAGCTCGAAGTGCTGCGAGCGGATGCGCTCGTAGGGGCCCACGGTCCAGTGCGGGTGCCATTTCACCACGCCCAAGATGGCCTCTTTGTACTCGACGTGTTGGAACCCGCCATGAACAGACGGATGCGACGCCATGATGATGGCCCACGCGCTTGCGCAGTCATCCTTCGTGGTCGTGACGCTTCCGGCTGAGCCGGCGTTCATGGTCAAGGTGCTCGCGACGAGGCATGCTCCAGCCGTTAGCGCCGCTTTCCAGATATTCGACATTCGGGACCTCCGTTAAGCCTGTTTCGCAGGCAACGAACGACGTTATTGCGGTTGCGTTTCGTTTGCAATCGTTGCCGCGTCTTTTTGTGCAATTTTAATAGTTAAGCAACGGTTTATTGAAGTGCTGCTTGTAATGCCGCGCGCACCCTCCCGTACTATAAGGCTTCCTCATGAGACGTGTCTCTCTTCCCCTGCTGCTGCTTGCCTTGTCGTGTGGCGGACCGACGCCGCCGACGACGCCGGTTGCTTCCACCTCGACGCCTGATGCCGGCAAGCCTGTCGCCATCACGCCAACTGCGACTGCGACGGCTGTTGCCTCGGCTCCTGCTGTGGTCGAGCCTCCTTCCCCTTGGCCGAGTTGCTCGACGGACGCTTGGTGCTGGCAGAACCCCATGCCGCAGGGCAACAATCTGCGCGCGATGTGGGGCAGCGGCCCTGACAGCGCGGTCGCCGTGGGGCAAGCGGGCATGGTCTTGCGCTACAAGGCTGGCAAATGGCGGTCCGAGCCCAGCGGTACCACCAGCGATCTGTGGGGCGTGTGGGGCAGCTCGGACACCGACATCTACGCCGTCGGCAAGCTCGGCGCCATTTTGCATCATGACGGAACGTCCTGGTCCAAGATCAACGGGCCGACGGACAAGACGCTCTACGCCGTGTGGGGTAGCAGCGACAAGGATGTGTTCGCGGTAGGGCGCAGCGGCATCATCGTGCACTTCGACGGCAAGGCTTGGTCGGTCCAGTCGGTCACGGGTTTCGACGCGCACTTGCGCGGCGTGTGGGGCAGTGGACCAAGCGATGTCTATGCAGTCGGCAACAGCTCGATTCTGCACTACGACGGCAAAGCTTGGCGCAAGAAGCCGCTGCCCCGTCACAAGAAGAAGGGCGCCTTCCGCGGCACGCTGCAAGCCGTGTGGGGTAGTGGTCCGAAGGATGTGTTCGCTGCCGGTTGGGATCGCGCAGATGGCGGACGCACCGTGCTGCACTACGACGGCATCAGCTGGAAAGCCCAGAAGACTGGCAAGACCAAGTTCAGCTCTCTGTACGGGATCTGGGGTCTGGGCCCGTCAGAAGTCTACTCGGTCGGGGCCACGTTGGCGCTCCGCTACGACGGCAAGACCTGGGTCGATCTGAAGCCGCCCAAAGGCAATCTCTACGCTGTGTGGGCTGCAGATGCCGACAGCGTTTTCGTCCTCGGCGAACAAGGCCGCTTGCTCAAAGCGCAGCCTGATGGACTGAAGGAAGTTTCGAGTGGCTCGAGGCGGTCGCTCAACGGCGTGTGGGGAAGTGGCAAGAAGCATGTTCTGGCGGTGGGCGTATGGGGCACCATCTTGCAATTCGATGGCCATGGCTGGTCGGTAAAAGCGAGCGGCACCGAGGAGACCCTCAACGACATTTGGGGCACGGGCCCCAAGCACGCGGTGGCTGTGGGCGACCGGGGCACCATCTTGCGTTACGACGGCGCGGCCTGGAGCCCGCAGCGCTCGAGCACCAACGAACACCTGTACAGCGTCTGGGGTAGCGGCCCGGATGATGTATTCGCTGTTGGGGCCAAGGGCGTCATCGTTCATTTCAATGGCAAGTCCTGGACCGGGCAGAAGGGTGCCAAAGACGTCAACCTACGTGCCGTGTGGGGCGCAGACAGTAAGAACGTCTTCGCTGTCGGCAAACGCGGCATGATCTTGCGCTACAGGGGCGGCAGCTGGACCCCGGCGAGTAGCAACGTCGAGACGACGCTGCGCGGTGTGTGGGGCAAGAGCGCCAGCGATGTGATTGCAGTGGGTGACGCAGGCACCCTGTTGCGCTTCGACGGCAGCAGCTGGAAGCCGCAAGATCTCAAGGGCAAGCCGTGGATGCGTAGCGTTTCCGGCAACAGCGCCGGAGCGGTGTTGGCCGTAGGGGCGCCCGGGGCGATTCGACGCCTCGACGGCAGCGCTTGGAAGGCCCAGCAAAGCGGCATGGGGACCTTCTTGCGAGACGTCTGGATCAGCCAGGATGGCGACGCTTTTGCAGTTGGTGATAACGGCGCCATACTTTATCGAGCGCGGGAGAATTGAGATGTTGCGTCTGCTTTGGAGCCTACCCTTCCTGTTGACGGCCTTGGCACCGGGCAACGAGCCGGTCGAATGCCACAAGAATCACTGTCACGGCCCAGCACTGTGCGGCACGGGCTGGAAGGACTACCGCGAGCAAGCGAGCGCTGATGCTCCCAGCGCCGCCGATGACAAAAAGAGCGCTTGTGACAGTGCGCTTGCTCTGCTCGCCGAGCAAACCAAGGCGCGCGCCACCGAGGCCTGCAACAAGCATCACAAGTGTGGACAATGCCCCGACCGTTGCAGTGGCTGTGAGCTGCAACGGCCTACAGGTCGGCTGGGCGACGAAGCCAAACGCAAGCTCGCCGCCACCCAAGGCTCGGATGGCAAGTGGCAGTGCAAAGCCGAAGCCGAAGTGGTGTTCCGCTGCCGCTGCACGTTCTGCAAGGTCAAGGCGGCAGCGCCTGCCGAGTAGCTGGCTCGTCTGACGATGCTCAGGCGCGCTCGTGTTTGAGTGGGCGGGTCATCAGGGCGACTACGGCGTCTCTCGCCGGTTTGTCCTCGTAAATGACCTGATAGACCTGGTCTGTGATGGGCGTCTCCACGCCGAGCTTGCGGCCGAGCTCGTAGGCGCTCTTGGTGGTCTTCACCCCTTCGGCCACATGGCCCAGCGAGGCGAGGATCTCGTTTAGGGTGCGCCCTTTGCCGAGCTCGAAGCCGACGGTGCGGTTGCGCGACAAGCTGCCGGTACAGGTGAGCACCAAGTCGCCCATGCCTGCCAAGCCTGCCAAGGTGATGAGCTGAGCGCCCTTGGCGGCGGCGATCCGACTGATTTCAGCCAGCCCGCGGGTGATGAGCGCGGCACGACTATTCAGCCCGATGTCGAGGCCATCGATGATTCCAGCGGCGATGGCAACGACGTTCTTGAGCGCCCCGCCGACCTCGACGCCGACGACGTCTTCGGTTGCGTACACGCGCATGTGGTCAGCCGCGAAAGCCTTCTGCACGGTCTCGGTGGCGCGCTCGTCGCTGCCGGCGACGGTTACAGCGGTCGGCCGCCGCTGGGCCATCTCTTTGGCGAAGCTGGGTCCGGACAGGTAGGTGAGCCGCGGCTCGGCATCGGGTCCGAGCTCATCGATGAGCACCTCGCTCATCAGCATCAAGCTGTCGTTCTCGATTCCTTTGGCGGCGCAACAGACGATTGCGCCATCAGGAAGATGCGGCTTGGCCTCGCGCACCACCTCGCGCGTCGCATGGGATGGCGCAACCAGTACCACCAACTCGGAGCCGTCGAGCGACTCGGCCAAGTTGTCGGTGGCGACCAAGCATTCGGGAAGAGCGGCCCCAGGCAAATAGCGTTCGTTGCTGTGGCTGTTGTTGATGGCTTCGACGAGCTCGGCGCGCCGGGCCCACAGCTTGGTTTCGTAATCCTTGTCTGCGAGCTGTTTGGCGAGGGCTGTGCCGAACGAGCCTGCCCCGATGACGGAGATCTTCATGGCGCTACGCTAGCCTCGGAAAAAGCGATTAGCCATCAGCAGTTGCGATCTCAGATGTGTCGCCGTGATCGCAGCGGCTGGCTGAAGTACAAGGTTGCTTGTGAGTCAAAGCCCCTATCGCCTGCTGGCGCTCGATGTCGATGGCACTCTGATACGGCGCGATGGTGTCATCGATCCGCGCGACCTGACAGCCATCGCCGAGTTGCGTCGGCGCGACGTCCACGTGAGCTTGGTGACAGGAAGGCTCTACGCGGGAACGCGCCCGCCGGCTCTGGAGCTGGGGCTGACTGGCCCACTCGTCTGTGCAGACGGCGCCCAGATCGTTTCGCTCAGCGAGGATCGGGAGCTGAGCTACACGGGGATTTGCGCAGAGACGCTAGAGCAGCTTCACGATGTGCTCGCTCCGCGCGGCCTGTCGGTGTTCCCTTTTTTCGACGACACCGTGGTGCTCGATCATCAAGGCGCGTTTTTCGAGCCCTACCTGCGCACTTGGACGCCAAACGTGCAGCAAGTCGATAGTGCCTTGGCCCATTCTTGCTGGCAGGACCCCCGTGGCTTGTCGGTGCTCGTGGTGATCGGGCCACGCGAAACCATCACCGAGGTTTTCGGCGAGCTGACCGATGGTGCACTCGACATCTTGCGCTTCGACATGGGACCCGAAAAAGCAATGAGCTCTCTCATTTTGCATGCTCGAGGTGTTTCCAAAGCGAAGGGCTTGGAGACCGTGGCCGAGCATTACGGCTGCCGTATGGACGAAGTCGTAGCGGTGGGCGACTGGCTCAACGACCGCAGCATGTTGGAGGCCGCAGGGCTGTCGTTTGCGATGGGGCATGCCCCCGAGCTCGTCAAGCAGAGCGCAAAGGAGCAGCTCAGCGCTGACGCTGAAACTGGCGGCGGCGTAGCGGAGGCCATCAGTCGCGCCTGGCCCTGAGCCAACCCTGATGGTGTCTGTGCGATAATTGGCCCATGCGAAAGCAGCTGTTCGGCGCGGCGCTGGCTCTGCTCACCGTTGGATTGGGTTCAGTTGGACTGGGTTCAGTTGGACTGGGCTGCGGCGGCAAAGCCGTCGTCGATCCGAGCCCGGCAGCCGGTGGGGCCGGGGGCGCTGGCTCCGGTGGGCAGACGACCAGTAGCTCGGCTGGGGGCTCGGCTGGCGGCGGCGCTGGGCCGGTCGATCCGTGTGAGTTTCCCCCGTCGGGTCCTTACGGAGCCGAGGTGGGCCAGGTGCTACAGCCGTCGCTCAATTGGGAGGGGGTTGTCGAGCAGGGCAAGTCGCCAGCCTCGGTGTCGATCGAAGACTACTTCGACTGCGATGGATCCAAAGGCACACACGCCTTGCTCTTCGTGACCGATCTCATCGTCGGAGGCACTGGCCAGCTCGAGCCCTTCCAAGTCGAGACGTTGATGGTTGCTTGGGAGCCGCTTGGGATTCGCGCCGCCATCTTGTTGCTCGACGCAGCCCAAGTCGAAGATGCCCAAGCGTACATTGCCGCTCACGGGATCGAGCGCGTCGCCGTGTTTGTCGATCCAGGCCACAAGTTGGTGGTTTCCGGTGGCGTGGGGGTACCCCAATACACCACCGTGGATCCTCGCAACCTCGAGGTAGTCGCCCGCGCCGAGGGCAACGCCGAGACATTCCAGACCCTCGAGTTGCTCGCAGCGAGCAATGGCGGCGACGGCTAGTTGCCCCAAACGGGCCCTATTGCCCCTCGTTCGCGCCAGCAGGCGTCAGGTGGCGCGTTTTGGGCCATCCTGCGCTCGGCGGTCTAGCTCCGCCGCTGTGGCTTCTGAAACGCCAAGGCGATGCCCGGTGGCTGACACTGGTCTATGGTTTTGCTCGGTTTTCGCGCGATTCGCTAGCATTGGGCCGCGGTTAGGTTCATTTTGACTGGGTGAGTTGGGTTCCCCAAATCGAGCCAGACGCTGCCTTGCCACTGCACGTTCAGATTCGACGGGGCATCCGAGGGGCGGTCAAACGAGGTGAGCTGTTGCCAGGGCAGCGACTCGATGGAGTGCGGCGTTTGGCGCAGCGCTTTGGTGTCAATCGGCTCACCGTGTTGAAAGCGGTACGCGGGCTGGCCAGCGCGGGTGTGGTCGAGACCGTGCCTGGCAAAGGCGTATACGTCGCTCGGCAGTTTCCCAGCGGTTCGTCCGAGCCTGAAGCTGCCAAGTCTGCCGATCGTTTCTTCGAGGGCGTGGCAGAAGGCCCCAGCCTCGATGACCCTGCCCAGCTGACAGACGGCATCATGGAGACGCTGCGAGACGCGCTCGATCAGGAGAGCATCTCCTTTTCAGCTGGTTTTCCGCCTCCCGAGGCAATCCCTGTCGCAGTGATTCGTCGCACCTTGACCCGCCTGCTCGAAGGGCCGCTTGGCGCTAGCATCATTGGCTACGCGCCCACCGAGGGAACCGCCGCGCTGCAGCGCGCTTTGGTGCCCTTGCTCGAGCGCCGAGGCTTGCAGCTGGGAGCAGCGGACCGCATCATCGTGACGGGTGGTTGCCAGCAAGGAATCGCGTTGTGTTTGCAGGCGCTCTTGGCGCCTGGTGAGGCGCTGGCTCTCGAGAGCCCAGGCTATTTGGGTGTCATTGCCGCTTGTCGCTTGCGCCGCATTCCCATGATCGACGTTCCGGTCGACGATGGGGGGCCACACACAGGACGGCTCGAGAGCGTGCTGCGACGAAACGAGGTTGGCGCCTTCTATACCGTGCCGAGCTTCCAGAACCCGACTGGCGTCAGTCAAGGCCTGCGGCGTCGTCGCCGGGTCGTGCAACTCGCGGCCCGCGCCGGAGTCAGGCTCATCGAAGACGACATCTACGCCGATTTGCGCTTCGGCGGACGTCGTCCACCGCCGCTAAAGAGCTTGCCCGGCGGACGCGGCGTGATCTATCTGGGCTCGTTCTCCAAAGCCTTCGGCCCTGGGTTGCGGGTCGGCTTCATGGTGGCCAGCGAGCCCTTCGCTACCGAGCTGAGGCGCCACAAAGAGACCCTCGACATCAGCACGGGCACTCTGGTCCAAGCACTCATGGCTGAGCTGATCTGCTCGGGCGCATACCGTCGTCACCTGGTGCGTGTGCGTCGTCTTTACCGCGAGCGCCGCGACGCCATGTGCGCCGCCCTCGAGCGCCATCTGCCCGCCGGGGTTTCCTTCACCCGTCCCCGCGGAGGAATGCACTTGTGGGTGATACCGAGCCAGACGTTGGACGCGGCACAGTTGCTGGAGCGTGCGCGCGGCCAAGGCGTCACCTTTGCTCCCGGAAGCCTCTTCTTCAGCGACGGGCGCCGGTCGAGCTGCCTGCGATTGAATTTCTCGAGCCACTGCCCCAAGCGCATCGATCTTGGGATTGGTCGGCTCTGTGACTGCTTGCGAAAGGAGCTATCGACATGACCCTCGACATTCGAATTGCCGCGCACTCCGATCCTGCGCGAGCCGCGGCCTGCCTCGCGCAGCCTCTGGCCTTTGGTCGAAGCTTCGCCGATCTCATGGTCACGATTCGTTGCGCTGCCGACCGTGGTTGGCACGACGCAGCCGTCGTTCCTTTTGCGCCACTGCGCTTGTCGCCGGCTGCCAAGGTCTTGCACTACAGCCAAGAGATATTCGAAGGGCACAAGGCGTATCGCTGGCCCAGTGGGCAGGTGGCGCTCTTTCGTCCTGAGCTCAATGCGCGCCGTCTCAACCGATCGGCCCGGCGGATGTGCTTGCCCGAGATCCCCGTCGAGCTTCAGTTGTCGGCCATCGATACGTTGACGCATCTGCTTCGCGCCTGGGTGCCAGGCCAGCCCGCCACCTCTCTGTACCTGCGGCCAGCCATCATCGGCACCGAGGGTGCCCTTGGCGTGAGCCCCAGCGCCGAGCACCTGTATTTCGTCATTGCCTCACCAGTGGGCCCTTATTTTCCAGCCTGCGCCTGCGTGTCGATCCTCGTGGAGCAAGAGCAGGTGCGCGCTGCGTGTGGAGGCGTGGGTGCAGCCAAGACCGGCGGCAACTACGCGGCGGGACTCGACGCGCAGCGGCGCGCTACCGAGCAGGGTTTCGATCAGGTGTTGTGGCTCGATGCAGCTGAGCGTCGCTACGTCGAGGAGCTCGGGGCGATGAACGTGTTCGCCGTCGTCGATGGCGTCCTCGTCACTCCGCCGCTCGGCGGCACCATTTTGCCTGGGATTACACGCCAATCGCTGCTCGAGCTGGCGCCGGAGCTAGGCCTGGCAGCTCGTGAGCAGCCGCTGCCCATCGATGAGCTGGTGGCCGGATTGGGCAGCGGCAGCGTGAGCGAGCTGTTCGCAGTAGGAACTGCCGCGGTGGTCACGCCCGTTGGCGCGCTTGGCTATCGCGGCAAGCGCCACGTGGTGGGTGCTGGCAAGCCCGGCCCAATCGTCGAGCGCGTCCGCCGCGCCATCACCGATCTGCAGCACGGCCGAGCGCCCGATCGACGCGGCTGGATGCACGTGGTCAATGGCCCGGCCAAGCCAGCCGGCAGCCTAGATGAACAAACCGTCGCGGTCGCCTAGCCGCCAAGCCCCAAAACCCCGCCCCACGGACGCGGACTCGGCCCCGGACTCGGCCCCGGACCCGGACGCGGACCCGGACGCGGACCCGGACGCGGACACGGACGCGCGTAAATGCCAATTTGATCCCCGTGGGTCGGGTGCGAGCGGGTGCGCGACGGGGTGCGCGTGGTCGTGGTCGTGACCGGCCCCGCCCGGCCCGCGAAACCGATGATCTGCTGGACTCCGACGCGTCAGCGCTCTCGAGGACCGCCAGTCAAGAACCAGTGTCGACTTGGTCAACGGCGTCGAGCACACCATCTGCGATGGCGTGGCTGCGCCACCGGGGTGCTTTTTCTTCGCCGCTCACCCCGGCGCGCTCGCCCGAGGCATAGATGACTTCGAAGAGCTGATACTGGTCGCGCTCGCCGGTCTCTGGCCGATCAGGATCCTCGGTACGTGTTCCGAAACGCTCAGCCCGTGACTTGATGCCGCGCAGCTGTGCGATGGCCATCACGCTGTCGATGAATTGGAACATCGACCCCACGAGCCAAGCGGTACCGCCGGCTGCGTCACCCGAGACGCGAATCACCAAACGCGTGCCTCGAGCCTCCGATTGGAGCGCAATGTCTACGACCATGCGCAGTGTTGCACCGAGCCAGTGCTCACCGCCCATCCACCAGGTGAGGGCGCGTTTGGGCTCGAGATTGCGCACGTAGCCGACTGCCGCAGCGTCGCCGAGCTCGGGCGGCCCGATCCAGGAAACGATGTGGTCGGCGGACAGTTTGCGCCCGTTGTCGAGCAGCTCCACCGAGTACCAGCCAGCGCCGCGCCCCATCTGGGCGAGCCATGGCCATACTTGCTCAATCGATGCTGAGATCGAGATGGCACGCGTCATGCGCAAGCGGCGTGCTGGTCCGCCCTCCAAATAGCAGTCTCCCGGCATGCTTGCGGCCCGCTCTTCGGCCGTGGAGCCCCATCGGACTGCCGAGCGGACATAGAGAGCGATGCTGATGACGACCACCAGCATGCTGGCGCCTATGGCTATCGATACGATGGCTGCTGTCGTCACCTTGCCCCCTCATGGTCGTAACAAGGCTTCCGCTCGTCTGCAGCACCATTTGCTGGTGTGAGCCGACATCCGTGGCGTTGCCTTGCGAGCTCGCGTCGATCTGGGGCGTTACCTTGGTGGGCCTGCTACTCGCACTCCAGGGCGTCCTGCTCAGCGCTGCAACCAATCGCGACCGTCTTCTTGGCAGCCTCGCTACGCGCTCCCCGAGCTTGTCTCACGTAGAGCCCGCGGGACTCGAGCAAGGACTCCGCTGCGCTCTCGGTTGCGTTCTTCAAGCAGGTGTCGATGGCGGCCAGGAGTCGATCACAGGCTTCGATTCCGGTCTTCTTGGTCAGCGGCGCAGCGCTCGCCGCCGAGCTGGTTGTTGGCGAGGCGCGATCGGGTCCTTTCTGTTTCGCCTCGCAGCCGCCAAGTGTAGCGAGCATCAAGAGCAGTAGCGACGGCACCAACACCAAGGGTTCCTTCATGACTCATCAGCTACCAGACCGACCACAGCGCGGCCGGCGAGCGCAATCAACACGAGCGCCACCGCCGTGACAGTCTGGGTAGCGCCCACGGGGAACTCGAGGAAGAACGCCAGTGCGTAGCCGCAGAAACCCGCCGCCCCCCCGGCCACGGTAGCGACGACGAAGCAGTGGCTCAAACGACAGCCGCTGACAATGGCGGCCATGGCGGGCAGGGTCGAAAGAGCGAAGACTGGCAGCGCGCCAAGCGCCCGGGCGCTGAGCCCCACCATCAGCCCAATCGTCAACAAGATGAAGCCTTGCAGCTGGGCTACCGGTAGGCCCTGCACCCGCGCGGCTACTGGGTCGAAGCTGGCAAAGCTCAGCCCGCGGTATCCCCACAGATGAAGCACGATGGTCGCTGCGCCGGCGCCGGCGATGAGCAGCAAGTCGAGCGAACGAACCATCACTGCCGTGCCAAACAGAATCGCTCGGATGTCGTGCGCTTCTTGGGCGATGCGGTCGCCCACCAGGACCGCCGCGCCGCCGCAAGCTGCGAAGAGCAAGCCGAGCAGCGCTTCGCGCGACAAGCGCAGCCGCTGCGGATCGATGAGCAGCACCAACGTGGCAAGTAGCGACAGTGCAGCGGCGCCGTAGATGGGCTCGAGCTGCAGGCCCAGGTGGATTTGGGCGTAGAAGGCTAGGGCAACGCCCAAGGCTGCCGCGTGGGTGATTGAGGCGCTCACGAACACCATGCGCCGCAGCAGCACGTAGACGCTCAAGAAGCCGAGCACGCTGCCGGCGATCAGCGCGCAAAGCATGGGCGCGCGAAAGATCTCCCAAGCAGCGATGAAGCTCGCCCAGCTCGGCGATTCAGGAGGCATCCAGTCGGCCTCCTCGTCGCCACCGTTGGTAGCTTCCTAGCGCGACGATCTCCTCTCGAGCGCCGCAAAGGATCTCGCCAGCATCGCGGTCGAGCAGCAGCAGCTGATCGGCAAAGCGTTCGGCGATGTCGAGGCCGTGGCTGATTAGTATGATGGCCATCGAGCGGTCGCGCGCCAGCCGCAAGAGTGAATCGAGCGCTTCCTTTTCGGCGACGGCGTCCATGGCCGCGGTGGGCTCGTCGAGCATGGCCAGCTGAGCTTCGGTGACGAGCAAACGGGCGAACATGACGCGCTGGCGCTGGCCGACCGACAACTCGCGAAAAAGCGTGGTCGCCAGCTCGGTCGCCCCCGCTTCTTCAAGGGCCGTCTGCACCGCTAGCCGATCCGTTTTCGACGGCCACGGCCGCAGGAAATTCCGGTCACGGAGCCGTCCTTGCATGACGACTTCGCCGGCGCGCACAGGTAGCAGCTTGTCGAACGCGTTCGTCTGCGGCACGTAGCAGAGTCGTCGCAACTCCCCGCTCCGCTCGACGCTGCCGGCGATGGGCTTGATGAGACCCAACATGGTTTCGAGCAGCGTCGTCTTGCCTGCGCCGTTGCGGCCCACGATGGCCAGACAGCTGCCGGCACGCACCTGTAGATCGATCGCCGGCAACAACGCGCGTCCGTTGTGGCCGACGCGTAGCTTCCGGCAATCGATCAGGACAGCGGGCGGGCGGGGCGCGGCGCTCATGGTCGTCAGATCCTGGTGTCCGCCCGGGTCCTGTTCGAGGCCAGGTTCATCCCGACAGTCCTGTGAAGATGGCGCTTACCAATTTGTCGAAGTATTGCGTCACCTTTTGGCCCCGGCGAAAGTCGACACCGCCCGGCAGGACCACCAGGCTGGCGCCCGCCTTGTTGGCGATGAGCTTGCCCGTTGCGCTGGGATAGAAGCCTTCTTGGATGACAATCTTGACCTTGTGTGCGCGCGCGGCGACGAGCACGCGGGCGATGTGACCCGGGTTGGGGGGAATGCCTGGTTTCGGCTCCAGAAAAGCGATTTCTTTGAGGCCGAGCCAATGGGTGAGATAGGCCCACGACTTGTGGTAGGCGATGATCTTCGCGCCCCGCTGGGCCTTCATCTTGCGGGCGAGGCGTTTGCGCGTCTTGTGCAAGCCCTTGAGGAAGCGGGCCAAGCCAGCGTTGTAGCTGGTGCTGTTGGCAGGATCGAGCTCGACCATACGGGCGGCCGCGCCGATGGCGACGTGAGCGAGCTGGCGCGGATCGAACAAGTAATGAGGATTGCCGCCGGGGTGAACGTCACCTTTGCTGCGGTCCACGCTGACCGGTTTTTCGCGCAGTGTGACGAGCGTGGAGCAATCCAGATGACCCCGCCCGCCAACGCCGATTTTGGCGTTACGCGCCCCTCGCTGCAGCGTTGGCAGCCAGCCAGCCTCGAGCTGCAAGCCCACGCTGAGCAACAGGTCGGCCTTGTTGAGCAAAAGCACCAGGCTCGGCTTGGCGTCGACGGAATGCGGATCTTGGGTGTGAAGCGACAGCGCACGGACCTTGACGTGGCTCTGGCCCACCTCACGAGCGATGGCTGCCAATGTCGGCACGGTTGCGACGATGTCAAGATCTGCGCGCGCCGGTATCGCGACCAGCCAGGTGAGCAGCCCGATGAGCACTGGGGTGATTCTGAGTTTCATGAAGGGCTCGTTTCGTCAGGAGCTAGAATTTGTGCGCACCATGGCTTCCGGCGACCACTTCGAGACCGAGCAGCACGGCCCAATTGGGCTCGGGCTGCCAGCCAGGAAAGTCGCCCGTACCCTGCAGACGCAAGCGTGAGAATTCGGTCGGACGGAAGGCGAAGCACAGCGCTCCTCGATGTCGGGCCGAGGTCTGCTCGGGATCGAGGGGATCGGTGGCGATGGAAGCGGCCCCGTCCCAGCTCGGGCTGCCATATTCGTAGCGCGCTGCAGCCGACCAGCGCTTGGCAAAGCGCCACAGCAAATGGGCGTAGCCGCCAGTGTCGAGGAGCTTGCCCGGATCGGTTTCGCGACGCCGGTAGAGCCATTCAGCTTGCAGCGCCACGGTGGTGTAGCTCGCCCGGGTGATGGGGCGGTATTTGAGGTAGAGATCGGTGCCGAATACGTCGCTGCGGGCGCTGTCGCTGTTGGGGTTGGGACCGGTGGCGGCGCTCATCCCCCACATCAGCGACCAGTTGTCACTGAGCGCGAAGAACTGCTTGATGGCGAGGGTGTTCTGGAAGTCCAGAGGCGAGCGTACAGTCTTTTCACTTTCGCCCAAGAAGCTTCGCGCCGTCTCTTCGCCGTGGGCGGAGGTGGTCGAGCCCACGAGCTCGACGTACCAATCGAGTGGCGCCAGCCACGATAGCTCAGCGCCCAGGTTGCGGTTTCCTTCGCCGCCGAAGACTTTGGCGAACATGAAGGGTTGCTCGATGAACGTTCGAGCGTGCAGGTGCATGGAGTTGATGCGGCCGAAGCGTGTCAGCAGAAGTCCAGCTCGCGCCTGCAAGCTAGCGGGCAGCGCCAAAGTGGTTGCATAAGCCTCCTCGAGCTCGACGCCGTGCTCGGATACCACCAAGTTGGCGTCGAGCCTGAAGTAGGGGTCGACGCTCTTGGAAAAAGATAGCTCGAGCTGCTGCAGGTTGAAGCCTGTCCTGCTCGGATCGTGCCCGTCGGCGCTGAGGGCTTCCTCGTCGCTGAAGTAGGCGAGGACCAGGTCTCCGATCAGCGCGATGTCGGGCAGGAAAGCCGCCAAGGAGCTGGCCGCGCTCGTGGTCTTGGCAGGCGTGTTGGGAGGCGGTTCTTCCTTGGCGGCCGCAGCGTCGGCTCCAACTGCGGCCTGTATCTCGGCGAGCTCCTGGGGGCTCAACTCGTCGGGCGACTCGGCCCTTGCGGGCGACTCGGCCTTTACGGGCGGCGGTCCAGGTTCTGGACGAGGCTCGGCCGTCGCCGTCATCGACAGCGCCGTCACTACGACACAAACCTGAATTGCCGGCCACGGCACCCGGCCGGCGGCGGAAACTGGCATATTGAACCCAATTGCGAGGGACCCGATGATGCGCCAACGGCAAACGCCGAAGAGCGCGCGCGGTCAGCTAGCAAATGGGCGGCGAGGTCTTCGGGGCCAAGCCGAGCAAGAGGCCGCGGCGCCGATGGAACATTTGGCTTCCAAGTTGCCTCGGAAGCAGCATCTCGAGCTGGTCGCAGGGCGGCACGGGCGCCACCATTTCGTTCGGCGTGCTGCTAGCGGCCAGGACGCAGTCGTCGTGCGCGTGGCCGCGGTCGGTGTCCTCGGCCAGCGCGTCCCTCTCTGAGTGGTTGGCACTCCCTGCCTCGTCAGACTCCACGTGCTCGAGGCCATGCGCGGCGCACACCGTATGAGGCACGATCAACATGTGAGCCGTGCGGCCGAGCATCGCTACCAAAGCGAGCACGGCGACAGCGACGCTGAGACCGAGTCTCCTATGCACGGGCGACTGCATCGGATCCAAGCCAACGGATAGCATGCGAGAGGGGGGCTCGCAATCGAGCCATCGCTTGCCTATGCTGGCGTCATGTTCGACGCAGGGCGCCGATTGCGCTTGTTCTTGGTCGCGCTGTTGGCGCTGGGGGCGATGGGCGCTTCTTGTGGCGAGGTAGCGGTCAGGCTCATGCCGGGCGTGATCAACAACCCTGGCAATCGCAGCCTCAGAAGGGCGATTTTCGGCTTCGCCACAAATAAGATCTGCGTCGAAATGCAGGGGCGTAGCGTGCCGCTCAAGCTGCGCGATGGCGATCCCAACATCGGTCGTTTCTTCCCCACCGCGTGCTCGGTACGCGAGCTTCCCAACGAGAATCTCTTCGTGCAGTTTGTGGGCCATGGCTACGCTTGGACCAACGTAACTGGGCGCATGGGTTTCGAGGCCAGCGCAGCGGTCGAGTTCGAGCACGATTTCTTCGTTGAAGGCTCGACCATGTACGTCTACTTCAAGCAGAAGAACACCCAGTCGAGCTCATTTCGCGCCATCATGGTCGAGCGTGGTGAAGGCAGTGCGGCGGCAGGTGTCGCAGGGCTGCTCGGCGGTAGCGTCAAGCAGGTGACCCAGCAGCTCGGCGAGCGGCTGCTCAAGCATCAGCTGGCGCAAGGCTTCACCGTACTGCGGGAGGGCGATGGTAGCGTGAGCTTCTCACTCGGCGTGCTCGACAAGGGCGGTCGCCCGGCAGGCGTTCCCTTCGCGCGTGGTGACTCCGACTGGCAACTGCTGGCCAACGAACGCAGCGAGCTGCACACCAATCAGCGCGACTACGCGGGACCTTTCAAGATCACCGATCCGTCCGAGCAAGCGCTCCACCTGACCGCCGTGGTCGATGGCGCTCCAGCAGTCGACCTACTGGTCGTGCCGATTACATCGGGTGGGGTTTGGCTGAGCCAGTACGAGCACTACGGCAACACCTCCGCGCCGCAGCAGCCTGCCCTATTCGAAGATGTCATCCAGCAGTCGGTCGCCGTTCCAGGCGCGCCACCGGTGCAGTATCGCCGTCAGCTCAAATTACCCGCCGGACAGTACTACTTGGTATTCGACAACACGGCGACAGCAGGCAAGACGGCCCCCGCAGGGGGGCGGCGCGACGATCGCGCAGCCTTGGTCAGCTATGCGGTCCAACTTGGCGAAGCTGACTGACAAGCCCTGCCCGCCCTGCTAAATGACCGTCACGTTTTCCGTCGAGCCTCGAGTAGGGGCTATCGAGCTGCCGCCGCCCAATTGGGCTAGCAAGTCCCGGCAGGGGTTGGCTGGGCACTTTCAGAAGAACACACCTTGACCGCCGAACCCGAAGCTGAAGACAGTGGCGTCCACGAGGCGCAGGATGAGCCACTAGAGCCAGGGGAGGATCTCGACCAGCCCCTCGTAGGTCGTGTTTCGCCGCTTTGGCGCTACTTGTTCTTCCTGGTCTGGATGTTCGCCGTGCCTGCGGCGCTCGCGGTGGCTGCCGTGCGCTTGATCAAGCCCAAAGGCTTCGCCATCGATGCGGGCGTGATCAGGACCTTCGTGGGCGAGCAGCAGGTTCCGGCCACCATTCTGTTCTTCACCTTCTTCGCGATGGTGCTCTGGAAGCTGCGCCATCGGCTGCCCTTGTCCGGCGCGACCGGCATCCTGGGCCGTACCGATCTGCCAGCGCGTCTGCGCTCCAAATATGATGACGCAGCTCATTTGATTGAGGAGACGCGGCGCATCATGAAAGCCCGCGACAGCGAGGTCAGTCGGGCGCTCGGTCGCACTGAGCGAGACAAGCTCAACAAGGCGGTCGACAAGCTCGAAACCGCGATGTTGGCGGCCAAGTTCCGCGAAGACCGGTTCTTGCGTGCACGAGAGACACTCGACGAGCTGGTAACCAAGCATCTGCGGCGTTGGCGCAAGAGCGAGGCCCGCGAGTACGCCGAGTCGATCGGCGTGGCGGTGGCCGTGGCACTGGTGTTGCGTTTCTTCGTGATCGAGGCCTTCAAGATCCCGAGCGGCTCGATGATCCCCACGCTGGCAATCGGCGATCACATCTTCGTGGCCAAGTACGCATATGGCCCCTTGTTACCGCGAAGCGACACCCGGCTGTACGAGCGACTGCCGCCGGCCCGTGGTGATGTGATGGTCTTCAAGTTTCCCGAGAACAAGGACCAGGATTTCATCAAGCGTGTCATCGCTCTGCCTGGAGACACCCTCGAGGTGGTCAGCGGCAGGCCGGTGATCAACGGTTGGTTGGTACCTTCTTGCTACGTGGGTCGCATCCAAATGTCCTATGGGGCGATGGGGCATCTCTACTTGGAGTACATGGCGGACAAGTCCTTCTTGACGATGCACGACGAAAAGTTGCGCACGACCTCGTGCAAGCAAGACAAGGACTGCGGCCTCGGTCGCGTATGTCGTTCCGGCTTCTGCGGCATGTTGCAGGGCCCGTACACGGTGCAGCCCAACGAAGTGTGGGTGATGGGTGACAATCGCAACAACAGCCATGACTCGCGCAGCTGGAAGGGGGGCCTTGGGGCAGGCGTGCCCTTCCAGAACATCAAGGGGCGTGCCATGTTCGTATGGTGGAGCTGGGATCCTCGTGGCGGTCTCTCTTGGGATCGCCTGTTCGTCAACGTGCTGGGCTCACCAAAGCTGCCCACCGGGGCGCCCAGCCAACTGCTCGGCGGGCTGCAGAAGTGTCTAACCAACAGGCCCCCCGACTCGAAAACTACGCCACCAAAGCCGAAACCCTAGAACGAGCCAAAGGGGAGAGTGCGCTATGACCATCACAAGAAGTATTGCCGGAATCCTCATCATCGTGCTGGCGGGGCTCAGCTTGAGTCTCAGCGGTTGCGACAAGCGCGAAGACGAATCCGAGGAGACCGAGGCGGCCCCGGATCCGGCGCCTGCGCCCGAGCCCGAGCCAGCGGCGGCCACCGACACCTCGAGCGCAGCGGCTAGCGATGGCGATGACAAGGTCGCCGAGTACCCAGAGATGACCAAGATGGGCGGCACGGTGAAGTTGCTCAAGTCCTTCAACGTCCATCAAGCCGCCGATTTGAGCTCAAAGAAACTGACTGGGCTGGCGGCCAACACGTTGGTGGACTTGAAAGGCAACTACAAGGATTGGGTGTTGATCCACTGGCCCAGCGGGCCCGGCGAGCTATCGCCCGGCTGGATCCACATTCGCCCAACCAGTCGCCATGTCAAGCGGGTGGTGAGGCCAGCCCAGCCACCGACTCCTTCGGACAAGAAGCGGGTCGTCGTGCCGACGAAGAAGAAGACAGGGCCAGCGTTCCGCTTCGGCATCAAGAAGAAGAAGTAGGCCTCACACCAGGCCCAGCGCCTTGCCGACCTCGGCGAACGCCCCAACCGCTCGGGCGACGTCCTCGCTGCTGTGGGCTGCGCTCAACTGAACCCGCACCCGCGCTTCGCCACGGGGCACGACCGGGAACGAGAAGCCGATCACGTAGATACCTTGCTCGAGCAGCTTGTCGGCGAGCTCGGTGGCCAGCTTGGCGTCACCAATCATGACCGGAACGATGGGATGGATCCCCTCTTTGATGTCGAAGCCGGCTTCCGCTGCACCTGCACGGAACTGAGCCGTGTTGGCCATCAGTTGCTTGCGCGGCCGATCGTCGCGCTCCAGGATGTCGAACACCGCCAGCGCGGCACCGACGATGGGCGGGGCGACCGAGTTGCTGAATAGGTAGGGCCGTGAGCGTTGCCGCAACAGCTCGACGATCTCTTTGCGGCCCGTCGTGAAGCCGCCGCTACCTCCGCCGAGGGCCTTGCCGAGTGTCGAGGTGATGACGTCGATGCGATCGAGCACGCCGCAGTGCTCGGGGGTGCCGCGCCCGTTGGGGCCTACGAAACCGGTGGCGTGGGAATCGTCCACCATCACCATCGCTCGGTACTTGTCGGCCAAGTCGCAAATCTGGTCCAACTTGGCCAGATAACCATCCATCGAGAAGACGCCGTCGGTGGCGATGAGTCGCTGGCGTTTGCCCGAGGTCTTCTGGAGAATCTGCTCGAGCTCGTTCATGTTGCCATTGGCGAAGCGGTGCCGTTCGGCCTTGCAGAGTCGGACACCGTCGATGATCGAGGCATGGTTGAGCTGGTCGCTGATGATGGCATCCTCGGGGCCGAGCAACGTCTCGAACAGTCCGCCATTGGCATCAAAACAAGACGTGTACAAGATGGTGTCATCACTTCCGAAGAAGGCGCTTATCTTGTCTTCGAGCTGCTTGTGGATGTCTTGAGTGCCACAAATGAAACGCACGCTCGACAGGCCGAAGCCATGCGAGTCGAGCCCCTTGCGGGCGCCAACGCGGCACTCCGGATGGGATGATAGTCCGACGTAGTTGTTGGCACAGAAGATAAGGACCTCCGGGCCGGCGGTTTCGATGAGGGCGCCTTGGGGCGTGGTGATGATCCGTTCGTCCTTGTAGAGGCCAGCTGCGCGAATTTCTTCGAGGGCCTGGGCGAATTGGGGGCGTGCGGCGTCGAACATGGCTGAGGTATCTAGCCCGGATTATTCACCGCGTCAGTGGCGGGGCGCGAAAAAAACCTGCCGCAACTGTGCGAGAATGTAGACTGCGTGCGACATGGGCCTCAGGCGCCCGAAGTGAATCAAGGAGCACTGAGATGAGATTGTGGGCGAAATGGACGGGAACCGTTGCGGCGGCACTGCTCGCTGGATCGGCACTCGCGTCCGACCATGCCGACGGTCCAGCTGCGGCCTCTTCAGCCGCGGCCGACATCAACGACCTCTACGCTTGGCTCAGCAAGGATGGTGACAACAGCAAGGTCGTCATGATTCAGACCCTGGGTGGCAACCAGGCGCCTTCGGACTTCGATCCCAGCGTTCAGCTGGCGTTTCATGTCACTCGGCATGCAGCCAGCGGCGACGATCCCGAACAAGGCACTACGACGGACATCATCTGCGAGTTCGCGAGCAACAGTCAGGTGAGCTGCTGGGTCGGCAATGTCGCTTTCGTCAGCGGTGACCCGAGCGATGCGCTCAGCAGTGAGGACGGCAAGGTGAAGCTGCACGCTGGGCTGCACAAGGATCCGGCGTTTTATCATGCAGGTGGCTTCGAAGTGGTGCGACAGACCGTCTTGGGATGGGTCAATCCGCCCAAATACGCTTCGGGCTGCCCCAAGCTCGATCAGGCCACCGTCGATCAAGTGAAGAGCGAGCTCGCCGGTGATTCGAGCGACAGCTACGCCAGCAACAGTGCGCTCGCCCTCGTGATGGAGGTCGACACCAGCTTGTTCGAGGGTGAGGGCGAAATCTTCTCCGTTTGGGCCAGCACCCACGTCAAGGAGCTCCAATGAGCGCCAATGACCGTAGCGCCATGAAGCTCGGCATGATGCTTGGAGCGGTGGCGCTGCTCAGCCTGGCGGCCAGCACGTGCAAGAGTGGCAACCCGATGCCGAGCACCTCGACCGCGAGCAGCGCCACGGCGGGCGGCGGCGGCAGCGCATCTACCTCCAGCATGGCGGGGGGAGGCGGTAGCGGTGGCTGGGCGCCGCCCCCGAAACTCGGGTTCCAAATCGATCGTGCCGGCCGGCCGTTGATCAACATCATCGCTCACGCAGGGTTCGTCGAGAGCATTTCCCGCGGCATCAAGCAGGACAGCTACAACGGCAACGACCACGCGTTCTCATGGCCGTGGGATCACAGGGTGGACTTCGTGGCGTCGTTGGGAATATGGGACGCGCTGGACCTTCCAGATGATGCCGATCCCAAGAAGGCAGGCTGCGGCAACCAACCGCTGGCCGACAGTGGGGGCGAGCCTCAGGCTGCTGGAGCTTACGACGCGTTGGCGGCTCTGCTCGCCAATGACAAATTGCAGCTCAGCAGCGGCTCGGGCGACCCAGCCTACTTCGGCGTCGAGGCCAAAGCCTTGGGATTGGGCCAGACCGCACGCCACCGATGGATGTCGTGGAGACGAGCTACTCGTTGCTTTCAGGCAACGGGTCGAGCGGTCTCGATGACGGCGTGAAGGCCCCCCAATCGGTCGTCGATGCTTTCAACGCTGGGTTCCCGTACCTGCCTGCAGCGCCCTAGCCCGCACCGCGTCGCCCCGACCGCCCGCTGACGTCAAACTCAGTCGTACTTGACCTTGCTGGGATCAACCATGGGCGGGGGCGGCGGTGGATGCTCGCTTTGGGGTGCGCCGCTGGGCGGACTCTGCTGCGCCGCCGCGGGTGCGGGTCCGGGCTCAGTCGGGATCATGGCCGGGGCTTCCTGATGATCTTCGGGGGGCGGAGCGATGACCACCCCCTCGTTCTCGACCACAGCGGCGGGTGCTGCGATGGCTGGAGGCGGTACGAAAGGGCGTGGCGTGCTGATCGTCTCGGCCACCGGTGCGACTTCTGGGTAGTGCAAGACAACCTGCGCCAGGTAGGTGCGACGTTGCTCGTCGCTGGGCGGTTCGACAGCGACGTTGGCGCTGCGCAGAACGTCGCCCATCTGGTAGTACCAGGCCGCCATTGAGGCGTGCGCCTCGATCAAGTTTCGAATGGTCTCTTCAGAGACGATGACTGTCTTGGCCACCTCGTGACGATAACCAACCGCGCGTTCATGCGCCAGCGCATCAGGTTCGCATTCGCATCCGCATCACGACAGGCTAGGCCCCACTACGGTATAACGGCTTACTGAGCCTGATGTCGACGCTACGCCTGATGACATACAACGTGCGCTACTTTGGTCACGGGACCAAGGGCGTGATGTCTACACGATTGGGCCTGCGACGCATCGCCGCGACCCTCGCGAGCCTCAAGCCGCTCTGCGACATCGTTTGCCTCCAGGAGGTCGAGGCGCGTTCGCTTCGCTCTTCCCTGGTGACGTGGCGGCCGCGGCGGCGCCGAACGCAGCTGCAAGAGCTGATGGCGGAGCTCGACCGCACCATGGGGCGCCTCGGGATCAGCGAGCGCTACCAAGCTCATTATTTCCCCGCGCACACCTACCGATTGACGAAGCAAACCGCGCTGTACACCACCGGTTTGGCGATGCTGGTGCGCCCGCGACTCGAGATCGTGTCGCACAACGCCGGACGCGAGGCGGGGGACATTACGCATCGGCGCGGCGCCAAGACGCTCAAGCAGACGCGTATTTGCGCCCACCTCTCGCTTCGCTGCGCTGGATTCGGGCACTTGGATGTTTTCAACACAAAAATTAGCTTGCCCGGCCCCTTCTATCCAGAGTTCTTGACTGCCAAAGGGCGGCTCGGCTTCGGGCCCAACCAATTGCTCGAAGCCAAACGCCTCATGGAGGTCATTCGCTACCGACGGCGCAGTGAGCACATGGTCCTCGTTGGCGACTTCAATTCGCTGCCAGGATCACCAGTCGACCGCTGGCTGCGCGAGGAAAACGGCTTGGTCGACGCGCTCGCCGAGACCAAGGGCCTGGTTGGTGAGCGCTTGCGCGCCTGGTCGACGGCCGGGTTCATGAAGAAACGGATGAACATCGATCGCATCTACTCTTCGCCCAGCGTCACCTGGCTCGATTTCGATGGCAGCGCTCCCCTGGGGCAAGCAGGTCAGCCTCGACATCGCTTTTTCGGGCTCAGCGACCACGTTCCGATTCTTGGACGCTTGCGCCTGGGCTGAAGATGCCTTGTGTGATGGACGTTTGAGACTTGGTCGCCTAGGCTTCGATCGGTTTTCTCAGACCCGGAGTCTTTTCCGCACAACTCGCAGCAAGCGACCGAAATGACTAGGAGCATCGGAGCATACAGCGTTGACGAGGAGCTGCCCGGCGAGGGCGAAGCCTTCTTGGTGAGCTCGTCGGACGGCAAGGCGTGCACGCTTCGGCTGCTTGCCAAGCACGAGGACGCCGATGGTTGGGAGGACGCTGAGCGGGAAACCAAGATCGGTGGCCAGTTGGTCCACCCTGCGGTCAATGGTGCTTTGGAGACTTTTTGGCACGATGGCAAGCTCGCCGTGGTCTTTCCCAGCCACGAGGGCGCCAACGTTGCGCAGCTGCTGACCAAGTTGGGACAGCTGGGCGAAAGCCTCGACTCCAAAGCGATCGCGTTTGTGGGCGAGCAAGTTGCCGGTGCGCTCGAGCAAGCTCATTCGGCGACTGACGAGAACGACGACTTCGTGCGCGTCTGCCACGGCCACTTGTCGCCATCACAGATAACCATCGCATGGGATGGTCAGGTGCGGGTGGAAGGGCTTGGTCTGGCTTCCTTGGTTGGCGTGGCGGGCGTCAAGGGGGTCGACGGTTATGTTCCTCCGGAGCAGCGAGGTGGTGGGCGAATCACTCCTCGCGGAGACATCTACTCTTTGGCTGCGGTCGTGTGGGCATTGTGCGCGGGCAAAGAGCCTGGCGCCGAGCAAACTCTGACTGTCGCCGAGCTCGGTGATTCGGTCCCAGAGCCCCTGCGCGAGCCATTACAGCGAGCGCTCGAGACCTCCTTGGGCAAACGCAAGATCACGAGCATGGAGCTCGAGCAGTGGTTTGGCGAAGGCGGGGCCTCAGCAGAGGGCAAAGCCGCGCTCGCCGCGGCCGTGGAGCCGCTGCGCAAGGGCACCAATCTGACGGGAAGCAAGTCGACCAGGCCAGAGATCAAGACACGGCCTTTGGGAGGCAAGATCGACGGGGCCAAGCCCAAGCCCCCAGTGAGGCTGCCCCCACGCCGGCCCGCCATTCCCGGTGGCAAGAAGCTTCCGCCGTTGGGCTCGAAGAAAGCCAAGTTGCCCCCTTTGCGGTCTAAGCAACGCACCCTGTTGGGCTACAGCTCCGAAGCGGGCGAGGACGAGGGGCTGAGTGCCCTCGAAACCCCTTCGCCACCCCTCGCCAAGGGCGTGGACTGGAAGACTGCCCGTGAGTCTACTTCTGGCCCTTCCGATCCCGACTCCGCCTTGGGAGGAATCGAGGTTGACGACGAGCTCTCTTGGGACGCCGAAAAGAGGCGGTCGAGCAAGCCTTCCCCGCCGACATCGTCGGAACCATCGCCGACAGAGCCCGACAAGGATCCCGATCTCGCGGCCTTCGACCGGGCTGTGGATGACGCGGTCGAGAGTCTGAGCGCGCTACAAGAGCCTCCCTCGCGGTTGGAGGAGCCCCTCAGCCCTCCTTCCGCGCCGCCGGAAGAAGAGGAAGGCAGCCCGCTGGCCGATCTGTCCGTTTTGGACGAGGAGCCGCCGCCCTCCGGCTCGACGCCGCCGCCTGATCTCGATTTGCCGCCGGAATTGTCGGCCGCGGTGATTGACCCACCAGACCGATCGATCATCGATACGCTGGCGTCAGAGACAGAGCCATCCGATCCCGTCGCAGTTGAAGCAGTGGCGGAGCAGGCGCCGCCAGTGGAGCCGGCGCCGCCAGAAGAGGCTTCCGACGATGCTGCGGCCGAGGATGTAGAGTCGCCCCAAGAGTCGACAGTTGACGGTCCCCCTACCGACGACGCGCACTCGAACGAGGTGGCCTCCCCCTGGGGAGAAGTCGTGCCCCCCAAGAAGAAGCCCATCTCGATGCTCAAGGCCATCGCCTTGACCTTCATCGTCGCTTGCATCGTCATGGCAATCGGGGTGTGGCTGTCCCAGAGTCAAGATGATCAGCCTTTGCCGGGGCCCAGCGCGTCGCCCAGCCTCGCGACCGCGGGGCCAACCAGGCCGAAACGGACGATCAAGCCGCTTGCTTCAATCGCGCCGAGCACAAAGTCGGGGTCAGCCAGCGGCGCTACCACGATGTCATCGAGCGCTTCGGCAGCGTCGGCTTCTGCAAGCGCAGCGCCGACCGCTGCAGCCAGCGCAGGTGGCGACGGCTCGAATTTGCCTCCGACCAAGGGCTACCTCATCGTGTCCTTCAATGGGGAGCAAGGCGGTCAAGTGTACTTCTACACGAGGGCGATTGGACCGGTTGGAGCCAAGCTCGAGGTGGCGTGCGAGAAACCCACCTTCGTGCGCATCGGCAAGCTTCCGGGCCCACGCTGGTTGAGCCAAGGCCGTCCTCTGCGTGTGGCCTGCCAGTCCGTGACCGAAGTCGCGATGAAGCCCTAGGTTTTAAAACCTGCTGCAACACCCGCATTCACGCGATCTTCGCCGCGTACTCCTTTCAGCCTCCTTCGGCTCGAAGTCCGTGCACGGCGAACGTGCGTTTCGCTACGGTCCTAAACGTTGGTCGTTCTAGGGGCGCTACGGACGCGCGCGGGCCTACTTTGGCTCGGCGATTGCGACGACCAAGCACTTCACTTCCTTGGCGCCTGCGGCGAGCAGCCGCGTGCGGCAGGCTTCGAGCGTGGCGCCGGTCGTGCGCACATCGTCGACCAGGACGACACGCTTGCCCTGCAGTCGCCATGGCTTGTTGATGGTGAATGCCGCGCGGACGTTGTCGGCGCGCTCGGTGGCGCTCAGGCCTGCCTGAGGAGGGGTATGACGGCAGCGGCGCAGCACTGAGGTGCTCAGCTTCGCCCCCAAGTCGTGGCAAATGCGGTGCGCCAACAAGCCCGCCTGGTTGAAGCCCCGCTCGGCCAACCTACAGGGGTGGAGGGGCACTGGAATGACGAGCTCAGCTCGCAAACCATGCGCCGCCGCGACGCTTCGCAACAGCTCGCCAAGTGGCGCCGCGAGCTCCGGCCTACCTCGATATTTCAAACGTTGAATCGCCACCGCCACCGCTCCGCCGTATTGAGCAAACGCAATCGTGGATTCGCTCCCTCCCACCTGCGACATCACCGTCGTGGCGCAAGGCGCGCAGAACACCGCCGTGCGGTCGAGCGCCTCGTCGCAGCAGGCACAACGATTTGGTGCTGCAGTCTCGACGACCCAGCTGAGCGCGCGCGCCACGAGAATTCTCACCAGGGCGAGCAACCTCGAGGACCATCGCAAAAACAACCTCATGCTATTAACATCGCGGTGGCCGGCGGCTAGTTTCATTTTCTTGCCTGAAAACGAACCGCGTGACCTCGCGCCCCTGCCAAGCTATTGATATGTGGGTGATCAGCATCGGCTGGCCAATGCCACCCGAGCACTAGGAGACGACTGTCTTGGCCTCACCCGAGCAGTGGAGATGGACTGACGAAGAAGGTGTGCAGCGCCTTCTTCGGGGGGAAGAGTTGCGCGTCGCGTTGGCGGAAGGGCGGCTCAAGCCGAGCACCCTGGTTTGGAAGCGCGGTATGCGCAGCTGGCTTCCGGCCGCATCCGTCCCAGAGCTCGTGGGCGAGTTCGACACGTTGAGCAAGACGCGGCCTGCCACGCTCGGCGCAAAGACGGCGCCGACTCCATCCATTCCTGATCCAGGTGTGGCGAGCTCGCGCAAGCCAGCCAACATGGTCGACATCGCCTCTTTGCGTGCCCAAAAGGCCGCCCAAAAGACGATGATCGGCATCAGCGACAGCCCGCCGGCAAAACAGAAGAAGTCGGCTGCTGGACTCATGATCCCCCCGGCGCCAAAGCTCCCTGCCATTGGCTCGAGCACTCCGGCCAGCAGCAAGCCGCCCGACGTGGAGCGCAAGCCGGGCTCGACCAACATCGACGGCTTGTGGGCCGAAGGCGCAGCGCGACGCGCCGCCGACGACGACGAAGAAACCGTCACCCGCGTTCGCACCAAGGACGAGGAAGCCGCTCTATCCAAAGCTAGGAAGGGCCGGCGAAAGAAGTCGAAGCGCAAAGGGTCACAGCCGCCTCCACCGCCGCGGCGGAAGTCGGAGCGGGCCCCGGCGCGCCGCGACTCGCGGCCCGCGGCGCCCAAGACCTCGAGTCGAAAAGCGAGCAGCCGGCCGCCGCCTCCACCACGAAGTCGCCGGCCGGTTCGCAAGAAAAACGCGCCCACGCTCCAGTCCGAGGCCGACGCCCAGTTGGCGGCTGGCGCGGCCGTCAAGAGTGTGCCGGTCGTTTC
>CAZRGL010000028.1:0-37282 GCA_964599485.1 uncultured Polyangiaceae bacterium
GGTCGGTGGTCGTGGTGGCTATGGGCTTTTTGTACACGTGGGCGCGCAAGCATGACGGTACGCTCTGGTGTTGGGGTATCAACCTCGCGGGCAAGCTAGGCGACGGTACGGAGGTTAACAAGTCAGCACCCGTACAGGTTGCGGGCCTTGGCGCCGCCGTCGCCGAGGTGGCGCTAGGCTACCACCACACGTGCGCCCGGAAGCAAGACGGCACGCTCTGGTGTTGGGGACGCAACCTCTTCGGCCAAGTCGGCGACGGAACGACCACGGACAAGCACAACCCGGTTCAAGTTCCCTTGCTCGCCTCTGTCGTCGAGGTGTCGCTGGGATACGGGCACACATGTGCGCGTAAGCAGAACGGATCGCTTTGGTGTTGGGGTTTGAATCAGGACGGCCAACTTGGCATCGGCTCGGGTCTGCAAAAGGACAGCCCCGTTCAAGTTGCTGCGCTCGGCACTGCGGTCATTGAGGTAGTGCTCGGCGGGTGGAGAACCTGCACCCGCAAGCAGGATGGCACGCTCTGGTGTTGGGGCCAAGGCGGCGTGCTCGGCGACGGAACGCCGACGGGCTACTCCACACCAACACAGGCTTCGACCTTCGGTACGGACGTGGTCGAAGTGGCACTGGGTGATGGCCACATGTGTGTTCGCAAGCAGGATGGAACGCCATGGTGCTGGGGCGAAAACTACAACGGCCAACTCGGCGACGGCACCACCGTGAACAAGTTGACTGCGACGGAGGTGCCTCTCTGTCCCTGAGCCAACTGCGCTTCTGGCTGTTTGGCGAATGTTCGAGCTCGACTAGTCAGCCGCCGAAGCGGTAGTGCTTGCGGACGGCTTGGCGGATGTTCCAGCGGCAGGACATGCCCGCTGGGAAGGTCACCAGATCTCCCTTGCCCACCTGCACCGGCTCGCCCCCGTCAGGGGTGACCACTACGTCACCGGCGAGCAGGTAGCAGGTCTCTGCCTCGCCGTAGTGCCACGGGAACTCGCTCGGCTCCTTGTCCCAGGTTGGCCAGTTGCTCACGCCCAGCTCCTCGAGCTGCGCAGGACTCGGGTTGCGCACGACGTTGATGTTGCTCATGGCTGGGAGCATACCCAATGGAAGGATGGAACACCCCCGCCCATGCTGGGCGACTGAAGTGCGAGCCAAGTGGTACGCTTGCGTGCGGACGGCATGCCGTCAGACTTGTTGGTCGTCCTCGATGGAGATCTGGCTCGCGCCCTGATTCAACACATGGCCATCCGAACGCACCGGAGGCGGAAGATCCACATCGATGGAAGGGACTTCGTGTGGCACGCGAACGACGAGTGGACGATGCACGTCGCCTCCGTCGACAAGCGTTTCGTCGTGTCGATTCCTGTCCTCTTCCCGCCGTTTCCGCCGTGGGACGAAGCCGCGGTGGATCACTTGCCGGTTCTGGTATCGGGCCCCGAATTTCCCGGCCTCGACGGCCAAAAGGACGTTTGGGTGCGCTGCCCCCAGTTCAAGAAGCATGACTTGGGCCCAACGCCGGGCTCAGTTCGAAAGTTGGTGCTGTGGTGTCTCGATCCGAACAAACGCGTCGATGTCATCGGCCCGTTGGTTTCGAGCAAGAACGAGCAAACCCGTCGCGCCTGAGGCCCCGCGACTTTGGCTAGGCCGCCGCCTGTGGCTGCCGAGGCCGCCGCCTGTGGCTGCCGTCCAAGGCTCAATGACGGCATGACGGCAACCCCATAGAGGTTGAGCGGGGCAAAATCGCCGAATGGAGAACATTCTCGAGCTGTAGCGGCGCTAGGGCCTCAAAAAGTTCTCCATTCGGCGATTTTGGAGCGCTAACCCACGACGTCCTTACCCGGGCCGCCACATGTAGGTCGTGCTACTCGCTTGGGCACGAGGTGTTCACCGCGATCGCAATCTCCGTGGTTTGCTCGGCCACTTACTTCTTGTTCAAGCGTCGGAGCCATCTTCTCGAAGTAGGCACGCGCGGCGTCCTGGTCTTCCTGGGAGGCGTGCTGATGATCGAGATCGCAGTGGTGCTCCTGGCGGCCGCTATCGCATGGGTGCTCGAGAAGCATGTTGGGCTGGCGAACCAGTGGATCACCACAGCCATCACCGTCGCCTTGATCATGCTGGCGGTCATCCTGCTCTACTCCCATGAGATTCGCATCGAGCGCATCGAGAAGCTTGGCAGGCAAATCCGGGATCCCACCATCCGCGAGTCGGTGCGAGCGCGCATCCTCGAGATGGTCGAGGTGATTGGCAAGGACAAGCCAGTTCAGAGCTTGGAGTTGCTAGCGGCCGTTCGGGTGCTGTTGCAGGGGCGCTACTACCGCGACGCTCTGGCTGTGCTCGACGGTATCGAGGTAGGCGCGCTCAACATGTTCGAGCTCGAGCTCGCCGCGATCATGCGCCTCACGCTGGCAGCCTACATGAACGACAAGTCCGCGACGCAGGCTGCGTACGACGCGCTACCAAGTCTCTCTGAGGGCTCGAATCACGCATACGTTCGCGATCTCTGCCGCGCCCTCGTGCTGGTTCGTGCCGGCGACGCGGCTTGCGCCCATCAGCTCGCTGTCGCCGTCCCCGAAGACAAGTGCACTGGTGCGCGCAACATGGTCCTGGCCCACGTCTACACCGCCCAACAGCTGTCGGCCGAGGCGACTCGCACCTTCGACTGGCTCACGGCCAACCGAGGCGATGAGGGTCTGCGCTGGGTCGTCGACACCGATGGGCCCGGCTCCCCCGTCGCTCAGCGTATGCTCGACGGCAAATCCGGCCCTTATCGCTGAGCGCATCGCCGTCGAGCGCAATTTGAATCGCTACTCGCCCTTGAAAACCGGCTTTCGCTTCTCAGCAAATGCTGCCAGGGCTTCGAGTCGATCTTGGCTGCGCAAAGTCTCGTCGTAATAGACGCTCTCGAGCTCGAGCCCGCGGTCCAAAGGAACCTCATGGGAAGCGCGAATGGCCCGCAAGGCAGCGGACTGGGCGATGGGCGCACCATTGGCAATCGGCGCCAGCCACTCCAAAGTATCTTCGAGCAAGTCCGCGCCCTCGGGAACGATACGATTGATCAGCCCCCAATCGAGCGCTTGCTGTGCGCTGAGCCTACTGCCCAGGCAGATCATCTCAGTCGCGCGGCCCTCGCCGACGAGCCGGGCGATACGCTGCGTGCCGCCAGCCCCAGGGATGAGACCCAAGGTCGTTTCAGGCAAACCGAGCACCGCAGTGGGCACGGCAATCCGCAGATCGCACACCATGGCCAGCTCGAGCCCGCCGCCGAGCGCCGCACCGTTGATCGCAGCCACGACTGGCTTGGGACTGCGATCGAGCGGGCCGAGCTCGCTACGGTACAAGCCCACCTGATGCCTGATGTCGTCGGGGCTCATCGTCTGTCGCTCTTTGAGATCAGCACCTGCGCAGAAGGCTTGCTGGCCCGCGCCAGTGATGATGATCGCGCGCACCTGTGGATCAGCGATCAGCTCCCCGCCCAAGCGTCCGAATGCGTAGAGGGTCGCTCGCGACAAGGCGTTGCGGCGGCGCTCACGGTCGATGGTGAGAATTCCAACGTTGCCCCGTCGATCTAGCCGAACCGGGCTCGGTTGCTCGCTCTTGGTTTGCTCGCTCATGGGCTTGGCGTAGCCCGATTTACCCACCGCGTCAGCCGGTGGATTTTGGCTTGCGCCGGCGGGTTTTACGTTTTCTGGTGGGCTTTTCTTGCGCCTTGAGTCGCTCTTCGAAGCGGCCGAGCTCAGCTTGGAGCTCGCCATGCTTTCGGCGCAGCTCCTCTACCTCCTCGCGCAATCGTCGCGTTTCGCGCACATCAGCCCCGCCGAGATCACGCAGCACCTCCCGGATCCTTCGCCGCACGCGCGCGTCCAGATCGCGGTCGAGCTGCACCCGCAGCGCTACGCCCGCCTTGATATCACCAAGCTCGCCCAGCGCTTCGGCCACGCTGACACGCACATGCGGATCTTCATCGCGCAGCAGCTCCTCGAGTAGCTCTCGGGTCTCGCGATCGTGGCTCAGTTTTGGCAAACCCGCGATGGCGGTGCGGCGGCCGCGATTCGGTACGCCATATTTGGTGTTGTCGCTCAAGATCGCGATCGCTTCCTTGTCACCCAGGCGCGCCAGGCCGGTGAGCGCTCCGGAGCGCAGCGCGTCAGCCCATGAAGGACGATCGATGAGCTCGGAGAGCACCTCGAGGGCCGCTGGTTGGCGGGTCGATCCAAGCGCCCTGCAAGCCGCCGCCGCCACCAACACACTGGCATCGCTTCGCGCAGCTCGTCCCAGTAGCGCGGCGGCCGCGGGCGTCTTGAATTGCCCGAGCGCTACGACGGCGGCGCGGCGTACCTTGGGGTGCTTCACCCGCGCCGCCCGAGCCAATCGTTCGAAGGCTGCGCTAGAGCGGATGCGGCCCAAGGCGCTGCATGCCGCCGCCCGCACGCCCCAGAACTGCCGGCTCCGGCTGATGGCGTCACCGAGCGCGCGGATGGTCGCAGGATCGCTACGCTTGCCCAGCGCCTCGGCAGCCAACACGCGACCCCGGGCGGTAGGCGCTTCGGCGAGCTGACTACGCAACATGTCGGCTGGCGCCCGCGTGCGCACCCGACCGAGCACCCGCAGATCGGGATCGACGACAACGAAGCGAGGACGCTTGCCTGCGAAAGAAAAAGTATGACGCCGGCTGTCCACGCGCCGCGTGTAGCGCTCTACCGGCCCATCTGTGACTGCGACGTCGAAGTCGAGATCCACACAGAACGGGCCGCTCGAGCCGCCGCCCTGTTGCTTCACAGTGATTGCGAGCATGTCGGAGCTGTGAGCGACGGTCACCTCGAGGTTGGGATGGCCCGCCCGAAACAGGTTCTGTTCGAATACCTGCTCCAAACTGTCGCCGCTGACCTCTTCGAGCGCGCGCTGCAGATCGCGGGTCTCGACCACGCCGCCCGCATGCTTAGTGAGATAGCGGCCTACACCCTTCCAGAAGATCTCGTCGCCGAGCTGCGAGCGCAGCAGGTGCAAAGTCAGGGCGCCTTTTTCGTAGAGGTGCCGATCGAAAATGTCGATGGGCGCCTCGTAGTCCGAGCAGACCACGGGTCGCTGGTAACGCGAGCTCGCTTCACCCAGGTAGGCGTGAAGATCGCCGCGTAGCCCGTGCAGATATTCGTCGGTGCCCAGGTCGTGCTCGCGCCAAACGTGCTCGAAGAAGGTGGCGAAGCCCTCGTTGAGCCAGCCGTGGGACCAGTCGCGGCAGGTGACCAGGTCGCCGAACCACTGATGGGCCAGCTCGTGCGCGATCAGACCATCGGAGCTGACGTCGATGGCTGCTCTTTCGTCGAGCAGGATGTGCGCATACATGGTCGTGGCCGAGGTGTTCTCCATGCCTCCGAAAATGAAGTCACTGACCACGATCTGAGCGTATTTCGACCATGGGTAGGGCATGCCCGTGCGCTGCGCGAACAAGCGGATCATCTCGGGCGTCTTGGCAAAGGTGCGGCGGCCGTCTTGCTCGCGCCCAGGCGGCACGTAGTAGGTCACCGGCAGATCGCCCAAGTGATCCTCGAGCACCGCGAATTTGCCAGCTACGACGCTGAACAGGTAGCTCGGCAAAGGCTCGCGCATTCGGTAGTGGAAGTGGCCTTCGCGCTGTCGGCGCTTGCCGCTCGACAGCTGACCGTTTGACAAGACGAACCAGCCGGGACGGACCGAAATTCGTACGTCCATGGTCTGACGCACATGGGGTTTGTCATGGCATGGGAAGATGTGCCGGGCGTCCTCGTCCTGGCATTGTGTCCAGATCTGCTCGGGCCGATCCGGCACCGCCTCGTCGGGCGACAGGAAGTACATGCCCCGCCGAGGCGCCGCGCGATAGCGCACACGTAAGCTCGCCGCGTCCAGCTCGCTACCAACCCGTACGTGGAGCTGCTCGCCGTCGTAGACGATTTCAGCGGCCCGCCAGGGTTGGTTCTTGCTCGCCCGCCCACGCTTGCGCGTTGCCCGTACATGCACGCTGTCGATGTCGAATTCCACCGCGTCCAGCCGCAGCTCTGTGGCTCGCGGATCGACGCGAACAATGCTCAGCTCGGCACTGCCTTCAATCTGAGCCCCCGGGTGATCGAGCTGCAAATCGAGGGCGATATGACTGATGCGAAACGGTCGAGGTCGTTCGTATACCCGCTTGGTTCCGCGCAACACGAAGGCCCCGCTCTTGTCTGCACGGGCGACATAGTGCGACAGGTTGGAGCTGCAGGCGCAGCGCTCGTGGGCGCGGTATTCGAAGCTCATGGCTCTGCACTGTGCATCCTGAGAGACCCAAGCATCAACCGTCGCCATGAAAAAAGACCGCGCGGGGCTCCCCGCTTGCGTTACGAAGGAGCGGTGACCCGCTCGCGCCACAACCCGCAACTCGGCCTCGATTTGGCTGAGCCAGCGGCGCCCAACGTCGAAGGCGTGCTCGAGGGCGAGGTGCTGCGCGTTACCTACGAAAACGACAACACCGGTTTTCGAGTGCTTCGGGTCGCCGTGCGGGGACAGAGCTTGCCTCAAACGGTCGTGGGTGTTTTCCCCGCCGCTCCCCCGGGGACGCGAATTCGCGCTACGGGAAAAAAGGTCGAGGACGCACGTCACGGTGAGCAATTTCGCGCCGACACGTTGCTGACCCTGCAGCCCTCCACACTCGACGGCGTCGAACGCTATCTCGCCTCGGGCTTGGTGCCTGGCATCGGGCCCGCGTTTGCGAAACGAATCGTAAAGACCTTCGGCGAGCGAACATTGACCGTTCTCGACCGCGCGCCAGAGCGACTCGGTGAGGTTGCTGGCATAGGAAAGCGACGAGCGGCCTCAGTCGCCGAGGCTTGGGGAAAGCACCGCGACATTGGCGCGATCATGGTTTTTCTTCAGGCACATGGTGCCTCGCCGTCACTTGCCACGCGGATCTACAAACGCTTTGGCGCCAAGGCGATGAACATCGTGTCCACCTCCCCATATCGATTGGCGCTCGATGTCTGGGGGGTGGGCTTCAAGACCGCCGACACCATCGCCCGTTCTCTCGGTGTCGCCGTCGACGCGCCCGAACGCGCACAAGCAGGCGTTCTGCACACGCTGCATGAGGTTGCTGGGCAAGGGGACGTTTACGCGGAGCGCGGCGATCTGGTCGAGCGTGCTGCCGATATGCTCGGCTGCGACTTGCAAGCGGTCGAGCAAGCAATCGACGATCTGGTGGGGTCGTTTCGGGTGCACACCGAGACGCTCGCTTCTACCGGAGAGCAAGCGATCTACAGTCCCGAGCTCTACGACGCCGAGCTACGGGTGGCCAAGCGGCTCCGGGTTCTGCTCGGGGCGAGCACGGTTCTCGACAAGGTCGACTTCGCGATGAGCGACTTCGAGCGTCGCAGCAAGCTGACCCTCGCGCCGACCCAGCGCTATGCGGTGCAGCAAGCTGCCGAGAGCAAGGTGCTGGTCATCACCGGCGGGCCGGGCGTTGGAAAGACCACCATCGTCCAGGCCATCTTGTCGCTGCTCGACGCGGCTCGAATCCACGTGCTCCTCGGAGCGCCAACTGGGCGGGCAGCAAAACGGCTCAGTGAGACGACCGGACGTGACGCCTCCACCCTGCACCGCATGCTGGACTACGACCCCAAGCGTGGCGTGTTCAAACGCGACCGAGACAATCCCCTCGACGCTGGTGCGGTCATTGTGGACGAAGCCTCGATGGTGGCGCTGCAGCTCGCCGATCCGCTCCTGGAGGCAATCCCGGACACGGCCCGCTTGGTGCTGGTCGGTGATGTCGATCAATTGCCCTCGGTCGGGCCCGGGGCGGTGCTGCGGGATGTGATCGATTCGGGGGCTGTGCCTACGGTGAGATTGACCGAGATCTTTCGTCAGGCCGCAGGATCATCCATTGTCGCCAACGCCCACCGCATTCACGCTGGCGAGCGGCCGGTCGGCGCCACGAGCAAGGGCGAGCAGTTCTACGTCATCGATCGGCGCTCGGCAGATTCGGCCGTGGGACTGGTCAGCGAGCTGGTTACCAAACGCATCAAGAAAGGCTTCGGTCTCGATCCGGTTCAGGACATCCAGGTACTGACGCCCATGCAGCGCGGACCCATCGGCGCCATCGCGCTGAACGAGCTGCTCCAATCGAAGCTCAATCCCGAGCGCGACGAGGTTCCGCAGGTCAAACGTGGCAACCGCGTGTTGCGCTTGTACGACAAGGTGATGCAGCTGCGGAACAACTACGACAAGGAGGTGTTCAACGGCGACATCGGCTGCATCTCTGGGGTAGACGTCGGCGACCGTACCCTGACGGTCCGTTTTGACGGGCGCGACGTGTCCTATCGCGAGGCCGATCTGGACGAGCTCACCCTCGCGTATGCCACCAGCATTCACAAGAGTCAGGGCAGCGAATACCCGGCCGTAGTCGTGCCGATCATGACCCAGCACTTCGTCATGCTTTCACGAAACCTGCTCTACACCGCTGTCACACGTGGCAAGCAGCTCGTGATCCTCGTCGCTGATCCGCGAGCGCTATCCATCGCCCTTGCCGAGGTTCGCAAAGAACGCCGCCGTACCCACCTCGCTCAGCGGATCAATGACGTTTGAGTGTCGCGATTTGCGACATTCAGCCGCCGACGCGTCAGCTCAAGCCGGCCATCTGTAGCAGCTTGTCGCGCTTGGCTAGGCCCGTGTGGGCCGCCTTCTTCTCGCCGCCTTCGAACACCATGACAGTAGGTACGCTGCGAATGCCGTACTTGGCGGCGAGCGCTGGAGCAGCGTCGATGTCGATCTTGCCGACCTTCAGCTTGCCTTCGTACTCGACGGCGAGCTTTTCTACGATGGGGGCGAGGACCTTGCAGGGCCCGCACCAGGTAGCGTGAAAGTCGATGAGGACCGGTCCAGAGGCCTTCAGCACCTCGAGCTCGAAGTTGGTCTCGTCGAATTCAAATACGTTCTTGGCCATCGCGCGTCTGTCTCCTGTGTGCGGACCGTGCCGCGGTGCGTAACCTATGGCCTGGTCGGCGGCTCGGCAAGGGGGTAGCGTCGCAATCCGTCGCCTGACTGGGCTGACTGATGCGGTTGGCGAGCCGCTGTGGAACGAGCAGATGACACATACACCACCCGATCAACCAAGTATCCTCGGCGTTCCGATGCCTCCTCTAGGTGAAGCTGGCAGCTATGGCTACAAGCAGTTGCGCCGTCCAGCGATGCGCGCGCTGGCCCGACCCCTCGAGTCGCAGTTCACCATGGACCAACTCAGGGCTGCTCAAAACGCGCTGGCACAGACCGCCGCCGTTCAGCAACTGACGACGCTCGAGCAGCCCTTGCTCGCTCTGAACAACAACCCCTTGGAGGATCCCGTCGAGGATCACAGCTGGGTGGCGATGCTCCCGGTTCGAGGCCCGGCCAAAGCAGCCGAAGACGCAAAAATCAGCGTGTCGCGCGTCCACGGAGGACACTACTTGCGCACGCTGACGCTAGGGGGCTTCGCTGATCTACCCGACTTGTACGCCTACTTTCTGCGTGACTGGTTGCCGGAGCGCAAACATCAGCTGACCCGCCCCTCGATCTATCACCGGGTGGTCGACGGCATCGCGAGCGACGATCTGGCCACGCCCTCCGTGGCGGTCCTGTTCCCAATTCACCTTTCGCTGCGCGCCGCGCCGCCGCGCTAGCCCGATTGCGAGGCGGTGTTGACCCCATCACGGCGCATCCTGGTTCTCACGCCCACCTACGACGAGCGTGACAACCTCCAGGACTTCGTAGACGCGCTGTTCGCCGTGCTGCCGAGCGCGCATTTGCTCGTCATCGATGATGGCTCGCCGGATGGTACGGGTCAGCTGGCTGATCAAATCGCCGCCCGTGACCCACGCGTCAGCGTCCTGCACCGGTCGAGCAAACAGGGGCTGGTTACGGCCTACGTGGAAGGGTTTCGTCACGCCCTCGCCCATGACTATGAGCTGGTGTTCGAGATGGACGCCGATCTTTCACACGACGCGCGCTATCTGCCGCGTTTCATCGAAGCGGTCGACGAAGGCGCCGATTTGGTGGTGGGCTCGCGCGCCGTTGCTGGAGGGGGCGTGGTCGGCTGGGGTCCCGGTCGGCGGTTTCTCTCTTGGGGCGGGTCGCTCTACGCCCGGCTCATCCTGGGCGTGGCTGTTCGTGATCTGACCACGGGTTTCAAGGCCTTCACCCGGCGTGGCCTCGAGGCCATCGACATTGAGACGTTGCGTTGCAACGGCTATGCGTTCCAGATTGAGACCACCAATCGGGTCATCGGTGCGGGTCTGCGTGTGGTCGAAGTGCCCATCGTTTTCGTCGACCGCCGCGTGGGCGAGTCCAAGCTGAGCACCGGCGTGTTCAATGAGGCCGTGGTGGCTGTTTGGCGTATGCGTTTTGGCCGCTGAGCGAGCCTGAGCAGTCGCAACCCGCTTGCGGCGACTGGCTTTGGTCGGTAGCACTCAGTCTGGATGTGTCGTTGGAGCTTTGCACGCAAGTTGCTCGTCGTGGGCGTTTTGCTGAGCGTTGCATCTTCGGTGGGCGCAGCTGAGCCAACGCCCAAACCCGAAGCAAAGGACGCTAGCTCCAAGAAGGAGTCTGCCGATCCCGAGCAAGTGGGCGGTGTGGAGCGCGACGAGCGACACTCCAGCGATCTTGGTCGCGATATCGGCAACGTGTTGCTTTTCGTGCCGCGCAACGTCATCGACTTGCTCTTCAAGGGCACCAGCGCTGCGGCGGGGTTGATCGCCGACAACCAGTTGGTGCCGCGCTACCGCGATCTCATGGGCGCCCCCGGTGGCGACATCTTCTTGTTTCCCACCCTGTTTGCCGAGACGGGTAGCGCCGCAAGCGTGGGGCTACGGATGATCTCCGACAGCCGCTACGTGACCACCAGTCAGCGGGTTGGATATGGTGGCCCGAGTGACATCGAGGTCGAGTCGCGGGTGTTCTTCAAGGGCATGAGCAAGCTGCCTTTCGTGATTTCCCTCGAGGCTTATTACAAGCTCGAGGACGACCTCGAGTACTACGGCGTTGGCATCAAGCCGAAACGAGACCCGCGCAACGCTTTTCGCCAGCCCGCCGACTATGGCCTCTACACTGAGCGACACGTACGCGGATTGGGCAGCCTCGGCTTGCGACTCGCCGAAAACTACGAGTTGTTGCTGTCGGCCAGCCTCGCGCGACGACAGGTTCGGGACACCGAAGACGCTGGAGCGGAAGCGCTGAGCGCCGTGTTCGCACCGGGCTCGGTGACGGGCTTCGGCGTTGACAGTTTCATCACCTACGGAGAAATGGCGGCGCGCTTCGATAGCCGCGAATCACGCAGCAAACCATCTCCAGGGGTCATGCTCGAAGCTTACACGGGCGGAGCGCTCAGCTTCCAAGGAGCCAATGTTGCGTTCATGCGCATCGGTTGGCGGGCTGCCGCCGCCTTCACCGTCTATCGGCGGACCAACATCCTGATGGCCCGGGCCGTGTTCGATCGCTTGGTGCCGCTCGGCGGTCTCGAGGTGCCGTTCAACGAGCTTCCTCGCCAGCCCGATTTTCGCGGTCTCGACAATCGTCGCGACTTCCTCTCGATGGTCGGCTCGGTCGATTACTCCTGGATGCTCGTGCCTTTCATGGGCATGCGCGTGTTTGCTGACTTCGCATCGGTCGCTCCAGGCGTGGCACAGCTCGAGCTCGACCATGTCAAACACCTCCGTTATGCCGTGGGATGGGGGATGGATTTCTTCACCAACACCAGCTCTCTGGCCCGTATGGCCTTGTCGACCAGTCCTGACGGAGTACGCCTGCTTTTCAGCGTCGGCGTGCCAGATACCTACGGGGACCGGCAACACCGCGAGTGAGGACGAGGGATGCGATCGCGAACGCCGAAGTTGCTGTTTTTGACCTTGGTCGCCACGCTCGCGGCGTGTGGTTATCGTCCGGTGCGCTTTGCCGATCGCCCCCCCGTCACCCGCGTGGCAGACGACAAGCCCGTCAAAATGCCCGACAAGAGCACCTTCATCAACGAGCTCTACAAGGCCGACGTCTATGTCCGTCGCGAGCTCGTCAACGGTCTCGATCCGCGGCGTGTTCCGCACGCATTGGATGTCAACGCCATCGATGAAGTGCCCCGTTCGAGCTGGTTTCAGCGGCCCCGCGACGAGCACGCGCCGCTGCGGGATTACCGGCGCGACGGACCACCGCGGCCTCCAATTCGTTTCCTCGACGACCCAGCCAGCTCGGGCACGCCTGAAGCCGTCGTCATCAGCGACGCGCGCGGACTGCGCTACGAGCTCCAGCCCGATCTCAAGGATCGCCCCAAGATGCGTACGGCCGCTGCAGTCATCGCAAGTCGTCTGCTTCATGCCATCGGCTACCGCACGCCTGAGGTGTACATCCTCACGCTCAACACTGGCGAGCGCATGGCAGCAACCCGTTGGCCCAATGGTGAGGATCTGGGCCCCACACCGATTGTCAGCACCCGTGGAGATGATCCCAACGACGCTATCGATCACCTCGATCGGCGGACGTTGCGCGCCCTGCATGTGGTGTGCGGCTGGCTCGCCATCAAGCGGCTGCGTCCCCGCATGCTGCGCGACGTTTATGTTGGCAGCTCGCCCAAAGGCTACGTCGAGCATCAGCTCGTTGGGCTCGATGGTGCACTGGGCGTCGACGACTACATCGATGCAGTCAAATGGGCCAACGACCCCGATCGGCAGGACTCGAACTTCTTTCTGCGGGTCTTCAGCATGGGTTTGTCGCCCAAAGCTCCGTCGATCATGCCTCAGACACGCTGGCCCTCGGTAGGGCTGATCACCGAGCGCTTGTTGCCAGCAGAGCACGACACATCGCCTCCATTCGAGCCCTTCGACCGGATGTCGGCATCAGATGTCTACTGGGCAACCAAACGCATCGCTGCGATCCCCCACGCCAGCATTGCTCGAGCCATCATGGCTGCCCGCATCAAAGCAAAACCGCAGAATTGGCTGTTGCAGGTCCTGCACATGCGCCGCGCCGCCGTCATCGCTTACGGCTACGACCGGGTGACCCCTTTGGAGGTGGTGACCATCAAGCCGCCGGCCCGCGAGCAACCCGCTTTCGTCGAGCTGGCCGACTTGGCCATCACGGCCGGTGTCATGAAGGCGAGCAAGACATCCTACCAAGTGCGCTATCTCGCCTCCGACGGCGACGAGCTCGGATCCATCGCGCTGCCTGCCCGCGGTGCAGTGCTGTCGGTTCCCCTACCGGTGAAGCTCCGCGCCCACGACTACGTCGTCGTGCAGGTGACCGGCAAACGCAGCAAGACACGGCTGCCGCGCGCCTTCGAGGTGCATCTCAAGCCTTCTGGCAAGACATTTCGACTGCTTGGCGTGCGCCACTGACATCGCTGTCGGGAACTTCTGCCCTGCTGCTGCGTACCATACCCATATGGGCAATGTGGCGACCACCGCATCGTGGCTTTCGGCCAGATGGGTCATCAAGGTGGCTTGCTCGCTCGCTGGCGTGCTCGCTGTCGTCCTGGCGACGGCTTGTGGCGTCGTGCTCGGCCAGCCCGTAGTCGTCTCCGCGGCCGGCGAGTCAGCCAGCTGGTTGGCGAGCGCGCCCACGCTGGCAGTCGCAGTCCTGGTGCTCCTCGTGCCAATCGTGCTCGCGATGCACCGAGCGGAAGCCCGCCGCTGGTTGCCCTGGATCGTACTGATAGGCGCTATTTCGCTAGGCGTGGTGGCAGGTGTGAAACGCTGCCTCGTTGCCTCGCCGGACTACGTTGCATCGCTACCCATCATGACGCGGGTCGGCCCGGCTCGAGGAAAGCCGCTCGGGGCCCTGGCCAATCCCGATCGTTGGTCGCGGCTCCCTACCTTGGTGTTTTCTCAAGATTTGTTTCATGGCATGCAGCTGCACCGACGCTGCTACGCGGGCTACTGTGATGTCAGGCTTTTCCGGAAGAGCACGCCGGTTGCCAAGGCGCTACGTGGTGACCGTTATCAGCAGCATTGGTTTGGCCAGGACGAGCAGCTCGAAGTTCGGCTCGACACACTTCGAGGGATCTGGATCATCAAAGGCAAGTCGGCGCTGGTTGCGTTTGATGGGTACACCCTGAAGCCTCGGGCCATTCATCGCGCTCACATTGCCTCAGGTTTGGCGCCCAGCTCCTCCTGGCTGGGCTTGGCGTGGGGTGGAGTCGCGCTCGCTCTGGCGCTGTTGTGGTTGCGGACTGCAGCCGTGAGGCGGCTCGATACGATAGGGCATGCCCAGCAAGCCAGCCTGGGCGCCAATGGTTGGCTGCTGCGGCCGGATGGGCTCGCCCCCGCACGGCTCGACGACGACGCGCGCTGCGCCCTCGAGCCTGGCCCCGTGCTGCTGATGGGGCCGGTGCATTCGCGCATCAATACGTACTACCGGGCGCACAGCGAGGTGGGCGCCGCAGCGCTTTGTCCAGGCCCGCGCGATCACGCCGTCGAGCAACAGCAAAAGCGCATCGAATGGCTCGAGCTCGGTGTCCTGGTGACGCTCGCCATCAGCCACGCTCCGCTGGTCGCTGCTGCAGTGGCTGGCTTGTTGTAGCAAGCGAGCTGGTCTGCGCTTCGGCTGACCTCGCCCATGACCGGGCGAGGCGAGGCTCATTGGCAGGGCACCAGGCCGCCGCACATGTCGCCGCACTGTTTGTCCAGGGCGCTTCGCAGCACGGCGCCGGCGGGGTAGTCCAGCTTACAGCTCGCAATGCAGCTGTTGTTTCCGAGGCATTGTTGAACGCACGAGCTGTATGTGACGCAGTCGGCTGAGCTGGCGATGGAGCTGAGCTCATCTAGGACGCAGCTGACGCAGTCCTGGCAAAACGCGTGTCCGCACCCGCCCTGTCCACCTCCGCCGTCTCTGCCGGAGTCAAAAACTGGCTTGAAGATGGTCTGTCCTCCTTGGCCGCTGCCCGTGTTGGTCGTCGTTACCGCTGCGTCCCCTGGCACCTCGGTCGGGACTTCCCAGTCCAGCAAGCAGCTGCTGAGCGGTTGGACCGCCAACAGTAAGACGGTGGCCAGCACAACGGCGGCACCCAACGCGCACAAGCGACTCAGCAGCATGGCTGCCCCGAGCATATCGCCAAGCGGCCCGTCTCGTCCTGGCGCAACTTGCATCAATGGCTCCTGGCCTGACCTTCTCGGGCGCTCATCGCCTCTTTTTTTGCGACAAGCACCGTCGCGCCTTGTCTGTCATCCGATAGCGGGCAAGCACGCCCGTTTCGAGAAAAGAGGAACCCGATGAGATTCGCGAACATAGTGACAACAGCGAGCTTGGTGTTGGCCCTCGTCGTGGCTGCCTGTGGCGGCAGCGACGATGACGGTGACGGCGGCAACAAAACCAGCAGCAGCAGCAGCAGTAGTACGAGCAGCAGCGGCCAGCAGTGCGCCAGCAGCAAGAAGTGCATCAACGGCTCATGCGAATGCACGACCGCCGGCAAAGAGGGAACAGCATGCTGCGACCCTGACGACTGCGGCAACGATGCCAACAACTGCGATACGGTCTGCGAAGTGTGCCAGTAGCGGCCGGCGATTCCGCGGCGGCCTCATTGGATGATGTGGTTTCGCCCGGCTGGGGCGGCTCGGTGCTGGGCAGCTTTCTCTGACCTATGACTATTTCTCGCAGGCGAGCTTTGCGCGGCGCTTGCGGGCGTGATCAGCGGTGAGTGAGCGCTTGGCCTTGCCCCAGCGCTTCAAAACCGTTGCGTAGGCTTGGCAGGCCCCGGCTGTGTCGCCTTTCTTCTCGAGAGCCCGGCCGAGCCAGTCGTGGGCTTGCGTGAGCACGATGGGGAAGGTGGTGACCGAGCAGTCTGCTGTGGCTTTGCGCAACCACGTCATGGCTTGGTCGAGCTGACCGGCGAGCAAATAGGTACGACCAACATGAGCCTGAGCAGCCGTGCGCGGAGCGAATTGACGGATGGGTCCGTAGCTCGGCAGAGCGGCCAGGGCCCGTTTGGCGTCCTCGGCGTCGTGCACGGCGGCAGCAAAGCCTCGTAGCCACAAGAAACCACGGTTGGCGGGGCTCACGTTGCGCTTTGCCCATTCGGCCAGCCACGCTTTGCGGCGCGCGTCGAGCTCGTCGCTCGACAGCTTGCCGAGCTCGCGCATTGCCCGCCACATGGTCGGCACCCCGTCGGCCGCAATGGCGAAATCCTCACTGCGCGGATCGGCCTCCCAGCCCTCTCGACTGTCGATGAAGTGTTTCACCACGGCCAGCGCCTTCTTGCCGCGTCCTTGTTCGAGCAACGCTTTGACCACTCGCCTTGCGTGAAGAGCGTGTAGCCTCCGTCGGTTGTCGGTTGCGATGAGCTGCTTGAAGCGTTTGTTCAGCGATTCGGCGCGCGGGAAGTCGCCGAAGAATGTCGCTATCGACGCTTCGTCGCTGCTCTGACCGAGCTCGCGATAGTGTTCTGGCAATCGGGGCCAGCGCTGCTTGGCGACCACCATGACGGCCCCTTCTGCTTTGCCTTGGGCGGCCAGCGCGCTCGCTAGCAGCATGTGGCCGAATTGGGTGTCGGGATCTCGGACCTTCACCTGTCGAGCGGCGTGGGCGGCCTCGGCACAACGTCCCTGATGGGAGTAGATGATGGCGGTCAAGATCGAGCACGTGATCGCTGATGGCGACTGCTCGACACACTTGGCGGCGGTGCGAAGAGCTTCTTCGAAGTTCCCTGCGTAGGCCTGGAACTCGCTGAGGAACACCCGGATAGCTTGCCGCTGCGGAGAGATCTTCAAGGCGCGCTCGAGCAGCGTGATGGCGCGGTTGGTGTCCTCGTGGGCCATGATGAGGGCATGGGAAATGGCAAGGGGTGGCTCGTCGGGAAAACGGACCAGGGCGGCCTCGAGCCGTTTGAGCGCCTCGGGGACGTCGGCTGGGCTTCGCATCACCAGCGGCTCGTGAGCGTGCAGCAGCGCCCGCTCGACCCCATCGAGACGGTTGCGCCCTTGGAGGGCGCTGCGAAAGTGCTTTCGCGAAACTTGGGGCTCGTGAATGCGCCGCGCCAACATCATGTACAAATGCGCCGAGGCCATCTGCGGATCGAGCTTCAGGGCGCGCTTGAGTGAAGTCAGCGTCGTCGTCGTGTCACCGTCGTCGAAAGCTTCGACGGCGGTTTCGAAGGCAACGACTGCTTGTGGGTTGTCGGACTTCGGTCCCACCGGGTCAGCCGAGCTCGCGCTGCTCTTCTCCGAGTGCGTGGTCGGGCTCGACGATGCTTGACGGTTGTCGCGCCGCAGCAGCAACCCGAGCACCAGGACCCCCGCGCCCACCGCAATCATCATGAGCGCCAAGCCGCGCATCTTACGAGGTTGGGTCGTTGCGCTAGATTCGCCGGGTTCGCTGGGTTCGCCGGGTTCGCTGGGTTCGCTGGGTTCGCTGGGTTCATCAGCTGCGCCGGGCTCATCTGCTGCGGCGGGTTCTTTTGCCGCGCTGGCGGAGTCTTGCCCCGTCTCGGCGGCCGGCACGCTGTTGGCTGTGAGCGCTTCGGACTTGCCTTCAGCGAATGACGCAGCTCGATCACCTGTCGTGTCAGCCGTCGCGGTCTCGAGCAGTGCCGCGACGTCGTCGGACTGCTCGCCCAAAGCGGCGGCGTCGGTGCTGGGGCCACCAACGAGGGCGCCATCGGCGTCGGCAATGAGCGCTTCGAGTAGCTCGGCCGCCGCGCGAACGGAGCGGAAACGGTCATTGGGCTCGCGCTTGGTGGCGCGCGCGAACCACTCGTCGAAGCCCACAGGTACTGCGCTCTGGCGCGACGGTATGGGTAGCGGTTGCTGGCAGACCCGCAGCACCACGTCACCGATTGTCGCGCCGCTCACCGGGCGGACGCCACAGAGGCACTCGAAGGCAATGATCCCCAGCGCCCATATATCGCTGCGATGATCGACCGTCTTGTTGCTCACCAGCTGCTCGGGGCTCATGTAGTAGGGCGTACCCAACAACGTGCCCGTGGCCGTCTCGAGCTTGCGGTCCTCGTCGAAGGCGCCGGGTTTGGCCTTGGCGATCCCAAAGTCGAGCACCTTGGCGACCAGCTCGTTGTCGGTCTGCACCAAGAAGATGTTGTCAGGCTTGAGGTCGCGATGAACCAGCTCGCCGTCGTGGGCGCGGCCGATTGCTCGGGCCACGTGGCTGATGATGCGGCTGACCAGCGTGGGGGCCAGTTTGCGTTGGCGGTCGAGCCTGTCGGCGAGGCTCTCGCCTTCCATCAGCTCCATGCAGATGAAGGCCAAGGCGCCATCTTCACCATGATCGAAGATTTGCACTACATGGCGGCTGCGCAGGCGCGCGGCGGCCTTGGCCTCACGCAAGAAGCGTTGTCGTGAATTGGCCCGCGCAGCGATGGCGGGCTTCAGGATCTTCAGCGCAACAGGCGCATCGAGCACGAGGTGATCGGCGCGCCACACTGAAGCCATCCCACCGGTGCCGAGCAGCTCGACCAGCTTGTATTTGTCAGCGATGAGCTGCCCTTCGCTGACCCCCAGATCCTCCACGGCGCGACCATAACACGCCGCCTGTATCGGCTCATCGGCGAGCAGCTACTTGCAAGCCAGTGCGGCGCGACGTTTGCGGGCATGAGCGGCGGTGCGCGATTGCTTCGCCTTACCCCAGCGCGCGAGCACCACTCCAGGAGTGGGTCGGTCAGATCTCGCCGCGCAGGTGGAACTGGATGCCGTGGAAGAAGTCGCCGCTGCCGAAATCCACTTGGGTGTTTTCTTCGCCGCCCTCGTTTTCTTTGCTGATCCCGCTGGCCAGGATCTCGCCAGCCCATTGAAAGCCGGCATGGGCGAGCAGCGGAAATCGTTTTGGCGTCAACCGCACGCGTGCGCCGAGCGCCAACGATGCGTCGAAGGCGAACTGGCTGCCGATGAACTGCTTCTTGTCCATGTTGAAGGCGACGGGCCCGCCACCGAAGTACATGCCGATGTTGCCGTAGGGATGAAAGCGTGGCGCCCCGCCTGGGCCCATACGCAACACGAAACCGCCCATGTGGTAGAGCGCGTCGATGTTTTGTACGCCTGACTCGGCCTTGTAGACGAAGTTCTGGTTCTTCGATTCGGGCGAGGAAGTGTTGCGCAGCTCATAGAGCACGCGGGGCAAGGTGTAGTTGAAATAGCGATAGCCGAGGGTCACTTCTTCGAGGTAGTAGCGACGTGCGGTCTCGTAGAACAGGAACGAGATGTCGTAGCCGGCGTCGATTTGCTTGTATTTGATCTGCAGCGGAACATCGCGCTCGGCGTAGCTGACGTCGTTGTCGGTGGCTGGATCGACGTTGATGACGTTGAACGCGCCCGCGGTGAAGGTAGCGATCTTGACGTTGGTCTTGACCCCCAGAATGCCGAGCCCAGCGTTGAAGAAGTCGCTGGCTACGCCCTCGATGCGCAGTTCTTCTGCAATCGAGCCTTGCTCGATCGTGCCGCCGCTGCTGAAAGCGCGATCGGTCGAGAAGCCGAGTTTGATCTCGGCGGCATTGGGCAGTTTGATGGCGTCGAAACCAGCGCTGAAGTGCACGCCGAGCAGCCAGATGGGCGAGACGTTGTATTCGACGCGTTTGCTGCGCCCGAGCAGGTTCTTCTTGGTCGTGCCGCCTTGGCCGTTGTCCGTTTCGGTCACCGCGTCTTCACCGCCGAACTGCGTGTAGAAGAAACCTTCGCCGTCGATGTTGAGCCTGGCGTGAAAGGAGTCGAGGGCGATGCCCACGATTTGATCTACAGCGCTCTCGTCGAGCTCGAAGCCGGCGGTTTGGGCATCTCGGTGGCGTTGAGCGTGACCAGCGCTTCGGCTACCGCCTTGACCATGACCAGTTGTTGCTCGAGCCGCTTCTCGATGGCCATGGCGTAGTCGGGCAAGTCGGCCAGCTTGACGATGCTCGACAGCGACTTGCGCTTTTTGGCGTCCTTCCAAAGCTGCTGCGGCGCTTCCGGTAGCGAACGCGCCATCTGAACCAAGATGAAAGGAATGAGGGCGAGCGACTCGAGATCGATTCGCAGTGCGACCGAAAACGCGGCCAGCGTGTCACGGGCGACTTGTGCGCGATTGCGTCGCTTGAGGTTGGCTTTGGTGATGCCCTTGGCGGTGCTGGCGATGCGCGACTTGGCCAGCTCGACTTGGTGCTCGGCATCGGCGGCTGCTCGCTGGGCTATCTTGTAGTCGGCGGGTAGCTTCAGATAGTTGATGTTGCGGCCCGCGTACCTGCGCTTGACCTTGGCGAAAGCCCGCTCTTTTTCTTGGAGCTTTTCGAGTGAGTCGCGAAAGCGACTGAACTGCTCTGCTAGGTCTTTGCCGTCGGCCAGATCTTTGATGGCCGCGACCAGCGATGGGTAGTCGGCCTCCTCGTCGCGCTTCTTGTTGGCGATCTCGACGACCTTTTCCAAGTGCAAGCGGTAGAGCTTGACGACCGGGATGGTGAACTCGTCCTCGTCGTAGGGTGGCTCGCTCTTGATTTCCTTTTTGAGCTTCTCGGCTTTCTTGTCGGTGAGCGTGAGGGCGCTTATCCACTTGTCGCCCGGCGAGTAGGGCGTCTCGTGCATCAGCTTGTTGAGGTAAGCGAGCGCTTGGGCGATGTCGTCGACCCGATCGATGGCCACTACGAGGTTTGGATCTTCGTAGGCGAAGGCCCGGATGGCGCGCACGTTGGTGGTGGCGCAGCCGCTGCTCGAGCAGCCCAGCGCCACGACGAAGAGGCAGAAACGAAAAGAAGAGCGCATCGAAATCACAGCAGGTGGTTGTACGCAGCTGCCCAGCAAAGCCTACCCCAGCCGCAGCGGGCAGGCGAACCCACCTGGGCACAAGCTCGTCGCCAACAACCAGAGGCGAGATGCTATACCGATAGCATGTGCCTTGGCCGCGGTTTGCTCGTCTTGCTGTTGTTGACCGTCACTGCATGTGGCGGTGGGGGGCCTGCCAAAGTGACCAAGCGTCGCTCGCCGGGCTACCCGCAGCCTTATCATCTGCTCGGTCTGTTCAAGCTCAACAACACCCACCTGCGGCAAACAGCTGCGCTTTTGGGGAAGACTGGAAACGATCGTGAGATAGGCGCTGCGGCCGCCGAGCTAATAGGTCTGGCAAACACTGTCGGATCGGACGAGTGGCGTGAAGCGCAGCGCCCGCGGCTGGCTAGCATCGACAAGCAGGAAGCCATGCGTCTGACGAGGGCGCAGCAGAACGGGCGCCTCGACTCTTGGCAGAAGCGCTATCTGGTTCGCATCTATGACGCCATGGGTGCATTGGGCGGCAAAATCATCATGGCCCATTGTCGGGCAACGGTGAAAAACGAGAACCGACGCAAGGCCGAGCAACAGCTCGCTTTGGCCGTATTGGACAAGCACGACTTGGTCGACAGGACGCCCAGCAAACAATGGGCGATGCCGGGCGCGACGCCGCCGGCCGTTCCCAGCGGGCGTATGCCTGGCGCTACCCGCTACCCAGCCGGGCGACCGGGAACCCATTACCCGTCGCCACCGACGCAACCTGGAGCGCCAAGGGCGCGTCCCACCGCCCCGGAGCCGCCTCGCGTTCGAGGCGGGCACATCATCAACGTCAACCAGGTCGTCGACGCCCTGCGGCCCTATTTCAAGACTTGCTACCAGCGTGCTTTGAGCCAGTACGGTCGTTTTGGCGCTTGGGTCATTCTCAATGCCACGGTTGCCAGCGACGGTCGGGTATCCGCCGTGAGCGGCAGCGTCGAGTCGGTGCCGGTTTCGATGATGGCCTGCTTGAAGGGCGTCATGGTGCAGGCTCGTTTTGCTCCGCCAGTCGGCGGCAGTGCGGTCGTTGAAGTCCCTCTGACTTTCACGCGTTGAGCTGAGCTTCAGTCAGGAATGAAAGCACCGACGTAGTCTGCGGCCAGAAAAGGTAGGGCGAGCAGCTCGCGGCGTGGGTATTGCTCGCGATACGGCGTGGGCCGCTCAGCGAAGCGGGTGGGAAAGTAGGTCGTTTCAAAGAGCAGCTCTGCGGCACGCGCTTCGACGGTATCCAGCGAGGCGAGCCGGCGTTTCAGTTTTGGGCAGCGGCAGCTGTCGATGGTGCGCTGCAGCTTTGCCTCGTCGTACTCCGACGGTGCGTATGCGGATGGGGTAGTGTGACCAGTGACGGGCAGCGGCTCGCCTCCGATCCAGAGTGAGGTCTCGGTGCCGCCGAGCTCGGCATACGGATCGACGTGTCGGCCGTTGAGAAAGACGTTGTAGTGCACGTGCGGCGCCGTCCAGGGGAAGGCGACGATGTTGTCGATGCCCGACGCACCTGACAGCGCGATGGGCTGACCCGCGGACACGAGCTCACCTCCTTCGATCAGGGCTGCAGCGAGATGGTTGTAGCTGGTCACGATGCCGTGGCCATGATCGACGAACACCTTGAGCCCGCCCCGGTGAAACTCGTTGCTGACCCGAATGACTCTGCCAGCGGCTGACGAGGTGACGCGCGTGCCAACGGGAACAGCGAAGTCTGTGCCGTTGTGGCTGTCGTAGGAGCGCTTGCCGCCGCGAAAGTCGCGCACCTGCGTGACCCGCACCGACCAACCCTGCTCGACCGGTGTGGGCGTGCGGTTGAACAGATTGTAGAGGGGCACCCGCCGGTCGGCGCGCTTGTGGCCGAGCCAAGTCTGGATGCTGAGCCGCGGCTTGAAGATGCGCAAGCTCGACACACCCCAGCGGGTGGGCGGAACGTTGGCGTCACCACTGAGCGCGAGCCACGTCTGGGCGAGCCGAAGCCGAGCGGGTTTGAGGCCAAACACCTCTGCGATTCCGATTTGTGGAGTCTGCGTGGTCATGGTCTGTTCTGCTAGCGCTCGTCTTTGTCGCGCACCATTTCTGCTTCTGCCGCTTGCTCGAGCGCTTCGGCTTCTTGTTCGGCGAGCGCCTCGACTGCTGCCATTGCTTCTGGATCGGTTGTGGTTGACGCAGAGATTCGCTGCACGCCGCTGATGCGCACCTCGTCGGAGTGCAGTTGCTCTTCTTCGCTATGGCCCATTGCTGCCAGTCCGCGGGCGCGCTGCACGGCTTTGGCAACAGCGACTGGATCTTCGGCCGAGAAGACAGCGGTCTTGACGGTGTCGCCGTCGCGCCAGCTGACCTTCACTACTTTCTGGCTCTGGCCCCAGACGGTGTAGGCCCACCCTGCTCCTGAGTACTTGATTCCCCAGCCGCCGTATTCCGTCCAGTCGTAGTCGGTGACCTCGCATGACTCGATGGCGTCGATAGGAATGCGCGGACCCCAAAGTCCGTACTGAACGTGAAGGTGCTCGGTGGTGACAACTGAGCGGATCACTGCAAAGAGAAGCGATAAGGATCCGAAAAAGAGGGTTCCGGCGGCGAGGGCAAAAGGTACCCACACGGCTTCGGCGCCAGTCGAGGCCAAGCCGGCCGTGACCACGGTGGCCAGCATCGTGGCTAGCGCCGGCACGTACAGCAGCCAGCGATGGCGCCAGACCATCTTGTCGCGGTGGAGCACCGTCCCACCGCCCATGAACTCGCGCTCGTATTGGTCCTCGCCGCTCACTCAGGCGAGCCTAACACTTGCTCTCCCCGACCGATCAGCTTGCTGTGGCGGAGCCTTGATCGATTAGGTCGAAGAGCTTGCGCGAGTCTTCGTCCGTTGGAGGAAAGCCTTGCTCGGAGCGGCTGATGATGCCGTTGAGGAGCTCTTTGGCCTCTTCGAATTGGGTGCGCTTGACCGGGATGTAGACGTCGGGATAGCCGCCGATCTTGTTTGCGCTCCAGCTGAGGTCGATCTCGATGCGGCTCTCGGCCTTGTTGACGTTGATCTTCTTGATGTGGTCTTGGTTCTCGTGGAGCTTGGTCAAGTACTCTGCCAGCTCAGTGACATCTCGGGGTACGGTTCGTTCGAAGCTTGCCATGCTGTCTCCTCGGTCCTCGGTGCCTCTACGGTAGCAGCTTGACCATGTCTTCGTAGGTTTCGGGTCTGCGGTCGCGATAGAACTGCCAGACGCGGCGCACTTCTTCGATCATGTCCAAATCGCAGTCGGCCACGACAATCTCGTCATCGTCCTCGCTGCCGGTAGCTAGGAAGTTTCCGCGTGGATCGACGATGTAGCTGGTGCCGTAGAACTTCCCAAGATCCCAAGGCTTCTCGATCCCGACTCGGTTGCTAGCGGCCACGAAGTAGCCGTTGGCCACTGCGTGCGCTGGTTGCTCCAGCTTCCAGAGGTACTGGGATAGCCCAGCGACGGTGGCCGAGGGATTGAACACGATCTCGGCGCCATTGAGGCCAAGCAGTCGCGCCCCCTCGGGGAAGTGCCGGTCGTAGCAGATGTACACGCCCACGGCGCCGTAGGCGGTGTTGAACACCGGGTAGCCCAGGTTGCCCGGCTTGAAGAAGAACTTCTCCCAGAACCCGCTGGTATGGGGGATGTGCTGCTTGCGGTACTTGCCCAAGTAGCTGCCGTCAGCGTCGACGACCGCCGCGGAGTTGTAATACACGCCCGCTTGCTGCCGCTCGTACAGCGGCACGACGATTACCATCGAGTGCTTCTTGGCAAGCTCTTGCATCACCTCGGTGGTGGGGCCGGGAATGGCCTCTGCGGCGTCGAACCACTTGCCGTCTTGGCTCGGGCAGAAGTACGGCCCGTTGAAGATCTCCTGCAAGCCGAGGATCTGGACGCCCTGCGCGCCGGCTTGCTCGATCATGCCGATGTGCTTTTCGAGGGCTTTTTCTTGGATCTCTTTGACCGGCAAATCGCCGTCATTGGCGGCGTCTGATGCCTGGATGAGTCCGACTTTCACGTTCCGGGCCATGGCTTGTCTCCTTGTGAGCTGGCCTGTAGGCGCCGGCGCCTTGTCCGCAAGCGCTCAGTGTCGGCTTGGGGTTTAGGGCGGCGGCGAGCTGGCGGCCGGCGTGAGAGCCTGGGAGTTTACGACTGTGGCAATGCCCGTCAAGTCGGATCATTGGGTTGTTTCGGTGTGGACGGGCGCGTCGAGCCGGCGTGTAATCGACCAGTGAGCAATTACGGTTCAGGAGGAGGGGGTCCAGGAGGAGGGGGTTCAGGATCCGGCGCCGGCGGTCAGGGCGGCCCACCCCAGGGCGGGCCGCCGCAAGGCCAACAGCAGGGCTGGCCGCAGCAGCAGCAACCGACGCAGGCGCAAGCGCCGCAATGGGCTCAGCCCACGCAGCACCAGCATCCACAGCAAGCTCACCAGCAACATATTCAACAGCAACAGGGCTGGGGGCCGCCCGGAGGTGGCCAGTTTGCAGGGGCAGCGGCAGGCGCGCCGCCCGATCAGCATCGCACGCGCTTCATGATCGGCCTCGGTCTGACCATCTTCGGCTGTCTGCTTGGCATCGTGGGCAATCTGAAGGTGTTCATCTTGCCCCTCATCGGAACACCGCTCTTGGGCAAGGTGCTTGCGACGATGGGCAAGTCGTTCTTCATCGCCTACGTGCCCGTGGTGCTCTACCTGGCCGTACCGTTCATCATCGATCGCTACGATCCTGAGCCATGGTGGGCGCTTTTGGGCGTCTTTCTCTGGGGCGCGTTGTTCGCCACTGGTGTCAGCGCAGTCATCAACACCGCGCTCGGAAACGCCTTCGGGCAGTTTGTCGCCAGCGCCATCAGCGCGCCCATCTTCGAAGAGGCCACCAAGGGCTTGGCCATCTTGGGCATGGTGCTGTTCTTACACCGTGAATTCGACGGCGTGGTCGACGGCATCATCTATGGCACCTTCGTGGCGCTTGGTTTCGCCGCCACCGAGAACATCATTTACTACGCCCGCAACTACAACACGCTCGGCGAAATCTTCGTGCTGCGCGGGGTGCTCACGCCTTGGCTGCATCCGCTCTTCACCGCCATGACCGGCATCGGCTTCGGCTTGGCGCGAGAGCACGGTGAGACTTGGTCCAAGTTCGTCTTCCCCGCGATTGGCTACGCCGTCGGCGTGTTCCTACATGCCTGGTGGAACGGTTTGCCGCAGCTCTTTGGCCCGGGTGCATTCGTCCTGAATTTGATTGTGGGCATCTTGATGGCCCTGGCGTTTTTTGGCCTGATGATCGGGCTCGTCTTGCGCAAGGGTCAGACCATCAAAAAGCACCTGCAGGTCGAGGTGCTGTGCGGGACCATCACACAGGAGGAGTTCGACCTCATCACCTCCTACGGCGGAAGACTGCGTGCTCGCTTCTCATGGCGCGGTGCCGCCGGAGCCGAGTTCGTAGCCGCCGGAGCTCGCCTGGCCCTGTCGCATTGGCACACTGCCCGCGCCCAAAAAGGCCAGAAGCAGACTGTCAGCATGGGCCGCATCGCCCCGCTCCGCCAAGATATGGCCCGCCTTCGCCAAGAGATGAACGCCAACGCCCGCCGCTGACGAGCGGTGGTCCTCACCCAAACATCTCGTCGTGCGCCGCTTCGACGATGGCTGCAACCGCCGGGTGGCGGACGCGTCGCTCCCCCGAGATGGCGTAGAAGGTCTCATACACCCCCTCCAAGGGCCCGATGGTCTTGACCAGTCCGTCGCGGATGAGCTCGTCCTCGATCACAGCGGGCGCAGCAAACACGCCGATGGCTTCATGCCCGAAAGTCTTCATCAGAGAACTGTCGTCGAACTCGGCGACCACCTCTGGTTTGACACTGTGCCGTTCCATCCATTGCTCCAGCGAGCGGCGGAGCGCGGTCTCGTCCGTCGGAAGTAGGAAAGGAGCGCCATTGAGGGAGTCGGGAAAGTCGGGCTTGTAGCGGTCGGCGAGCTCGGCAGTACCGAAAAGCAACACCCCGCACTGACCGAGCAGGTGGTTGTAGGCCACGACGTTGATCCTTGGCGGTCTCGGCGCATCGCTCAGCACCATGTCGAGATGATGGAGCGCGAGCTCTGCTAGCAAGCGTTCCGGACGGTCTTCGCGGCATACGAGGCGCACCGTGATCGGTGCTTCGAGCGCCGGCGCCAAGATCTTCCGCGTCACTAGCTTTGGCACCACGTTGGCGATTCCAACTCGGAGAGAGCGTCGCCGACCGCCCGGCTCCGCCCGTACCGTCTGGAGTAGCTCGCGGCCGAGCCCAAAGATATCTTCTGCGTATTCGAAGGTGATGCGTCCCACCCCGGTGAGGACCAAGCGCCGGCCAACGCGATCGAAGAGTCGGGCGCCGAGCATCTTTTCGAGCTGCTTGATCTGTGCGCTCACGGTCGATGGAGCGAGCCGCAGCTCTTTGCTTGCGGCCACCAAGCTGTCGCTTCTCGCTACCGACCAGAAGTAGAGCAGGTGCTGGTAATTGAGCCAATCCACGCGGGTCATCATATTTCGTTAATACCGAAAGGTGTCTTGATATTTTTCTAATGGATCGAATTGTCGCTTCGGCTTCAATGAGGTAGGACCTCTGTAGAGGCCAGCCGGCCCAGTTCCAATCGCCCGCCTATGCAGAAGCTCGAACCCACCGTTGGCCTCATCTCGGTGGTCGCCATCAGCATCAGCGCGATGCTCGGTAGCGGGATCTTCGTCTTGCCAGGCTTGGCGGCGATCAAGACTGGTCCCTCCGCCTGGCTGGCCTACATGTTGGCTGGGTTGGTCGTATTGCCGGCCGCATTGTCCAAGGCGGAGCTGGCGACTGCCATGCCCACCTCAGGCGGAACCTACGTGTACGTGGATCGAGCTTTCGGGCCGCTTGCCGGTACGGTCGTCGGGCTGGGCTTGTGGTTGTCGCTGCTGCTCAAGAGCTCGTTCGCCTTGGTTGGCTTCGGCGCCTACCTCATCGTCCTGATGCATTTCGAGAGCGTCATTCCCGCGGCATTGATCGCGCTGGCCTCGATCGTGGGGCTCAACATCATCGGCATCAAGAAGGTGAGCAAGGCCCAGGTCATCATGGTGACTGTCAGCGTGATCTGGCTGTGCGGCGTCGTTGCGGTCGGCCTGCCGCGCTTCGACCCAGCGCTGCTCGAACCAATGTTCCCCGACGGCGCCGGGGGGTTTGCAGCGGCTGCCGGCTTCGTGTTCGTTTCTTACGCAGGGGTCACCAAGATCGCGGCCGTCGCCGAGGAAGTGAAGGATCCCAACCGCAACATTCCTCTCGGCATGCTCCTGTCGCTTGGGATTGCGGTCGTGCTCTACGCTGTGGTCGTATTGATGCTGGTGGGGACCATTCCGGTCGCCGAGCTCGCCAACGTTCCCGGAACGGGTGGGCCGGACATCCGACCCATCTACACGCTGGGTGCCCGACTCGGAGGGCCTTTGGTGGGCACGGTCACCGCAGTCATCGGCGTGCTCACGATGATCTCGATGGCCAACGCGGGCGTGCTCGCCGCCTCGCGGTTTCCTTTCGCGATGAGTCGGGACAACCTCTTGCCAGCGTCGCTGCGCAGCATCAATAGCCGCTTTCTCACCCCCGTCGTGTGCATCGTGCTCACGGGTGGCGCGATGGCGGCGTGCATCGTCTTCCTCGACGTCGAGAAGCTCGCCAAGATCGCCAGCTCTTTCATGATCTTCGCGTTCATCGCCGTGCAGCTGTCCATCATCGTGCTTCGCCGCAGCAACGTTCGTTGGTACCAGCCCGCGTACCGCGCGCCATGGTTTCCTTGGCTGCAGATCATCGGCATCCTTCTCTGCTTCGGCTTGTTGGCGATGACGGGGTTGGTGGGCCTGGTGTCTACCGCCGTCATGGCTGCTGTTGGCATGATGGTCTACCTTGCGTACGGGCGTCTTCACACTGACCGGCGCGGCGCCCTCCGCTACGTCGGCAAACAAAGTCCGCCTTCGGTCGATTCGACGCCAAGACCGCAGCACTCGCCGCTGATGGGGGAGGCTCAGGTGGTCGTTGGGCTATTCGGTCACGAGCACTCGGCCGAGACATGCGCAAGAGTCGGTGGGGTGTTGGCCGATGGTGGCAAGGTGGATGTGGTGCACGTGACGGTCGCGCCCGATCAGCTCAACCTCGACGAAATCCCGGAGGAGCTACCGAGCGTGGCGGGGATCCGCCGGCGTATCGAGGCGCTGATGACGACCACCGATCTCGATCTCGATCTGGAGTTCCACGGCGTGGTAACGCGTGACGCTGTCGCTGCCGTCGAGAACATCGCCGCCCGTCTTCACTGCCAATGGGTCCTGCTGGAGTGGAGCGGGCGGGCGAATCGCTGGCTCTTCCCGGCGCCGCGACCCTGGCTCCTGAGCCACTTCGATTGCAACCTCGCCCTCTTCTATGACCTCGGAGTTCTCTCCGTTCGCAAGGTTCTCGTCTTGGCCGAACCCGGCCCACACGACGCGCTCGTGGTCAACACCGCTGATCGCATCGCGCTCAGGCATGACGCCACGCTGACGTTCGTGAGATTCATCCGCGAGGGCGAGGAATCGACCGCGGTCAACTCCCAAGTGGACTACCTCGATCAGCTGTGCCAGCTCTGCAGTGCCCCTGCAGACGTGTCGATCTTGCGCGGCAAGAGCAGACGTCACGCGCTCGTCGAGGCGACTGGCAATTACGATCTGATGGTCATGGGTGTGGCGAGTCACGAGAGCTGGCTCACCTCGGTGTTCGGTACAGTCGAGGATCGAGTCGCGGCGCAAGCGGTCTGCTCGGTGTTGCGGCTCAAGACGCCGCGCACACGGGTGCACGAGAGCTTCGAGGCGCACGTCAAGCGCCGCGATTTCGACGCGCTCGGTCCTTTCGAGCACGCCTGCGCAGGAGCTCGGCTCGAGGCAGATACCAAGGAAGCACTCTTTGCCGAGTTCGCGCGCGTTTTCGCCGCTGCGATACCGCAGATTTCAGCGAAGGAAATGAACAGTGCGCTGTGGGCCCGCGAGAAGATCCAAAACACCGCCATCGGCGGGGGCGTCGCGCTACCCCACGCTACCCTCGGCGCTGCGGAGCGGTCCTATCTCGGCGTGTTCACGACCGCTCAGCCACTTGAACATCAGGCGCTCGATGACCAGCCCGTAGACGTCTTCTTCGTCACGCTCGGCCCGCCGAGCGACCGTCAAGCTCACCTGAAACTCCTGGCGGGAATTGCAAGGCTCATCATGCGCACCTCCTTACTCGAGGACTTGCGCAGGGCCGAGACCAGACAGGACATCATCGACGCGGTTGGAGCTAGCGCTACACAGCTCAGGTCACGCAGCGGCGATAGTGTGCCCAGCCCGGCGGCGGGCACTGGCATGACCTGAGGTTCTTCAATCTAGGTCGCGCTCAGCTCGTTATCTTCTGGACGGTTTGCGTTTGTCGTTCGAGCGCCTCGGACAGGATTCGCAGGGCGCGCTTGAACTTCTTCTTGGCGTCTTTGTAGTTCTTCTTGGCTTTGTCGATTTCCTTGTCGAGCGCCTCTTCGATCATCTCCTGGCGCTTCCTACGGATCTCGTCGAGGTCTTGCTGTTGCCTCTTTGCCTTCTTGATCAATCGCGCGGCGGCTGCCTTGTTCCTCACGCCCCGTTTGGCGAGGGCGCTCAGCTGCTCGATGGTCCGCTTGACGGCGCTGATCCTCAACTGAACGCCCGCGACGGCGCCACGTAGCTTCTTGTGTCTTCGCAGCTTGGCGATGCTCCAAGAAGCGTTGCGATAAGCAGCCTCGACCTGCTGGGCGACGGCCGTCTTCTTCTTCGCCTTCTTCTTTGTGGCCGCCTGGCCGAGCTGTGGTGTCAGCAAGCAAAACAGCACCAACAGTCCCGTCAGCAAGCGCACCACATGTCGTCGAGCAGTCGTCATTTCAGCGGTTCCTTCCCAGCTGCAAGCCCGCCCATCATAGCCCAACCCCCAAGCGCGCACGGGCGAGCAGCAAGAAGTCGACCTGCCCGCGCACGGGGCGAGCTGCTTGTCGCGCAGTTGCCCCGAGGTGGCAGGCTACGAGCAGCAGCGAAAACCGATTTGGGCTGATGTCTCGTTGCGGTGTGCGTCCTCGTCGGCGTCGCAGCGCAGTGCGTCCTTCTGGGACTTGTACGACCCGCCCATGATGATGCAGCGGTTGTTGCTGCTGTTGCAGGCATCGACCCACTCGGCGACGTTACCGCTCATGTCGACCAAATCGCCCCGGCTACAGTCAGCGCTGCCCACCGGCACAGTGGTTCCGAGCCCTGCCGCGGCGTCATTGCAGCGCTGAGACTCGTACGCTGTGCCGTAGGGATAGGCCTCCCCGCTGCTGCCTGCACAGGCGCGGGCCCACTCACTGACCTCGACGTTGTCGGCGTCGTAGAAGTCGAGCGGCTTGCCATCGATGGCGCCGCACAGACGTTTGCCGGCCTACTTGCAATACGCCGCTGCGTCACACCAGTCCACGCAAGTCTGGGGTAGCTGATCGCATTGGTCGTCCTCGCAAACAGGCGCGCATTGGGTTTCTGGATCGAGCCGGGTGTTGTTGAGGCACCCTTCTTGCTGGCCATGGACCGAAGGATTGCTGGCGAGAAAAGCCGCGTACTGGGCGCGCGTCACTTCGTGGTTGTCGATGGCGTAGCCAGCAACCGTGGTCGTGGGTGCGTTTGGGCAGGTGCCACAGAACGTGCAGTCACCGCTGCAGGTGCTGATCGCGCATTCGCCGTCATCAATGGGTAGCGAGGCGCTGTCGTTAGGCAGGCTTTCCGAGTCGACTTCGTAGTCGACGCAGCGTCCAACTTTGCAGGTCTCGTCATAGGCGCAGCTGACCTCGGTGCAGGAGGTGCACAGCGGCAAGCGCACGAACTTGGTTGTCTGTTCGACGAAGTCGAGCCGTGTCGACCGTGTGATCTTGACGTCGGTGCTGCCTTTGCGGCCACTGACCGTCAAGTCGACCTCGTGGTCGCAGCCCTGGTAGCCCTGATAGGCGCACTCGAAGCGGATGGTGTTCGGCAGCAAGCTGGGGTCGAAGCTTTCTTCATAGGTGGAATTGGCGCGTTCGGCCTTCACCAGCAACAAGTCGAAAGCAGCCGGGATTGGGGCGTCCGTCGATATGGCCACCATGATGCGGGCGGGTGCTGGCTCGTAGATGGGGTCAGGGCCGCAGCCGAGGCCAGCGAGCGAGCCGAGGCAGGCTAGGGCGACGAAGATGTTAGCCAGCCGCATCAGAACTCCCACCGAAGCGGTGCGCTATCGAGACCGCCGCCGCGGCCTTCGGGCGGAGGGATGACTTCGGGCTCGGCTTTGCTCATGATGCCGTTGACGACCAAACCGACGATTAGCCCAGTAGCGGATAGGCCAGAGACGAGACCCAGCACCCACAGCGAGCTGTCCTTCTTTTTTTTCTCAGGCCGCTTGGGTGTTGGCGCGCCGAGCGGGTTGCTGCGGCGGGTCAACTTGGCAGGACGCGTGGGCGCTCGCGAGCCAACTGGCAAACACCCTCGCCCCTCCTGGTAGCGCATTCCGGTTGGGCAGGAACGGCTCACTTTGGGCTCACAGATCCTACCTCGCAGACGCGTGCCCGCCGGACAGCTGAGCTTGGTGAGGACCTGAGTGCGCACACACTGCGTGCCATTCCACCGTGACCCCGCAGGGCAAACAGGACTTGGGAGGCGCGGCTCGCCCACGGGCACGACTTCGAGGCGCAACAGCGCGCTGCAACCCTCGGGCGGCTCGCTGTCTTTGCGGCCAGCGGCCTGGCAGCTGTTGCGGTCGCCGCCCCGCTTCTGCCGGCCGCGTTGACTTTCGTGTTTGCCGCCGCCGCCCTTGCCCAGAACGTCGACGCTCGCACCAGCAGAGCGCTCCGCATTGGCAACCAGCTCATAGGCGCCCACGTTGACCGCCAAAACCAGATGCGTCGCCTCAGGGCAGTCGGCACCAGTGAGCTGATCTGCCCGAATGGTGTCGGCCTCGGCTTCGTAACGACCAGCGATTACCATCGACACCCGTAGCGAGCCGCCGCTCTCGACATGACCTTCGAATGCCACCGCGCCGAAAGGCAGGTTGGCGTAGAGCGTGTCGACGTCGTCGATCTTGACCTCTTCACTTTCGCGGGTGACGCCTTGATAGCCGTAGGCCACATCGCTGCGACAGCGGCTGAGCACTCGCATCTCGCAGCCTACGTAGCGAACAGGCACGACGCCTTGCCGCAACCGGCTCTCCAGGGCGGCGCGCTCGTTGGCCGGCCACTCGATGATCAGCGGACGGTCTTGGCTCTTGGTGGCCGCGCACTTGCTCTGACCTTCCGGCTGGTAGTCGGGCAGCTGTGCCGCGATTGGACTGCTGCCTCCGCAGCCGCAGACGGTAACAGCGAGCACCATCGCCACCCCGATGGCCATGGCGCCTATCATCTGGTTTGGCAAGCTCATCCCTGCCCTCATACGTCACCTTGGACGCACCTCTTCCCCCGAATCTAAGCGTACGCGTCCGAGTCCGAGTGCGCGTCCGAGGAACCCGTAGGCTGCCACGCCAGCATGGCCGGCTTGCCGTTGTGGGGCGATCGCTCGTGGTCGCGTCGCCAACAGCGCCGCCGCTCACCTAGGAAAATCATACGGTCGTTTGTTTTCTGGGGAATATGCGTCGCACCTGCGCGTACAACTGCGTGACATGGATCGACCGAAACAAAAGCTTGCGCGCTGGGTAACTCCGGCTCTTCATCTCTTGGCTTCTGCTGCCCTGCTGCTGACAACGCCCGCCTGCAACTTGGGAAAAGACTCCTCGCGGCGCGGATCGAAGCGAGCCAAGACGAACCGTCCCAAGTGGCCTGCGCCGACTCTCACGTGGGACACCAAGTACGCCGTAAAGCTCAAGCTTGCCTCCAAGTCGTCGAAGAATCGCAAAGATCCCTTCGCGAAATCCGAATGCAAGTTCTCCTTGCTGCGCGATCACAAGACCAAGAAGGCCGCCGTCGAGGTTCATTGTCACCGTTTGCCGGCAAGCTTGAAGATCCGTTTTGAAGGTAAGGACTACGCTCGCACTCAGACGTATACCTCTGAGTTTGCCACGTATCGCTTCCACCACGACATCGACAAGCGGCTCGGCGGCCTCGCACTCAAAGCGCTCGAGGAACCCAACAACGTCAAGCTCGCCATTCCGCTCGACTTCACCTTCAACTTCACCGGCTACAAACCACTGACCGTCAAGCCACCGGCGCTTTGGGTCTCGTCGGATCTCTACAAGAGCTGGGTCGGTCGGAGCGTGAGATTCGCGAGCAACGAAAAGCCCGATGACGGCAAGATGAGCGCGGTGTTGGTGCACAAAGGCTTCACTGGACACAAGCTCGTTGGGCAGGGCACCACGTTCAGCGATCTCGATTGGATCGTGCACTACACCGACGTCGACACAGATCGCACGCGCAGCTGCGGTGGCTATCAAGGGCTGGGCACGATCAAGCTGCACCTGAAAGACGCAGCCGTCACCATCTACAATCGACGCACTGGCGAGATCGTCAAAGAGCACACCATCAAGAAACTGCGCGCGAGCTGCCCGAAGTCCGTGTGGGTAAGCCGCAAGAACGCCAATCGCAATCGGATCAGCTACGTGCCAATGCGAGACGTAGCCCGCTGGGTCAAAACCCAGCTCCGCCGCCACAAGTCCTCATAGCGTCAGTAAGAGGGACAGCTCAGCTGCCCCAGCTTGAGTCGGCCGTCGGTGTGTCGCCAGACGATGTTGAAGCGGCCATCAGCGAATACGACAGCTGGCTTTCCGCCCACCGTCACCCCCGAGTCGGACGCCAGCTGGCCGCAGATCCAGGGCTCGTTCTTGGGACCCGGAACGCGTTGACAAGCCTCGATCGCCGCTGGGCGGCCGAGTGCTTGTGACCACTGTGCCCACACGAGCAGGTTGACGCCTGCGGGCGAGACGGCGATGGCCGGACGCATGTCGTAGTCGTGTGACTCTGGTAGGCCCGGTCCCGCGGCCGTGAGGGTCATCCACTTGCCATTCGGCTTGACCATGGCCAAGCCGATGCTGAGCGTCCCGAACGCGAAGAAGCCGTGATGGGGGCGGTTGTTGGGGCCGATGGTCAGGTCGCCGAAAGACATGTTGCCACCGTCAGGTGCGTCGATCTGCTCGAGCGGCTGCCACGATCCGTTCTTGCTCCGGGCGCGGTACTGTCCAGGTCGAAAAGCCCCCTTCCACATGGCGTGCACGGTCCCACTCGCATCGGCTGCAAGCGCCGCGTCCCGCCACTCGGCCTGACTGTCGCTGAGCAGCTCGGGCGCCGACCATGTGCCCGAAGATCCCCGTCGCAAATAGGCGATGGGGGAATTGGGGCACGCTTGTGTTTTGCACCACTGGTAGATCAAATGTGCCTGTCCGTCGGAGGTGGCGGCGATCTGTGGCACCGAAAACAGCGCCTCGACCTGTGCCACCGACTCACGCGTCCACGCTCCGGCATCGGCCTTGCGGGCATACTCGATGTGCTGCCAAGAGCTCCCCCACACCAGGTGCGCGGCGCCAGCGCCCCAGGCGATGCGGGGCTTTCGAAAGCGCGTTCCCGGTCCCGACGAGTCGGGCACCACTTGGCTCGAGGCTCCGAGCTGGCCAAGGTGAACCTGGTTTTCGCTCACGAAGCTCAAGTGCACCGTGCCACCGGGTGCGGCCGCCAGGTCGGGTACGGCTCCCCACCAGGGTGTGAGCTCCTCGGACCACTGACATGCGTCCCCTCCGGTCGCTTGGCCGCCGGCCCCCGACCCGCCCGCCGCAGTCTCGCCTCCGCCCCCACCTGCGCTCTGTGTGGAGCTGCCGTTGGAGCTTCCGCCGCCAGACGCAACCGAGCCTCCCTCGCCCCCCATGACATCAAGGATCCGTGGTCGCAGGCCAGCAGGATCTTGGCAGGCGCCGCAGAGCATCGTCGCGCCGACCATCGGGATCAACGAGCCGAGCGCATACATCAGTGTCCTATGTCGACGGCACCAGAAGAGCATGGCCGTGGCCACTGCAACCAGCGTGCCCGTTTCGACCCTGCTCGCCTGCCGAGCGCGGCCCCTCGCTACCGCTTGCTGCGGGTGCGGAGCTTGCTGTCAGGGTGCTGAACCGCTGCGCTTTCGGCCGGCCACCCATGTACGTTTCTTGCACAGCTGTACCACCCGCTTGCTCGAAAAGGGGACAGTCTCGTCGATCCATGCAGCACTACGACGATGCGATCGAGCCGAGTGACGAGAGATCTTGCCGCGATGGCGCCTCGAAGGCCGTGAGCATCGGCGTGGCATCGCTGTCGCTAACCGAGGCTGCAGACATGGCCCACCAAACTCTGCAGCTCAGGGCAATAGGTCGGCAAGCGCTAGCCGGAACGACTCTTGGGCTACCTCTTCTTGGAGCGTTTGCGCGACTTGACGATCTTGTTGAAGAGGCTCTTGCAGTTGTGCTTGATGCGCTTGCCTTCGACGGCGATGAGCTGGCGGTACGTAGCGTTCTTGTTGGTAGACTTGCGCACGCTTGCCAGCTTGGCTCGATCGAGGCCCCAGGTGCAGAGCAGCTTGCCATTCGAGCCGGGTTGGTAGATCCGAATGCGTATCGTCTTGGATGACGCTTTGCGCCCCTTGGTCTTGCTCCACCAGCTCGCCACGCGAGTGGGCACCGTCTTGGCGTACATTCCGATTTGGGGTGAGCTTTTGGCTCGCTTGGACTTGCTGGGCTTGTTGTCCTTCGTCTTCCAGGGCTCGGAGCCTACCACTTCCTGCTCGACCGAGAGCCCGTCGACTGCCGTGAACTGACCTGCATCGACACCATCGATGGTGACCTTGAAATTGTAGTTGCCGATCGGGTCGCCGTACTCGGTTCGTCTTGCTGGTGCGGGCGCGTCGAGAGCCCATAGCGACAACCCGGCAGCGAAGCAGACGGCCAACAGAGCCTTTGGAATGATGTGTGGATGACGGTTCACGGTTCAGCCCTCAACGTCGTCTTCGTGGTGTGAATGCTGCGAGTCACCAACGCATACCAACAGGCGTTGGACCTGTCGACGGGCTTGTGTGCGGTTGACTGTACGCGTTCTACCCACACACACGCCAGCTACGCAATCGGCCACCGCGTCGTCTGGGTAGTCGTACAGTATCCCAAGGCAACCGAAGGCAAGATTGTCGACACCGACAACTCGAATCGGATGTCTGGTTCAGTCGTGGCGCTGCTTGCGGGTGCGCCACCACAAGCTGCCAGCGATGAAGGCCACTCCGATGACGATGCACGCTGCGAGTACCAGGACGCGACCGCCGATGGTTTCGAGCAAGGCGAGAGGGCCGACGAGCTGCTCGGCCGGTTCGTCGACGAGCTCGACGTACCAGATGCCACCGGCAGCAATGCAAGCGAGCCCCAGCACGACGCCGAGCAACCAGCGGCGCGACGGTACTTCGGCAGGCTGCCACTGTGGCGGCATCGGCGCGGTGTGGTGACGATAGTCATGGGGGGCGTGCATGGCCGCGTCGGCGGCGTCGATGAAACCCGACAGTACGGCCGTCTCGCGGGCGAGCAGCGGATCGCGAAACACCACTGTGAGCTCGCTGGTGTCGTTGTCGACCCCCGAGACATACAGCG
>CAZRGL010000029.1:0-36384 GCA_964599485.1 uncultured Polyangiaceae bacterium
TCGACGAGCGCGCCGTCGAGCGCATCGTCATCAATCTCATCGACAACGCCGTCAAATATGCTTGCGCGGACGACGGGCTCATCGTCGATGTCGAGCTGACGCGTGAGGGCGAGCAAGCCATGTTGCGCGTCAAGGATCGCGGGCCAGGCATCGCGTCGGGCGACCGCGAGCGGGTCTTCGAGAGGTTTCAAAGAGGTGCCCGCGCGGCCTCTGGCGCTGTGCCGGGCACGGGTATCGGCTTGGCATTGGTGCGCGGCCTGGCGCGTGACCATGGCGGTGACGCTCGCGTTGCCACCGGTGACGGCCCGGGGGCTGTGATCGAAGTGACGTTCCCGCTGCCACAGGCGGCTTCGTAAAGAAAATGTAAGGTCTCGCCGAGACAGGAACAGCGCGCCGCGAGCATCAGTTGAGGCTGAGGACGAAACACTTCACCTACTGGAGACGCTCTATGAAACGCTTCCCGAAGACGCTGTTCCTGATGCCCATGCTGGCATGCCTCTTTGTCGGTTCTCTCGGATGCCAACCTGCTGCCAATCAGCCAATCGTGGTCAAGCTGATCGAGCCCGACAAAACCACCAAGACCATCGACCCTCTGTTGACGGTCAGCGGCCAAGCGACCTTGGAGGTGACCCCCAATGTCCTCGATGTGATGATGAGCTTGTCGATGGAGCGTTCGCGCCCGCGTTTGGCCGTCGCTGCCATGCGTCGCAAACAGGCCAGTCTAGTCAAAGCGCTCGACAAGGCGGGCATCCCAAGTAACTCCGTTCGCGTGTCCTACCTGAGCCTCCACCCGGTGTACGCCCCGCACCCCGCAAGTCACGTTGTGGTCGCCTATACAGCGTCGATGGACATCACGGTGTCGCTCGACAAGTTCGAGCTCGTGGGGGAGGTCATGGAGAGCGGCGCAGCTGCCGGCGTCAAGAATGTGCGCACCAGCTTCCGAAACACCGAGCTACCCAAGCTCAAGGAACGTGTTCGGGCGATGGCTCTCGAAGCCGGGACCAAGAAGGCGGAGCAATTGGTTGCGGGCGTGGGCGCCAAGCTCGGCGACGTCAAGAGCGTCAGCGAGAACCAGGCGGGAGCTGGTTGGCGATTCAACAACAACATTTCCAATGCTCTCGAGGTCAACTCCGCACCGCTCATGACGCTCACGCCCACCCTGCAGCCGCTGACGCTGACCGTGACGATTGGCTACGAGATCCTCCAGAGCGAAAAGAGCTGACTTCGATTCACTTGCCAGCGCTTGGCGCAGTGGCTTGAACGAGCACCTCGTCGAGATTGTCGCTCCAGTTGTCGGTCTGCGTTCGGTCGGCCATCTCGGCGACTGCTGCAAAGGGCACGAGCGAATTGGCGCTCTTGTTCTTGGGATAGGCCAGCTTGAAGGCGCTCGCCCAGTCGAGGCTCTCGGCGTTGGCTTCGGTATCGGGATAGCCTTGGCCGAAAGATGGGTCGACCCACTTGGCATAGGCCAGATCGGGGTTGAGGCGCGTCCAGATCCCAGCGTCTTGGAAGCCGTCGTAGGCTTGGTGGACGTGGGGCTTGTCGAGGGCGGGCTGAACGTGGTCGTCGGGGGCGAAGACCAGCATTACGCGCAAGTCCGGAAGTGACTGTCCGATGGCGTCGTATTTGCCAGGCGTCGAGCGGAAGGGCCACGCTGCCTCGGCCTCTTCAACGGTGGCGAGATCGGTTGGCCAGCTCGCTTCGCTCAGGGCGCCGCCGTCACGCAGCGCTGTCGTCAAAGCGACCGAGTAGTAGCGCTTGTCCCACATCGTCGGCACGCGGCAACCGAGCACGTAGTCGGGGCTTCCGCCCTTGATGATTGCCGGCACGAAGTCGTAGCCCTTCTTCGCGCAATCGGGGTCCGATGTAGCCCGCCATTCGACCTTGCTGTAGTCCAGATCGAGCGCGTCTTTGCCGTAATCGCTCGGATAGTCGTACGTCGGGTTGTAGACAGGTTTGTTGCCTTGCCAGTGACCTACCTCGACGGTGGACAGGGCATCAGCAGTGGGGTTTTCGCGCCCTACGAAGTAGCGCAGCCCGGGCAGCGAAGCGCCATGCAAAGACACCACGTTGGTTGCTGCGATTCCGGGGTGCGAGAAGGCGTACAGACCGACATTGTCGCTCAGCGGGGTGACGGCGAGCCGTTCGGCCAGGGTGCAATCGTCTTCGTCGCGCACGAGTCCGAGTGCGTAGCGCACGACGTCGCGCAATGCCGTGATGGAGTCGGCTCCGCCGTAGTCGTACACGCCGTCGCTCGCCGCGCCGCTGGCCATGTCGCTCTTGCCCGGCCAAAGATAATTGATGTCGATGGCGCCAATCTCAGTGGCGTTGATCGCCGATGAGAAGCCAGAGGTGCTCGTGAAGAAAGTATTGATCGACACCACGACCGGAGCGCCTTTGGCGTAGCGCGGCTGCTGAGGCAGCTTGACCCGCACTGCAACCTTGCCGGTTGGATCGCTGTTGATGTGAGTGACCAGCTCGCCCCCTGCTGGGGTTGTGGTTGCCGCATTACAGCTGGCCATCGATCCGCCGGTGCCGGCTCCGCCAGCGGAGCCGCCGCTGCCTCCAGCTCCGCCAACTTCGCCACTGCTGCTGGCTGTGCTGGAGCTGGACACATCGTCGTCACTCGCTCCGTCGCCGCACGCGACGAGCAACGCTGAGGAAAAGAGGGCAAAGAGGAGGCGAGAGGGCTTTTGCTGCATATGCCAGGACAGTCTGCACGTGGCGTGCCGTGCAGTCAGCAGGGTAGCTGGTCGTGAATTCGCGGTGTTGCGAGAGCCATGCTGGACCCGACGGAGTTGCTTTTGTTGCGCTTCGCAACAGCGCTACCGCCCGTGGTCTCAGGTTTCGGGCGCGTAGCTGGGCGGTGTCGGTGGGCTGTCTAGGACTTCGGCAAGCTTGGCGGATTGGGCGAGCAAGGTCATGTCTTGGTAGCGCCTGGCGACGAGCTGGACGCCAATGGGCAGCCCGGCTTCCGAGAGACGTACCGGAACGGTGACGGCAGGTTGGCCCAGAAGCGAGAACAGGATCGTGTGGCCTGCTCCCATGACACCTTGGGGGACGCGCTCGCTTCCGATCTCGAGTTTGGCCCGTGGACTGCAGTGCTTGTGCGCGCTTCGCCCGAAGGTTGGGCAGAGCCAAATATCCACGTCGGTCAGGAAGGACTCGGTGGTGGCAATGAGCTCGTCGCGCTGCGCCAAGGTTTCCATGTAGTCGCGCAGATCGAGACGGGCACCGCTGAACAGTCCTCTGAGAATGGGAGCAGGCGGATACAAGAAACGAGGCGTCAGCTTGGCAGGCAAGCTTCGCAGCAGGCGCAGGTGCCAGGGAAGCCCCACTGTCGTCTCGGCGCCACACAGCCTCCCGAAGGTCTCGAGAACCGTGTCGGTATCGAAGGGCAACTCCACTCGCTCGACTCGACAGCCCGCCCCTTCGAAGGCCTTGGCGACTTGTTCGAGCACTGCCTTCGTTTCGGGACAAATCGGAAAGCCGGCGAAATCCTCCGTCCAGACGATCCGCAGTCCATCGAGCGAACATTCAGCTGCTGGATCGAGACGAAATGGTGTCACGTCGGGTTGCCGCTCGTCGGGCCCGGCGATTGCCCTGAGAGCGAGCGCGAGATCGGTGGCGGATCGAGCCATTGGTCCGGCCGCCGCCATGTGCCGTACGGCGCGCAGCATTCCGGGAGGCTCGGGGATGTGCCCAGCCACCGACACCAGGTGCTCGGTGGGCTTGAGGCCAAACACGCCGCAAAAGTGCGCCGGCACCCGCAGCGAGCCGCCGTAGTCGCTGCCGATCTCCAGCGGCGTCAAGTTGGCTGCTACCGCTGCAGCGCCGCCACCGGTGCTGCCGCCTGGCGTGTAGTCGTGGTCATAGGGGTTGTTCGAGCGACCAAAGATGGGGTTGTCGCTCTGGGTGCCCATTGCCAGTGGCGGCATGTTCGTCTTTCCGAGAATGATGGCGCCGGCGTTGCGCGCGTGTTGTACCGCCGCGGCGTCTCGTTGCGGGACGTGGTCGGAAAGGGGAGGAAAGCCAGCCGTCGTTCGCAGATCCTTCGTTTCGAAGCTGTCCTTGACGGTGATCGGCACGCCATGAAGCAGTCCCGTAGGCCCATCTTTGGCGAGTGTTTCGTCAGCCTCCTTGGCGCTCGCCAAAGCTCTTTCGCCGTCGAGTGTGACGATGGCGTTGAGCGCTTCGTTGTGACGCTCGATGTGGTCGAGATGCGCCTGCACCACTTCGACCGCTGAGGCCTTCTTGTCGCGAATCAGGGTGGTCAGCTCGGTTGCGGTTGCTCCTACGAGACAGGTCGTGCCCATTGCCCCTCCCAGCCAGAAAAATAATCGGAGCATTGTAACTGAGGTTTCCGGTCTAGGGCAGTTCGGCGAATGCACACCGCTGCCGCAGCAGGGGGCTGGCCGGCCGATCGTGTAGGATAGTCACCCACAATAATAAAGCCTCGTTATCTTTTCTTCTTTGCCAGGTCGGCTGGCCGGTTTATCTATTTCGGCGGAGGTGGTTCGATGTCCCGTCGCGTTTCGGTTCTTCAATTGGTGGCTGCGAGTCTGATCGTTGGATGCGCAATTCAAGGTCCCGAGCAGGAGCAGCAGCCCATCGATCCTGCAGGCACCACGCCCGGTGCTGGCGCCGCAGGTCCGACCGATGGCGTCGACGACTACGGTTATCCGCCCATCAATCCGGACGACAAGTACTTCAAACCCGGGCCCCCCCTGGCGACTGCCGACGACGAGGAGCTACAGCGCCGCTTCGAATACCATCAGCAAGTCATCGACGCGTATGGCTTCAGTTATACGATCGAGAAGACCGAGACGACCCACTTCGAGCTTTCCGGCATCACCGGATACCAGCAACCCGACGATGTGGGTGACGACAAGCCGGACCCGCCTCCGCCCAAGGCCTGGGATCTCGATCTGCCTGCAGCATGGGATTGGCGCGACCAGGGGGTCGGGCTGCCGCCAGCTCGCAGCCAAGGTAGCTGTGGAAGTTGCTGGGCATTCGGTTCCGTTGCAACGGTCGAGGCGGCGATCGCCGTGTTCGATCAGAAGCTCGTCAACCTGAGTGAGCAGCACATTCTCGACTGCAGCGGCAAGGGAAGCTGCAACGGCGGCTGGTGGGCCTACAACCTCTTCAAGAGTCCTGGCGCGGTCTATGAAGAGGATTACCCCTACAAAGGCTACGACCAATACTGCAAGAAGAACCTAGAGCATCACTACACCATCGAGTCGTACCACTCTGTTCCGAGCGGGGATCGCGAGGCCATCAAAGCAGCGATTTTCCAGTACGGCGCGGTAGGCGTCACGATGAGTGCTTGCGGCTCCTTCCCCGGTTTCAAGAGCGGCATCTACGACTCGACCGAGTGCAACTACGCCGGCGTCAATCACATCGTGAACCTGGTGGGCTGGGATGACAACGTCCAGCACAAGAAAGGCAAAGGCGTCTGGATGCTTCGCAACAGTTGGGGCAAGAACTGGGGCCAAGATGGTCACGCGGTGGTTGCCTACGGCGTCGCGCGTCTCGAGGAAAACGCCACCTACGTCATCTACCAGCCCGTCGATCCCACCGACACCGATCAGGATGGTGTGATCGATGTGCACGACAATTGCGACGAGGTGGTCAACCCCGATCAAGCGGACGCTGACCACGATGGCAAAGGCGACGCCTGCGACGAGCAATTCGATGCCTTCGAGGTCGACTTGTCACTGAGCGACGACGACAGCCGCAAGATCGACTTGGGCTTCGCCTTCCCATTCTATGGAGCCAGTTACCCGGAGCTGTATCTCAACTCCGATGGCAACATCACTTTCGGTGAGCCCGACGACAAGACCGTGCCGCGCGACAAGGCACGCTTCCTGACCGGGGCGCCGCGCATCGCCGCGCTCTATGCCGACATGAATCCGAGCGCCTCCGGCAAGGTCAGCTGGGGCAAGACCGATCCGTCGACGGTCTTCTTGCGCTACCACAAGGTCAAGCGATTCGACGGCGGCGGGTTCGGTAGCGTAACGGTGACGCTCACGGCGGCGGGGCAAATCACGCTCGGCTACGGCAACGTCAGCGGCAGCGGCTATGTCATTGGCATCTCCAAAGGCGGAGCGGGCAACAACGCCAACGAGTCCGACTTGGCAGGAGGCAACTTCGCTTACGGCGGCAGCAACGCGCTCTTCGAGGAGTTCAGCGGCGGCAAGACCTTCGACTTGGCCAATGCGACCGTGACGTTCTCCCCCGAGGACGGGCCCGCGCCGCCTCCCGCCGAAGTGGTTCTCGGTTTGGGCGACGATGACACCGCCGGAATTCCGATTGGCTTCGACTTTCCCTTCTTCGGAAAGACGTACTCCACCGCGCATGTCAACTCGGACGGCAACATCACTTTTGGTAAGGGTGACGTGTCTACTTCGAAGCGCGACAAGAACCGTTTCTTGACCGGCGCGCCACGCATCGCCGTTCTGTTTGCCGATCTCGATCCTTCCAAGGGCGGCGTAGTCAGCTACCTCGCCAACCCCGAGGATGGGACGCTGCTAGTCAGCTACAAGAACGTCAGGCTCTACGGCGCCTCCGGTAGCAGCTCAGCAAGTCTCAAACTGCATGCTTCGGGTCTGATCGAGCTGAGCTACGACTCTGTCGCATCCTTCTCGTACATCGTCGGGATCTCCAAGGGCGGCGCCGGCAACAACGGCGCCGAGCAGCACCTGGCAGCGCTGGGTCAGCCGATTGGCTATTCGGCGACGAACACCATCTTCGAGCAGTTCAGCAAGAACGAGCCCTTCGACTTGATGGCCAAGACCATCTCCTTCAGTCCAGATGGCGGCGTCGATCCGCCTCCGCCGCCGCCCGAAGAGCACTACCTGAGCTTGGGTGACGACACGACGACCAGCGTGCAGCTCGGTTTCGACTTCCCGTTCTACGGCAACAGCTACAAGACCGTGTGGGTCAACTCCGACGGCAACATCACTTTGGGCAAGAGCGACGGCGTGACCGCCAATCGTGACGAGGCCCGTTTCCTCAGTGGCGCCCCGCGCATCGCGCTGCTCTACGCCGATCTCGATCCCTCGGCCGGCGGCACCGTCAGCTACCACCACCCCGACGCGACGAGCATCGTCATCAGCTTCACGGCGGTGCCTATCTGGAACGCCGGAGGCAGCAACAACGCCAAGGTGACGCTGGCTTCTTCGGGCGACATCACCATCGGCTTCGAGGGCGTATCGCTCGGCAGCGCCATCATCGGCGTCTCACAGGGTGGCCAGGGCAACAGCGGCGCGAAGGCTTCGATCGGGGACCTCATCGGCGGCAGTCATAGCTACGGCCAAGATGGCGCCACCTACGCCATCTACAAGAGCGCCGATCCCTTCGACTTGGTCGGCAAGTCAGTGACCTTCACGCCCTAGCCCGAATCACTCACCGCCCAAGCACGGAGGCTAGACGCGATAGGGGCGGGGGGATTTGTGCCATGGGCAAGCTTCAGGCTTGCCCGTGTTCGAGGGTTTCACAGCACGGGCAAGCGTTGCTTGCCCATGGCACACGTGCTTTGAGCGCTAAGTGACCTGCATTGGGGTTTATCCGGGTTTATCCCCGCCCGCAACCTTCCGAAGGTTGGGGCGGCCGTAAGTGAACGGCATGGGGGCTAGACGCCTACGCGAGCAGAGAAGATACTCGGCAAATCGTGATGGTTTGCACTACCGCATGGGCGTTTCGTTGGTGCTCCGTAGAGGTCCAAGCACACCATAGCCAGCGCGCACCGTGCCAGCGCCAGCCGAGGCGGCACGATGGCTGAACAGCAGCCCGGACAGATGGTCACGCCCAACGTGCGTTTGCTCGAGCTACTTGGTCAGGGCGGAATGGGGTGCGTGTGGACCGCTGAACATCTGGCGCTCGAGTGTCGCGTCGCGGTCAAGTTCCTTTTCGCCGACATCGCCCGCCGCGACGAGTCGATGCTGACCCGTTTCGAGAGAGAAGCCAAGGCAGCTGCACGAATCACCAGCCCGCACGTCGTACGCACCTTCGACTACGGGTTGTTGAACAACGAGACCCCCTTCATCGTGATGGAGTTGCTCGAAGGCGAGAGCCTGAACGATCGCATTGAGCGGGTAGGTCGTGTGAGCGCTCGGGATATGGGGCAGATCGTCACGCAGACGGCGAAAGCGCTGCGGCAAGCGCACAACCTCGGCATCATTCACCGTGACATCAAGCCCGACAACTTGTTCTTGGTCGATCCCGGCTTGGGATACTCTGAGGGCGAGCCGATGGTCGAGGACCTCTTCGTCAAAGTCCTCGATTTCGGCATCGCAAAAGAAACCCACGTAGGATACCCTCTGGGTCGTGTGCATCGCGCGAAGGCAGCGTGGGGCTGCGACTGGGCTTCGGTTTGGGGTCACGCTCTGCATCGTCGTGCTGCTTTCCTCCTGTGGCAGAAAGCCCGCGAGCCCCCCGAAAGCTACTCACGAGGTGGCCTCACCTTGCGTGGGGGCGTCGTGCACACTGAAGCTGCGCGGCGCACCTCTCGAAATGATGGAGATCGCGGCTGACGACGACAGGACCGCCCTGGCCCTAGCCACTTCCGATCGGACGCTGGTGATTCTCGACCACGGCAAAGAGAAGTGGTCGTGGGCCATGCGTGAGACGGTCACCAAGGCGCGTTGCGGAATCGTGCCTCGCCCGATGCTCGGCTACGTGAGTGTGGGCATGAGCACCGACGGCGCGGAAGCGTGGTTTCTTGGCATGGACGGCAGCAAGACGCCGCCTCATCGCACGCTCACCGCATCGTGCCTGGTCGACACCCAATCCGGTCAGGTGCGCGATCTCGGTGAAGCGCTCACCAATCCTGACGCCTTTGACGAGGCAGCCATCGAGCGCCGGGGGATGCCCTCGATTGCCCTCAGCCCGAAGGTCGCCGCCTTGTGGAACAGGTCGGGTGGGATCGAGCTGGTGCGCCGAGCCGAGCGTCGCCGCGAGCAGCTCGCTGTGGGGGCACGTGATGGCAAATGCGTGGTCACGATCGACGGAGCCGAGTTGGTGGTCGGGTGCTTGGCAAGCTCCAAGAGTGGGCTCGTGCGTCTCCTCAGGTTCGAGCTGGCCCAATCTCCGGCGAAGCTATTGGCGAGCTGGGAAGTGGATACCGGGCTACGTCGCGCCGAGGTCCAGCTGTCGCCCGGCGGCAAGCTCCTGGCCGTGTTCGAAGACGTCATGCCATCGGACGGGACATCGGGGCTCGCCCTAATCGAGACCGAGGCAGGGAGCGTAGTTCTGCGCAAAGACATGCAGCCGCGCATCAGAAACCTCGAGCTGTCGCCCGCTACGGGGACGATGCTGGTGGCGGTGGATTGGGGCTTGCAGCGATGGTCCCTGAAAGGAACCCTCCTCGAGAGTCTCGACATAGACTGGTTCCCGCAAGCCCTGCTTTTGACGGCGAAGGGAGACGAGCTGTGGAGCGCAAGGCGCTACGACCTGAGGCACTACGACGTGCGCTGGACAGCCAGCCAGCCACGCTAGTCGACTTCAAGGTTACGGCTGCTTCAGGATTTTCTCGAGCGTGATGTCTGTCTTGCTGAGCACACGGGAATGCGGCTTGCCCGCCGCGTAGTGGAATACGAGCTCGACGCGTTCGCCGTCGGCCAAACGCTGTGCATACAGGTGCCCGTCACGCATGCGCAGGCTCACGTGCTCGAATGGCGCCCGCGCGGCAAGAAGCGGCGCCTTGGTGCGCTTGCCCGTGCGCATCTCGAAGAAGCTCACTTTCAACTTGTCGCTTGCAGGATCTCCAAGGGTGGAGCGCACGACAACGTGGCGCGAGTCGGATAGCCAACTCACAGTGGGCGCTTGGTCGACCGGGAACGTGGCGATCTTGCGTTTTGCTCCACTGCGGGCATTCACGTGGTGCAGGACGGCTTGCTCGTCATCGGACAACAACACGGCGAGATCATCACCGGTCCTCGACGACCACATCTGGCACGGGCACGGGTACCTGCCGGGGGGGCAAGATGCCGCTGGTGGGAAGACTTCTCGGGGAGGGCTCGCGCCAGTCAGATTCATCCGGCGCGTTCTGCAATCGGCGCCGGAGACCAGGGCTGCGCCATCGGCGGTGATGTTGAGCCACCCTACGCCGAAGTCGCTGAACTCGGCTCGCGGCCCGGAGGCGCGGCTGAGGATCTTGAGGACCTTCCCAGCACGGTTTCTCAACGTGACTAGACCTCGGTCGGTGGCGACCACAAACCGGTTCCCCTTGGGCAACCAAGCGATGTTCGGCTGGACGGCGTTGAGTCCCGGAAGCACGCGGCGTTTGAGGGCTCTCAGGTCCCAAAGCTCAGTGTCCCCCGACGGGTCGCTGACCACCGCTAGCTTGCCATCGGGGCTCATCGCCATTGCCGCCATGCGGTTTGGGGCGCCGCGGTTCTTGAAGGTGTCTCTCAGCCGGAGCTTGCCGGAGGTTGAATCGAAGAAGGCTACCTGATTGTAGACGTCGGTGACGAACAAGCCCTTCGAGTCGGGCGTGAAGAAAGCCGCTATGGTCGACAGCGCTGGCACGTCTTGCTCACCGTTGTCGTCGGGATTGAGCATGATGCGCTTCCAGGTGTCGGTGGCCCAAAGCGCCAAGCCGATCCCACCACCGCCCGAGCTATACGAATCCGACAAGATCATACGCTTGCCGTCCGCGGAGAACTCGATTGTGACGTTGTCCTTGTAGTTGCTCTCGTAGGGGACGAACGCAACCCGCTCTAGGTCGGGAAGGCGCCACACGGCGAAAGCACTTTTGTCTCGCCAGGTGGTGACCAGGTAGCGGCCCTTCGGTCCAACCACGGCGTTGCTGAGCGCCGGCGTCGGAGGGGCGGGGCTTGGCCGGTCTGCCGAGCCAGAAGCACTCGAAGCCGTGGCGCTCGCTTGGGCGAGTATCGTTGCGGTCGCTGGTGCGCTGGCGATGGCAGCTTTCCTCGATTCGCTCGAGGGGCATCCCAACAGTGCGAGTAGACACGGAGTGAGCAGCGACAGCGCAAGGCAGCTTCTGGAAATGGAGATCATAGAGTCCTTTGAGCAGACAACGCGCCAGCCAGAAAGCTTAGTCCCTCGGGGAAACTGCGAAAGTGGCCCCCCAACGAGGTCAGCCTGAGGTAGTTTCGGCAAATGGGCAAGCGGAAGCGAAAACGCGAGCACCGCGACGAGCTGCGGCAGCCAACGCCTAGTCCCAGCCCGCCTTTCAACAACCCTTTCGAAGCCCTCACCGACTTGCGTGATGAGCTCCCTGTTGGGGCTCCGTCGCCGCTTCGGGCTCGACCGAAGCCCGCTGAAGCCACAGTCGAAGAGTGGGGAAAGCTCACAATCGAGTGCGAGAGAAAAGGCCGGGCTGGCAAGACCGTCACTCGAGTCCGGGGTCTTCCTGTGTCGCTCCTCGAGGAGCTGGCAAAGCGGATGAAACTGGCACTTGGCTGCGGCGCCACGCTGGAGCAGAGCGATTTGATTCTGTTGGGCTCGCTCGCCGACCGCGCGGCCCAATGGCTCCATGGCGAAGGCGCCGGCCGAGTGATCATCTCAGGCGTCAAACCAGCTGCTGGCCCTGAGGCGGTGCCCTTAGAATCCTCGAAGAATGGCCAGCGACGGTCCGACATTGCGCCAGGCCTCACCGTGGATATCGTGCTCAAGCAGGATCAGCGCAGTGGCGCGCTCACCCGCGGCGAGGTCAAAGACATCCTGACCCGCTCCGCGACCCACCCTCACGGCATCAAGGTTCGGCTCAGCGATGGCCAAGTGGGCCGAGTCAAGCGTGTCATCGAGACCTAGCAGGGGGACCAGCCCAGCTCGCTCGTCTACTCACCCAAGCGCAGTATTCCCGCCGCCGGGCAATCCTCCGTCGCGTACACCCATTCGAGGCCCTTTCCGCGGCGGAAGTACAAGCTGGCAGGCACCTTGCTGAACGCAAGTGTGTCGGGGGTCCACCAGCCGATGACAGTGTGCACTTGGTCGTCGTCGGACTCGCACTCGATGACGGTTGCGGGCGTGGTGTTCGCCGGTTGCCAGCTCGTTGTCGAGCGCTCGCAGTCGCCGCCTACCAGCTTCGTGTGCGACAAGCGGACGTCCAGCTTCGTCTGGCGGCAGCGCAACCACATGATGCTCCTCGGTCGATCCGGGCTCAGGCGGACATTCCACGACGGTGCGTTCTTACAAGGTACGTGCTTGGTCGGATCTTCGTAGATTCCCGAGGAACATTGGCCGGAGTACTCGATGGTGTCGACGGTTCGCCATGCCTGATGGCGGCTGACATCGACGATGCTGTCGACTCGTGCCGTTTCGCGGACGACACGCAGCGTGATTCGGTCGCTCTGCGAGATGGCGAGCTCGAATCGCGACCGAAGCAAGCCGTAATGCCCGCTCCGACCGAAGGAGTCGCCTATCACAACGCTGTAGAAATGGCTGGGGCTCGGGCCCGACCGCTGCTCGCCTGTCTGTGCGGGAGGCGCCGGTGGTGATCGAAGAGGCGCCGAAAGCGACCCAGGCGAATCGCAGCCAGCCATCCACCCGCAGCAGACGACGACCGCGAGCAAAGCACATATCAGGCGCGAACGAAGTGAGTCGCTGGTTTCTGGTTTCACAGTGTGAGCGTCGCAGCTGGGCGGGGGACTGTGACAATGGGCATCGTCCGCAGCCATGTGCCTCCATCATGCTGCACGTCACAGGCGCATGGCGGCTTCAATGATCGAGCACAGGAGTATCGCCGCGGAAGCGAGCTTGTCCCCAGCCCCGAAAAGCCACCGCTGCGCGTTGGGGCCGCAAAGCTAAGCTGGAAGAATTGGCCGAATGGAGAACATTTTCGAGCTGTGCAGCGGCCAGAGCGTCAAAATGTTCTCCATAGCGTCAAATCGTTGCGCTAGCGCGTCGAGCCTGGGGCGGGGTTCGCCCACTCTTCGGCTACTCTATTTGCGATGAGCAATCTCAAACGAGCTCTCGACCACTTCGCAAGCGGATTGCTCGCTACCTGTATCGTTGGCGGTGCAGTCCTCGGCTACCTCATCAAAGACCTCAACATCATCCTGGGCATCGTGTTGGGGACTATCGTGGGCGGGGCGCTCTGGCGAGGCGCTCAGGAATTGCTGAAGCACGTTGGTTCGGAGGAGGATACCGCGGCCGCGCTGACCGGCTCGTCAACCGAGTCCGAGTCGCAACCGGTGGCCAATGCGGACATCCTCTCGGCGATGGACGCTACCAGTGCATGGTGCAGCTGGCGCCGGACGCTCTGGAGGACCACGCAACGCCCACCGTGACGATGCATGAAAAAGAAAGGGGAGCTTCCGCCGAAAGTCCAACGCATCATGGACGCACGTGACTTCGATAGCGTGAGCTGGGAAACTACTCCCGACGGCAGTTGGACGCGGGTCACGTTCCGCTTCGACATGCCGCCCGACTTTGGCGATCACTGAACTACGACTCCGGATCACCGTCTCGTCGAGTTTCTCGACGGCTCTGGAGCGGTCATGTTCACACCTCGAGATCGGCTGCAGGGCAGCCGTACTTTGTGGTGGTGGCTTGGTCGATGCTCAGTACGGACACCTTGGGGTCAGCTGCCATCGCTGCCAGTCCTTTGGCCAGCACGTCGCTGCGGATGAAGTCGTGGATCAATAGGACGCCGCCGCTACGCGCTCCGGCTGAGAGCTTGTTCAAGAGGAAGGAATATTCTCGGGCGCGGGTGGGGTGCACGTCACCTGAAAGGCGGTGCCACATCACGTTGAGCATGCCAAGCTCTTCGAGGGCGGCGTCGTAGCGGGCCCGGCCTGTCTTGCCTCGGCCGAGGTAGGGGCCGCCGCCTGGTGGACGCGAATAGCGCACCGCGTAGCGACCTTGCGGATGGCCTTGCTCGATGAGGATTTGCTGATGGCGCTTGGCGACGGCTTGCCAGCTTCGCAAGGTCTTTGAGCGAAGACGCTTCTCGGGGTCGGCTTCGAAGGCCCTCAGGTAGAGCTGGTCGAAGTGTTTCGGAGAGCGAGCCAACAGCGCCAGCTCGATCAATACGCGGGCGATCTCATGTTGGCCACGAATGTAGTTGATGGTCTTGTCGTTGTTCCAACCCTTGGTCATCTCCATGTCGTGGTCGTAAGAGTGCGAGCCGATGAAATGCCCTTCGGCTTCCATGCGCTGCAGGAGCGAATAGGTGCGACTGGTGATGTGGCGTCCCAGCACGAAGAAGGTCGCGTTGAATTGATGCTTGGCCAGCATATCGAGCACCTTCGGGGTCTTCTTGACGTAGGGGCCATCATCGAAGGTCAACACTACCTCGCCGCGCTTGAAGTGGTCGCCGCGATGAAGTCCTGCTGGCTCGCTAGAATCCTCCGGCGGGAGGCACGGGGCAGGCGCTGGTTCGGGTTCGACTGCGGCCGGCGCCGCTTTGTCTTGGCGCATGACCACCGCTGCGCTGACCTTGGCGAGCTTGTTGGCTCCGGGGGTGGTCAGGCCCATAGACGAAATCTTGCTCTCGCTGATCTTCAGGCGTGCAGGTTGTTTTTGCTGTGAGCTCTTGGGGGCGGTCGAGCTGACGGGCAGGCCGCCGGAGTGCCAGGCGCAGCCGGCCGAAGACAGCAGAATCACGAGCTCGATGAGCCTGCGTCCGAAGATTGCTCGGGCGCGGCGCTTGGTGGTCTTGTTCATGCCCGAAATACGACAGACCGTGACAGCCCCGCGCGCTGGATTTCGGAGCTGTCACGGTTTGCCGTATAAGGTTCGAGCGGTGCGCTTACGGCGCGCCGGCGACTACGTTTGGGCCCATTCACACGACCATGCCGCCCCCTTTCCAAACCACCGACAGCCCTTCTGAGCTGCAGAGCGACGGCGAGCTGTTTGGCGAGGTGACTGCTGCCGATCGGGAGGTTGCGCGCCGGGCCGAGCGCGTGCTCTATGAGCGGCACGTGCGCTACTTGTTTGGCGTGGTGAGCCGGCAGCGCAAGCGGCTGTTGTTACTTGCCGGCCTCAGCGCCGAGGACTTGGTGCAGGACACCTTCCAGCGGGCCTTCGAGCGGGCCGCCAGTTTCAAGGCTGAGCCTGGGCTCGATGCGGAGCGGGCGCGACGCCGCACCCGCGCTTGGCTCGGCCGCATCGCCCAGAACTTGCTGACCGATTCGCTCCGCCAGTCGCGCGAGATCCCAGCCAGCCCCTATCTCGAACAGCTGAGCGCGGCAGCCACCGATGGTCCGCCGTCCTCGAGTCCGCACCTCGCGCCCATCCGCCGAGCACTAAGTCAGCTCAGCGATCGTGAGCAGGACGTGCTGCGCGTGACAGCGCTCTACTACAAGTCCGAAGGCAGTGAGCGATTGCCCAACGCCGTATCGGCTGAGCTGGGGCGCCGCTGGGGGATCAGCAACGACAACGTGCGCGCCATTAGAAGTCGCGCGCTCAAGAAGCTGCGCCGCGCCATGGCCGATCAACAACCGCAACAGCCGCAGGAGCACGCGACACAATGAAAGACGACCGCGACGAATCCAACGAGATCGACGACGGCGACTCGGCTGACGATCGGGAGCTCATCGATCAGTTGGCGATGGCGCTCACCGAAGGCGGCGAGCTGCTGCCCACCGACGAGGCCGAGGTCGAGCGGGCCGAGCAACAGGGTGTTGAGGAGATCGAGCTTCCCGCTGCCCTGAGCGAGCCTCCGACGCCCAAGAGCGCGGCAGATCCCAAGGTTGCCGATCTGAACGAGCACCGGCGACGTCGCCAAGCTGGTCGCGGCTGGTTGACGCACTCGCTTGCCGTAACCTTAGGTGCAGCTGCCGCTGTTTTGCTGATGCTCCAATGGGCGAAACATTCTTCGCCGCGCGTCAATCCCACGAGCGAGCCGGCAGGTGCTACATCGAGCCCCCCGCCCGAGCAATCAAAGGTCGAGCTGGCCTTGTCCTGTGAGGGAACATGCTGCGCCGGTGCGAAGTGCAAGACCCCTCGCCCGACGTTGGAAAAGTGCCCTTCGGGACGGCGTTGCATCCGTTGTGATCCCGGCAGGCTGGTCGACTCGCGTTATCGTCTGCGAATCGGCGCCCTTCATCCCGCCGAGGTGGGCAACGAAGCACTGAAACGCTTTCCGCAAGGCAAACTACAGGTGTGCGTTCGCGCCGGAGCTTCCAGCGAGGTGTGCGTGCCGGCCCACGTGAGCGAGCGCACAGGTGGGCGCTGGACCACGCTTCCCGTTGTCGCGTCGGGTGAGGATCTCGCCGCCAAAGTAACGGTTCGGCTTCACTGGAAAGGAGTGAAAGAGCCGCAAGCGACTCCTGCGCATTGGACGATGCCCGTCGCTTTGACCGCGACCTCGCTGTGTCGCGGCTACTCCGTCAGGTTCCAAAACGCCGACAAGGAGGTGTTTGGCGTGATGTCGCTGTTCATGGACGATGCCCACTACGTCGAGTTGCTGAGAGCCCCCGAGCCTGCCCCGCTCAGGGCGTACTACAAGCGGCTGAAGCTCAGCGGGCTCACGGTTGCGATGCAAAAGACCAGCAAGAAAGCCGGCGCTCAGTTCGTGCTCACCGCTGGTCCTTTCGATCGCTCCACGGCCGAAAAGCTGCGCTGGCAATTGCTCGAGCAGAAGCAGACCGCATCGGTGACCGTCGGCGCTGACTTCATCGGCGAGCCTTTGGCGTTGCCTTGAGGGAGCTGCTATTTGGCGGAGCCGTTGGCGCCGATGCGCCCGTGGACGTTGATCCCGTAGCTGGAGAGCGTCGCCCACTTGTAAGGCGCCGCGGTAGCCCCGCTCCAGTAGTCGCGGTCGCTCGTCTTGGCGTCTTGGCAGGTCATGACGCATGCAGACAAGCCGGGCATCTCGACCGACACGAAGAGGTGCTCGCCTGTCTTCAAGGTGATCGGCGAGCTCAGCGGGGTCTTGACTACTCGGATACCGTTGTTCGGGAGCGACACAGCGTCGTTTTGGAGCACCTGCACCGTTGGACTGGCGGGAGGAGCGGTGGCGGCGGCGGCAAATACCTCGACCTTGTGCGCAGGCTGCGCGTCGCAGGAGTAGTCGCCGTTCGGCGCGTGCCACAGCTCATAGTGAACCCCTGTGACCTCATAGGGATACGACGGCGGCGTCAGCCGCACGGCATAGTAGTGGCCTTCTTCACCTGCGTCGGGGTGCAAGCTGCTCCACGTCAGACAGTCGGCATCGTTGTTCAGGGCTGGAGGACCGTCAGTCCAGCCCGAAGGCCCCTCGCCGCCTTGCCCGCCAGCACCTCCGGCTGCCGACGAGGTGGTCGAAGCGCTCGTCATGCTCGTCGTGGTCATTGGGCTCGTGGTCGTGGTGGTCGTAGCGGCGCTGCCGCCTCCTCCTTCGCCACCATCATTCGTCGTCGCACAGGCAAAAGTCAGGGCGGTTCCCATGAGGGTGGCACCAGCGAGCATCGTCATTCGTGTCATGGGGGGATTATCTAGCTGCTGCTGCTAGCGCGCAACACACACGCGCCAGCTTTGCCCGTATCGGACACCGCCCAGATGAGCGAGGCGCTACTCGTAGCGTAGCCACGAACGTAGGAGCGGGCCGCAGCGCACACTGAAATTGCGGCAGCGCTCGCCCCGACGTCACCAACGGTTGTCGCGGGGTAGATGGTCTTGACCAGGTTCGCTAATTTGTCGCGCGGCAGCCGTACTTGAGCGTTGCCCCAGCTGTATGCACGGATCTCCTCGCCATTCATGTCGCCGAAGATGTCGCCGATAGGGTCGTCGCTTCCGTTGGCCAGTGTTGCCAGGATCGCGTCGCCGCGCGCCCGGCCGCGTATCGGGGTCGTCATCCGGTTCTTCGGCAAGACCAACGGCGACCAGCTCCGCGTCGGCTTGTCCAACCGCGTGGGCGGCGTCCTCCACCAATACGCAGGAAGCGGCCTCGCCGGGCACCAAGCCCACCGGATACTCTGGTGTCTTGAGCCGGTCGGCCTCACGGAGCCACCTCAAGGAGCTTTCGTCGAGCAAGCTGTTGACGGCGAGCACGACGGCGCGGTCCCAGCGGCGCGCTTGGATTTGCTTGCGCGCCTCTGCCAGCCCCGCGATGGCGGCTCGGTGGCCGTCGCTCACCGTGAGCACGTTGGCCGGCTCGACTGTCAGCCCTACTGCCTTCAGCAAGCGATGGGCGGCCGCTTCGACGTCGCTGCGGTCGAGCATGAAGCGCTCTTCGTCGACTTCGGCGGTACACAGAACGAAGCCCGCGCGACGCCACGCAGCATCGTCGGCGGCCAAGTCAGCATAGTCGAGCAAATCGAGCAGCGCTTTGCGGCCCAGGCGAATCCAGCGGCCGATTCCTTGGTAGCCTTCAGTGAGCCCGCTGACCTGGTGGCCGCTCAGTGGGTAGTCCTCTTCGCTGCGTGGATCCCAAACCATCTCGCCATCGACCGGGCTGACCCGATCCATGTTGCAGCGAAGCGCGGCGCAGCTGCTGACCACGTCGCGCCCGAGGGAGCTGACCATGCCGAGCCCAGTGATGACCAATGGATTGGTTTCGCTCATAACGCGCTCGCTACAGCTGTCGCCAAGCGTCGGGGGCAGGCGGGGGATTGTTACGGTGGGCTACCTCGACCAGCTCCTCAGGGATGCGTGTGAATTCGTGCCGCGACAGCGTCATGCCCGCCTCGGTGGCCAGCCGCACGATCGCGATGCCCTGGATGTCGACGTAGTGCTCGGTGGTGGTGAAGATTGGTGGCAGCCAGCTGTTTTCAGCTGCGTCGGAGTAATTGTTCGCGCGCAATTGCATAGCTGCCTCGAGGCTGCGTTCGAGCGCCTTGCCGTCCCGCGCCTGCAGCGCCTGGCCAACGTCGAAGAAAGGACTGGCGTCGCCGTCGAGCACCCGCTCGAGCCGGTCGAGGGTGTTTTGGAAGTCTTGGGCGGTGCGCTGGCCACCCAACATCAACAAGAAGACCTGCAACAGCTGCGGAAAGAGAAAGTCGTCCTCGTACTCGAGCTCTTCGACGAAGATGTCATCGCAAAGCTCAGCCAGCTGCCGCGCCGTTGCCAAGTCGTTGACAGCGATGGCGTCGAAGCATGCGCGGTTGCGCGAAGTGCGAAAGAACTTGGGTGTGCCGGTTTGACCGGCAGCGCAGCCCTGCAAGTAGTAGAAGCGAACCTGCATGCTGTGAAACAGGTCGGTGGCGTACGACGCCAAGTCGGCCCGCGATAGCCAAGCCGTGATGCCGCGCAGCCGGTAGTAGTACGCGAGGTTGGTGAGGTCGCCTTCATCATCAGGCGGATAGCCGCCTGCCGGCAACCGTTCCAACACCAACGTTCTCGAGACGCGGATGGTGTTGCCTGTGTTGATCAGCTCGTCCACGAGTTCAAATATCCAGCGGTGTGTCGAGCGGCAGTAGTCCGAGCCCGTCTACGCCGCTTTGCCGAAGTGTTGAAGCGAGATCATCTCGAACCAAGACGATGCTTGGCATGCTGGCAATTCGGAAGATGTTCCTGTTCGCCGGAATTCGAGGCTCATCTACCACCAGCTTGTCGAGGTAGAGGAATTCCCCACTCGTCATCGCATCCTCCACATAATCGCTTTTGTCCAGGTCAACGCAATCCACGGTGCCCAAAACATTGGCAATGAAGAAATCACGCTTATCCCGACGCCCTTTGTGGTTGATGAGATTGATGGGCAGAAACTCGATTGCCGTAGGACACTCTTGCTCCAACACGTCCCGCAGTTCAGCGCTCACGATGAAATAGCCGAGGGTGTTGTGGATGCAATCGAAGACCGCCTTGCCCCCACGGTCTGAAGCCATCACGAAGTCTAGCGGCTGCGGGTACAAGGCCCCGAGCGGTATCCCCTCCGCCGGTTGGTAGATTGGAACCATTGCAGCGGGGAAACGACTGATGACACATCCCTCGAGACGGGCGGGATCGGCAATGGCGATGAAGTAGTCCATCACAATCTTCATACGCCGCGCGTCCACGCCCAATTCAGCGAGTCCAAACTGAGCGTGTCGATGTCGATGCCGGGGTCCTTTTCTCCCGCCCGAAAGAGAAAGCTGCGCACACGTTTCGAAACGCGCTCCAACTGGTCCTTGCAGGCGCCTTTGTCTTCGTCAACGAGCTCGTGATTCGTTTCCCCTCGATTCTTGGCGAGCTTCGCCTTGATCTTGTTCAGGCCACTTTCGACGTCACCGCAGAACTTCTTGTGGGAAGGTGGCGTGCGCGGCGGCACGTGGGCCGGCAGCTTGAGGATTCGGGCGACCTCTATCTGCTTCGGAAGGATTATCGCGTTTATCTTGTTGTTTATGTTCCATCCGCTCGCAAGTAGGAGTTTCTGCTCTTCATCCTTTTCGAAGGTCCTCCTGACCGCGCCACAGCCGATGATGTGGTGGGTGTTGTGCCAGTAGGGAATCATCCAGTGCTGAAAGTTGTCGTCCTTGCCCAAATCCCAGGCGCCGTCTTTGGGTGCTTTCGGCTTGGTGCCTTTGATCGGTCGCGCCTTTCGACCTTCCTTCTTGTTGCCCTTGGTCCAGGCAATCTTCAGGAACTTCGACCAATAGGTCACATATTGGCGGCTGCACCGGTCATTGGGAATGTTGTAGTACTTGTCCGCCTCATCGGTCGACTTCGAGTGCTCGTGAGCGTTCTTGCGGTAGTTGCAGGGTGGATAAGCCTCGTCGCGATAGCTCTGGTGGCGCCAGAGACAGCCGTGCTCGCTGTTCCGGTCCCCCTTCTTCTTCAAGTGCTCGTTTTCCTGCCACTTGACGAGATGCTTGCTTTTGCTCATGGCGCTACCTCGCTCTCAGGCGCATGCCTCAGAACTCCTTGTCGCAGATCAGGCACTTGATCTTCTCGGGCATCGAGATGACCACCACGGGGGGCTGGATGACCGGGAAGGGGGGGGTGTTCTTGTCGTTGTGGAGCATCATGTCGAGGGCGCGGGCGACGTTGTTGCCCTCGGCTTTGACGTCGAAGGAGAAGTTGATGAACTCGGCCTTGCCCTTGGTCTTGTTGGAGGCCACGCCGCCGCCAGCGGTGCCGGCCTCGTCGCCCACGCTCGTCTTGAAGTTCGAGCCCTTGTGACAGATGGGCTCGCCGTCGCACTTGACCTTTTTGGTGCCGTCGCCGGTGTCACTCGACTGGGCGATGTTGGGGTAGGGCAGGGGCAACGGACCGGTCGGGCCGGGCGTCTTGCACACGTCGGGGAACGATGGGCTGATACCGCTCGAGCCGGCGTGCACGACGCTCATCATGTTTACTCCGACGGTGACCCCCATAGCTCCTCTCCCCGGGGGGCGAGTATTCCACGGGACACGTGCTGGGAGCAACGTCGCCATGGTGGTCCGGCATGAGTCACTCGGGGGTGTTCCCCAAGGGGAATCCCGATGCCGCGCTCGATCTGTCGGCTGAAATAGCAGGTCAGTACAACAACCCTGTCGGCCAGGTGCGGCTAGATATCTCCAAAAGCGTCGCGAAGCGCAGCGATGTCATCTTCGCTGGCTCCGGCGCGTTTCAGTTGCTCCGCAAGTGATGGGGCCTTCTTGTGCGAGGCAGATTCGGCTGGGGTCACTGCTGTTGCGTCGGCCGCTGCGGCGGCCGGCGAGGCCGCTGGGACTATCGCCTCGGCATCTGGTACTCGCGAGGGCGCATGATCCAGAGGGCGATATGCTCCCAGCTCCCGGGCGTGGCGCAAGTCTAGTGTGCGCTCGCTGAGATCGGTGGGTACTGCCGCTGCGGGCTGTCCCCACGGCGAGCCTGCGATTGCTGGAGTCTGTGCTTCTTGCTGTTGTTCGCTCGTGGCGGGGGCCAGCTCGTAGGGGCTCGTCGTTTTGACAGCCGCGCTCGCGTCGACGAGCTGGAACGTCCGCTCGTCATCCCAAGGCGTGCTCTTGACCGCGGGGATCTGTCGTCCCCCGGCCTGCGGCCCAGGCTCGGCAAGCTCATAGGGGGCTATCATGCCGGCCGCGTTGGCGAGCGCCGCAGTACGATCTGCGGCTGCCTGCTTGTCGAAAGTGACAGTTTCGTCGTCGCTCTCCGCGGCTGGCACGTCGGGGCGACGGCGCATGCGCATCGTCTTCAGCTCTGCCTGCAATAGACGACCCCCAGTAGTTACGCCGGCCCAGCCTGTGAGCGGTTCCGTTTCGGACATCTGAGACCCCAATAGCAGGTGCCCGCGCCAGCAAAGGGACAGTTCTTGCAGGTCGGTATCGAGGCACAACGTGTCCGCAGACATGCGCAGCTCTTGACGCGCACCGCCCGGCGGGGTGAGCCAGCCGCGCGCCGCCAAATCGGGAAGCGTGAGCTCGCGGGGCTGTGGATGGAATCCCTCGAGCAGAATCGTTTCGTTGCCGAGCAAGTGCATTGCACGTTGATCAGACGGAGCGCACTGAAAGTAGGACCAATCGAAGCCATCGACGATTCGCATGATGGGCTCGGCGAGCGCGCGCCGTGCCATGTTGCCGAGCATGCTCTTTCGGGCTTTTGCATAGCGGGATATCGGTCCAAACATGGCGGGGGCGTTGCGACCGTCGGCATAGCGCACCCGTGCACGGGCGGCGTTGGCGACGCCGTTCGGATTGTCGTCGCCAGCCGTCGCCAGCTCAGCGACGAGCTCGGCGCGCGCAAACGTCCCCACCTTCGACCAGGAGCCATCCGCCCCGCGCCGCCGCCGTCCTGACACCTGTAGCTGCTTGTCGATGAGCGCCTGTCCCGACTGCCGTAATCTCAGTCGAACGGAGCAGACATCAACAGGATGACCGTCGCCAGGAGCGACTGCATGGCCGTTCAGCAATACGTCGACGCGGGGCTTGTAGGGCGCTAGCTCAGCGTGCTGCCGGACGCTGCGCACTTCGCTGTCGTCGTGGTGTCGATCGGCGTGGGCTATCGACGCCTCGATGGGTTCGAAGGAGTCTTCAAATGCGAAGCGTGCCTTGACCACCATGGTTGCGTACAAGCGACCGGCCATCGTCCAGCGCACGGTGGTCGCGTCACATGGGCTGAGCAGGTGGATGGCGTCGCTCACGGGACCCTCAGGAAGTTGCCTCGTGCGTCGTATTGGACAGCGCTGGGTTCGTTGCCATGGCTTTTGAGAGCGACCACTATGCAGATCGGCTCCTGTCCTTTCACCCTCGTCGGGCAGAACTTCTTGCGGGCGATGATAATGTGCGAAACGGCCTGGCCCGTACGCTTCTTGGCGTCATTGACGAGTTGCGGCAAGCGCTCGAGCTCAACATCAGCGAGGTTGAACATCTCCAGCTCGTCGTAGCTACTTCGGTAGGCGCGCGGCTCCTTCCAGTCGTGCCATTTGTACAACCTGTAGTCGTAGAATTTCTCGCGGCCCTGGGTGCCTTTGGCGCACACTTCGAGGTAACGTTCCTGATAGGCGATCTGCAGCACTTTTGGATTGCCGAGCTTTGCGCGCATGATACGGGTCATCGCTGCCAGCTGCGTGAGCCCCGACGGCGCCGCATCTTGTCGCGCCCGTTCGCGAAGGTTTTCGTCGAAAGCCTTCTTGGCGGCCCTGGCTTTCTTCCAGTCTTCTGCCCTGGTGCTGTTTTCGCTGCTCTGTCCAGCGCCGACAGAATCGCTTCTAAGTGAAAAAGCTAGCGCGCCGCCAGCGAGGACCAACACTGACGCTGCGGCGGCCACGATCCAAGCATTGCGACGCGATGGCCGAGCGGCGGGGATCGCTGGGCCGGCAGAGATAGCGTTCGATTGGGGTGTCCAGCCGTCAGAGCCAGCCGTGACGCCGGCGGGATTGGGAATTGCCGGTCCGCTCGCGACAGCGTTCGATTGCGGCATCCAGCTGTCGGCGCCAGGTGTGATGACGGCCGTGATGCTGCCATCCAAAAAAGCTGCAAGTGCTGCGGACAGCTCCTCGGCGCTTTGGAAACGCGCGGCTGGATCCTTGCTGAGACAACGCAGCACAATGGCATTGAGCTGTGCTGGAACATCGGGGCGAAACGTCCGCATATCAGTGGGCGCTTGCTGCAGAATGCTGACCACGAGCTCCGCGTTCGAAGTGTCCGTGAACGCCGAACCGCCGGTCACCAATCGGTGCAGCGTTGCGCCCAGCGACCAGATGTCGCTGCGCGCGTCCACATCACGGGTGGAACGCAACTGTTCTGGAGACATGTAGCGTGGCGAGCCCATCACGTCGCTGGTACCGGTCAGCGCTTCGCCTTCTGGGGAGGTGATCTTGGAAATGCCAAAGTCGAGCACCTTCGCGGTAGGGCGCGGTTGTCCAGTTTGAGCCAGAAAGATATTTGCCGGCTTGATGTCGCGGTGAACCACTCCGAGACGATGGACTTCAGCCAAAGCCATGCAGGTTTGGCGCACATAGTCGACCGCGTCCGCAATCGGCAGGCCCCCGGTGCGGCGCACGAGCTGCCCGAGATCTTCGCCTGCCAGCAGCTCCATCACGATGAACGGAGCGCCGCTCGGTAGCGTGCCCACGTCGTGGATGTGCACCACGTGCGGGCTACGGATCTGTACGAGTGCCCGCGCCTCGCGCACGAAACGTCTCACGCGCTCTTGGCTGGCGCCGAGATGGAGCACCTTGATCGCGACATCGTGCCCTAGCTGCAGGTGACGCGCCGCCAACACGACCGCCATGCCCCCCGATCCGACGATCGACAGGATCTGGTACTTGCCGTCGAGCACATCACCGATTGCGATGGGTAGCGTTGACATCAGCGAGCCCTGAAGTGTTCTGTCAGCCTACATCGCGCTCGCTTCGAGGCACAGCTGCAGGTAGCCGATCATGCTCGCCGGGTCGTCGTCGGGACTCTGGCCGCCGCACACGACCCACTGGTGGCGTCGACCGTTGCGTAGCCTCTTGGCGTAGCTACATATCGCGCGCAGGTCGCGTGAAGAATCGACAAAACGACGGCGCGACTCGTCAATGTAGCGGTTGCCAACCAAACGCGTCCAGATCGCAGTGGCGTGCGCTGCCTCTGCGCTGCTAGCACCTCGCGCTCGGTGCGGGCCGACCCAGTCGCCACTCGGCAGCTGCGCACGCAAGTAGACACCATCTTCGGAAGCGGCAGGATCGCGATCTAGGTATACGCCTGTTTCATCGCTTACCCGAGGGTGGATAGCCGTCCCATCGCTTGGCTCGAAATCGATCGAGCGCAGGTGCGGAGGGTGGGTGCCCTCTAGCCCTGTGTCGACTTCGGGCGAGGCCGGCGTCAAGCAGTCGAAGGGCGCGTACATCGATCGATAAACTTCAGAGCGCTCGAAAAAGGACTCGTCTGCGGGCCACAAGGTCGCATCCGCGAGGCTGCCTGAGCTCCAATCGGTTGACTCGATACCAAAACCGCTTCGCGCGCCGCGCAGGCTGTCCAGGTACCATCCGCCGATCAAGCGCACCATCTTGCCTCTGCTCCAGCTGGCCATCGCAGACTTGTAGCGATTGAATTTGCCTGGATTCGGATCGAACAGATACAGCTCGTCGATATCGAGCTGGTTTCTGCGCCAGCAGTCGATAGCAACTTGTCCGCCGTAGCTGAAACCACCGACGGCTAGTCGTCCCGGCTCGAGTCCTTCGCGAACGAAGGTGCCAATATGCTCACCTGACCACAGAGCCGTGAGCACGCTCCCGATCAGCGCTTTCGCGCCTCGCCCGCAGGCCGCGCCGAAGTCGCTCCCGCTCGCCGCGGGCATCACCAACACTACGGGCTTGCCGCTGTTGGTCAGCTGTGACGCGAAACGGCAGCGAGGATGGTTTTGGTTCCACCAGGTGTCGTCGAAACGATCGACGAAATATGGCGTCTCCGGTCGTGGAGGCCTGCACAGGTAGCGGTTCAGTTGTCCCCTGTTGAAGCCACGGATGTCGTAGTACGGAGCGCCGCGGGCGGGCGGAAAAAACAACAAGCTGTTGATGGCCGCGCCGCTGAGGCCACGCACGGCTTCAGGGATGACTGCTGCCCATACTGCTGGTCCCTCGGGCCCCGTGTATTGCAGCAGCCGAACCTGGCAGCCATCTATCGCGCTGCCGTCGAGCTCGGGTGGAGGTTCGGGAACCATGTAGTCCTCTTCGGTGGCCACGAAGAAATGCGCGTTGAACGGACGCAGCCGATGGACCTCGCTATGCATCCAGTCCCAATACGCTGTCACGTCGATGAAGCGCAGATCGAGCGCGATCTCGGCCAGAATGTTGTCGCCCGCGCTGAAAGACAAGACGGAGCAGCGAGGGTGAGCCGGCCCTTCCCAGTCGCCCTCTGCTTTGTGGAAGACCAGCTCGTTCTGCGACACCACGATGTGCTGCTCGAAACGGTACAACCAGCCTGGATAGCTCTCGTCATCCGCGAAGGGTGGCTCAGGAGCTGCGATCTCGACGACCACACACAGTTTCGCGACAGCGTTGTCGATCTCGAATACCCAAGCTCCGCGCGTATTGTCTATTGGTACGAGGTCCTGCGTGCCGACCAGCACGCGTGGTTGGAACTCGTTTAGAGTGACATGCTCGGCGTTGTCGCAGCGGATGGTGAGACGAGTCATTCTGATCACTCTGGCAGGTCGGCGAATTCGCTTCCGAATAAGCACCAGTACAGATAGCCCTTGGAGTTTTCCGCGGTCCCGTCCGTCGACTGAAAACCGAAGGCGGGCCACTGGTGGCGCATCGACTCCAGCGCGTCTTTGACATCGGGGATAATCTCGTCGGGGTCAGCGTCGTCCCCTCTCACCAGGTGGAGGAACTTGCTCATGAAAGCTGCCCCCGCTTCGCCGATCCCTTCGATGTCGTGGATCTCGTCGGGAGCGGCGGCCGAACGAAGCCGCACACCGTAGCCTCCCAAGGTGGGATCTTCCTCGGCGAGATACACGCCTGTCTGGTCGGACACGGTGCCGGTTTCGCGGCTCGTCACATCGCAGGACAAGGTGTCGAAGGGCTGCCAAACGCGGCGATACAGCTGCGAGGCTCCCCAGAAACGTGGATCCTCTGGCCACAGCGTCTGACGCGGAAACGGTGGTCGTAGCTCGCAGATCTCACCGCTGGCCTCGATGCCGAAAAGGCTCTTGATCTCGAGCATGTGCTCATGGAGCTCGCCTCCAATCAGGCGCAGCGTGTGGTCAGCGGCCCACGCCTGCAAATGGCCGTCGTGCACCTGCTGGTCGAGCTGGCCCTTGTTCGGGTCCATCAGATAGAGCTCGTCGATTGTCGACCGATTGCGTCTCCAACATTCGAGCGCTTTTGCTCCCCCATAGCTGAACCCGCCCACCGCCAACCGGCTCAATGTGACTCGTGGCTGAGCTCCATCTCCAATGCACCCATCGGCCGACAGTGCTGTCAAGAGCGACTCGAGCACGGTCCGGACGCCAGGTTCCCTAGCATCGCCGAATCGGTGCCGGCCGCTGCCGCTGTTTTGTGGCAGTACCATTAGCATCTGCTTGTTGGCGTCGACGATTTGCTGGCCAAAGTCGCAATCGGGTCCGACGCCCATGGTGTTGTCGCGATAGTAATAGGGCTGGTCCGAGTAGCGCCGTGAGAGGTAGCGGTGCAGTTGTCCGTCGTAGTCGTAGTCATCGATGTCGGTGTCGACGACATCAACACCGCCCGGGCTGCGACATGGGCAAAAGAAGAGCAGCGCTCCCATCCCTTCCAAAGGAAGCTCGACTGCCTTGTAGGGTATCGCGACAGCCCACACGGCGGGGCCTGTGCTTTGGTCTTGGTGCCCGGTATATTGGAACAGTCGAACATCGCACCCACCAACGATGCGGGACGCCCAGTCTCCAACCCGGCATCGGTGGGTGACATGCAAGAAGAGCAAATCGACGGATAGGCCGAGCACGCCCGAGCCACCGCTGCTGAGCGAAGGAGCGAGCGCAAGTCGCGGATGGCGCGGATCCTCGCGGCGCTCTGACAGCGCGATCAGTGGAGCTGAGTTGCTCAGGGTCAGCCGTTCATTGATCTCGACGAGTGGTGGGTCACGTTGCTCATCAGCGTCGTCATCGGCACCAGGAGGTAGGGGCGATTGAACGACGATTCTCAGAACAGCCTCGCCCCCGAGCAGCTCGTCCGGAACGTCGAAGGTCCATTTGCCGTCGTTGCGATTGTAGGTCGGCGTGCACAAGGGGCCTTCACCGCCAAGTAGCTCGACCTCGACACCTTGCAGGAAGCGGTGCTCGTTCACCCATCTGCCCTTGGCGGCAACGATGAGTCGTGCGCTCATGCGCCACTTCCTTCAGCGCGATACGAATCGGCGTCCGGCGCGCTGTCTTCATCGATGGCTATGGTGTTGGGCTCCGCCCGCCTGTCTCGCTCGGTCTTGCGTCGCGGCCGTGTGCGGACACGCTTCTTGGGCGGGGGCTTACGTTTGCTCTTGGCCAGCAGCTGCGCATCATCGGGGCGGCCCACGGCCAACATGTTGCGAAGCACCTTGACGTTGCAGGGCCCGGCGAGATGACGCTCGCGGTCGCCCTCGACCCAAACCAACTCGATGGCGCCGTCATAGCTTTCGGGATCGATTTGGAAGATGGCGAAGCCATTGCGGCGCGCGTCGGCGGCAGCCGCCGGGCGGGTCTCGATCTCGTTTTCTTCTTCGTCGCGAATCGACAGGTATGCGTCCTCACGCTTACACGGCAGCGCAATCTCGAGGGGTGGTGGCGTCTCGCCGAACTTCTCCTCCAACACAATCGCGGCTTCTTTGGCGCCGCCCGCTCCGCCGAGGCTCACTGACGCTCCCTTGAGGGCTGCGGCCGCAGTGAGCTCGAGCGAGGCGCCGACTGATGACACGCGCGTCATGTGCCCAGTCAGGGCGGCGTCGCCGTCGAGGAGCAACGCGCCGGTATGACCGCGCAGCTGCAGCTCGCTTGCTGCTTGTAGCCACAGCTCGTCAGAGCGGATCGTCACGCGGTCCGGCCCGATGGAGACTCGGCTACTCCCACACTGGAGGACTATTTCCTCGTCGGCGTACAGCTCGATTCGCGTCGCGCTGGTTCGAGCGTTGCGGTCGACTTGAAGAACGTGGTCGCCGTCGACCAACAAGGCACGGTCGCCCTTCACCACCCTGCGGTCGTCCTGTTGCACGATGGTTGTAGCTTCCCCATCGATGCTGGCACGGAATCTTCCACCGACTTTGAAGCGTTGATCGCCCTGAACGGCATGGGTTTCGCTCTCTGCAACCTCCACGAGCCGTTGCCCGTCGACGCGCAAGGTCTCGTCGCCGCCAATCCGAGCAGAGCGCTGCTGGGTGACCGATTCGGTGGCACTGCCGCCTACGCTGAGGATTCGATTGTCACCGATGACTTTGAGCTGGCGCTCGACAACATGCTCCACTTGGCGGCGACCTACCTTTAGCGTTTGGTCGTGCTCGACCACGGTGCGGTGGTCGTTCAACACGAGCTCGTCGAGATCGCGTTGGGCGCGCAAGTGGACCACCTCGTCGCCCTTCTGGTCCTCGAAGCTCAGCTCGTTGCCAGCGTCGCCATCGAGGGTGCTGCGGGTGCGCAGACCGCTCTTGGTCTTGTTTTCAGGGAGCATGAACGGGGTGACGTTCTTGGCGTTGTAGGTGCTGCCCAGAACGATCGGCAGATCCACATCACCCTCCACAAAGCTGACGATCACCTCCATGCCGATGCGCGGGATGAACTGGGCGCCCCAGCCATCTCCTGCCCAGGGTTGCATCACGCGGATCCAACAGGAGCTGCGCTCGTTGTTGCTCCCGAGCCGATCCCAGTGGAACTGCACCTTGATGCGGCCATGCTCATCGGTGTGGATTTCCTCGCCCTCTGGTCCGACCACAGTTGCCGTCTCGACGACCTGACGATGCCGCGTCTTGGGCGGTTTTGGGCGTGCTGGCAGCTCGGCGGCCACGCAACGGAAGCGGTTTGCATAGACCTCGGCGCTCGGGTCTTCGCAGAGCTCAGGGACGCTTCCGCGGTGCTCGACCTGTGTGATCGCGTACTTTGCGCCGAGCTCACTGTCTGGGTGTCCTGCCAATTGGAACACTGAGCCCGGTATCAACCGGCGGCAACGACTGCGCCCTGCCCCCGTGGCTGCGTTGACCCGGCGCTGCTCGCGCTCGATGGTCGCGGTATCGTTGTCGTAGCAGGTTTCTTTGAAGGCACTTCGGTGGCGGTAGACTTCGAGCGAGCCGCCATCAACATCGTCAACCGGCGCCTGACCTGATAGCGAAACCAAGGGCCGGGTGAAGTCGTACTCTCTGAGCGCGACGTGGCTCGTGTGGACCGCGCGGCGCAACGAGAAGTCGCGGATCCCCTCGGCGTCGTCGTGGCTTGCGTCGCCTGCGACGAAGGGCACTGCGGCGGGCTCGAGGGTTGCGTAGCTCCATGCCGCGTCCATCAGCTCGATGACTTCTCCCTCAGCATCGTCATTGCGAAATGCGTAGAACACGCCTTCTTCCGCCAGTAAGCGCTGCACGAAATCCAGATCGCTCTCTTGGTATTGCAGACAGTAGCGTCGCGGCGCGTACGACCTGACCAACCGGTTGCGATGCACAATCGCGTGGTCGTCCAAGACCTGGCCGACGATGTCGATGATGCTTTGATCCTGAAAGATGCGGCTGTCCCTGGTTTGGCTCAGGGTCCAAAGTCGAGGAACGATTGTGAGCTTGCCCGACTGGGCGATGCCACTTCTCGTTCCGTGGGGATCGAGCTTGAGCTTGCGAACGATGCCGTGGATGCTGCGCCTGCCACTGGCGTCGAGGGTCAAGGTCGCACGCTGGCCGACGAGCCGCTCGGCGAGATTCGGTTGGCGCACATCGAGCACGAAGCGTATGGAAAACGAGAACGGCTGCGAAAGCCGTTCCTTGCCGCGAAAGGACACAACCCTGAGTTGCACGTCAGCATCCCCTGGCAGGCCTAGGCTGAAAACATCCGACATTTCGCTATCCCAGCGGTATAGCCCCAAGCGGTCAACCGCCATCTTGTCGCGATCGCGCTGCGAGCCCGTAAGCTGATTCTCGGCTCAACCTTTTGGCCAAGCATGGTACGCTCGGCCGATCAAGCCGTGGCGTTGAAGGAAGGCGACATCATCCACTCCCGCTATCGGCTGTTGAGGCTGATCGGCACGGGGACCAGCGGCGCGGTATGGGCGGCACGCAACGAGCTGATCGATCTCGACGTGGCGCTCAAGATCATGGAGCCCGAAGTGATGAGCGACAAAGTGTTGCTCACCCGCTTCTTCAACGAGGCCAAGTCCATTGGAAGGGTCAAACACCCCTCCATCGTTGGCATCCTCGACTTGGGTCAGGCCGAGGACGGCTCACCGTTCTTGGTGCTCGAGCTGCTCGATGGCGAGCCCCTCAACACCAAGATCCTGCGTGAAGGATCGCTCGAGCCCGAGACGCTGCTCGACGTCTGTAGCGGTGTGGCCCGGGCCCTCGATTTGGCCCACAAGCAGGGCATCGTGCATCGCGACATGAAGCCAGCGAACATCTTCTTGCACCGGACGGCCACCGGCTCGCTGCTCGGCAAGATCCTCGATTTCGGGATCAGCAAAGTGCTCACTGGCTCGTCGACCAACTTCTCGCTGACCAAGACGGGCACCGTGGTGGGCTCTCCGGCCTACATGAGCCCCGAGCAAGCAGCCGGCCGCGAGGACATCGATGGTCGGGCCGACGTGTGGTCGCTCGGGGTGGTGCTCTTCGAGGCGCTCACTGGCGTGCTGCCTCACGAGGCGCCCAACTACAACGCCCTGATGGTGCGTATCCTCACCCAAGATCCTCCGCCCATCGAGCAACGGCACCCGTACTTGAACCCACGCGTTTGCCAGTTGGTCAACAGCTGCTTGCAGCGCGACCGAGAAGGGCGACCCACGGCAGGACAGCTCTCCTCGCTGCTCGAAGCTGCCACCCGTGAGCTTCGTGGCGAGCGATTCAGGCGCAGCGGTGGCCGCAGGCGTGACGACCAATCGGTGAGCGGTACAGGACCCTTCGTCGTTCAGGCGGCCGAGCGCGAGAAACACCAAGAAAGACTCAAGTTCGCTGCAGTCGGCGCGCTGGCTGGGCTGGTTTTGGGCGGCCTGATCGGATTGCTGCTGGGCTACTTCATATTCGGATAGAGCCCATATCCAGATAGACTAGGGAACGACCGCGCGCAGCTGGTCCTGTTGGAAGTTGGTCTTGAGAAAGTCTACGAAGACACGTACTGCGGGCGGCAAGTTCCGCCGGCTGGGATAGACCACCCACAAAGAAGAGCTGCTGGCGCCAGCACCTTCGAGCACTTGTTGCAACCTTCCTGCCTCGAGATCGCGCTGGACGAAGACTGCGGGCAACATGGCGACGCCCAAGCCAGCCACTGCCGCGTCGCGCACGACCTCGAGGTGGTTGACCGCTAGTCGCCCCGAAACGTTCACACGCTGAGCGCGCCGCTCGCCTGCAAGAAGCCACGAAGCATTGGCAGACCAAGGCGCGAAGATGATGCAGTCGTGCTCTCGCAAATCAGCCGGCTGTTTTGGTGTTCCTCGTAGCGCCAAGTAGCCGGGGCTGGCGGCTAGCACGAAGGTAGCCTCCGTGAGCTTGTGCGCGATCAGCGTGGTGTCGCTGAGCCCGCCGGCGCGAATGGCTACGTTGTAGCCCTCCTCGACGATGCGCACATGCCGGTTGGTCAGATCCAAATCGATGTTGACCTCGGGATAGGCGCGCAGAAAACGCAGCAGCAGATCGGCGATGCCACTCATCTCTACCGGCGCCGTCACGCGCACCCGACCCCGAGGGGCAGAATACCTCGAGCTTGGCGGGTTTGATTGTCGCGTCGTGTGCCTCGCGCGTGCTGGTCAACAGACTGCGTCCACCGATCCAAAGCAGCAACATGGCCAAGCCCACCAGCAGCAGTCCTCGCGAGGGCCGCATCTCTCGAGCGATCCCTGGGGCAGCCAGTGGCAAGCGCTCGAGCTCCTCGCGGGGTTCGGCTTCGTCGTCCGCGTTTCGTGCCTGGTCAGGTGCGAACAGCTCGCTGAGCAAAGCTCGCGCCTGCTCGGCTTGTCCTTGCGGCACCATCAGCTCGATGGGCACATAGGGCCCGAAGCCCTGCAACATCTGCCGTTGCAACCGATTTCGGGCGTGGATGCGAATGCCCTGTGCCGCCAAGACGCGGCATGCGAGCTCCACAGCATATGGGCGATGTTCTGGCCAGATGGCGACCAGCTCTGGAAGCTGTCTTCGGGCGCGGTGCTCCGCCACCATGTCGATCAACAGTGCCGTCAGGAGCGCGAGCCCAACAGCGCTGAACACTGCACCTGGCAGCGCAGCAACCGTGAGGGCTGCCCACAAGACGAAGAGCAGCGCGAGGGACCTCAGGATCGCCGTGGTCAGCGAGCTGCTCAATGTCTGGCGAATCTTCTCAGTGTCGTTGGAGTTGCTCACCCGCTGCCAAAGCGGCAGCACCCGTCTCGGATGGTTGAAAGCAAACGAAAGCAATACCGTCAAGAGGAGCACTGTCGTGAGGTGCACCACTGAGAACGCGACTCCGCCGCGGTTGAGCCAAGCCTGCAACTCGAAAGCGCTGTTCGAGCCAAACATCGCCGCGTAGCCGGGCAGGCTGAGCAGCGAGGAGGCCATCACGAGGGGGATCACACCGCTCGTCGGTGCTGGTAGCGCCCCGAGTAGCTCGCGGGTTTGGCCGTCGACTCGGTAGGGTGAACGCACAGCTGTTTGCTCTTTTGATGTCTTCGCCGTGTCATCGTCGGTGTTCGGAACAGGCCGCGCGCCGAGCCAGCATGCCAACATCATGAGCACGATGAGTCCCAGCACCAAGGCGAGCTTGACGGTGCTGGTCGCCGGCGGGTCAACACCGACTTCAGTCGCTGCGGAAAGCGTTTCCGGCGCGCTGAGGTAACTGGCAACGGTTCGACCCAAGTCTACCAGCACCTCTGCGCCTAACAGTACGACGAAGCCGTTGCCGAGCCCGTGCTTGGAAATCAACTGCGCAATGAAGATAGAGACGAATACGCCAGCCACTGAGCTGCCTATGATCAGCAGGTGAACCCTCATGCCCGGTGTGTTCACCAGTGGTGAAGTCATTAAAGCGGAGCTGAGTGCGTAGGCCTGGCCTACCGCCAACACGAGCGTCGCCAAGACGACGGCGCGCCATAGCCGATCCCTCCCAGCTTCGCCGCGATGGCGAAGGAGGTTCCAGCTGGGTTTCGCCCAAGCTGCCGCTTCGACGATCACACTCGCAGTGAGCAATGGGGCAATACCCAACGACAGCAGGTTGGCGCCGCGAAGAAAGAAACCATCGGGGCCTCCCAACTGCTCGAGCTGAGCGTGATCGACCCCTGGCAACGGAATCTGCTGTCCCACGAGGTACGCCAGCGGCAACAGCAACGTAGCCACAAAGCGCAGCAAAGCGCTGTCCCCTCTTTTGGCCTTTGCGCTCTGTGGGTCAGCTTCGCCGTCTGAGTCCGGCGCTCGGTCTTCGCTCTCGACCATGGTGGTGACCTAGCATGCGCTCGGCGCCACGTCACTGAGCTCATCGGCCCCGATCGTGGACAGCACCTCGGTGCTGCTGCAGACTCGCTCGCCAAGAGCAACTGCGTGATGCCTCCAACTGATGTCGATCTCGCCGAGCCCATGCGTGGCGCGTTGCAGTTGCTCCTGCGCGGCTTCGAAGAAGCGGCCAAGCGCAACCAACGTGATCTGCTCGATTCCGAATTGGCCCGCGATGCCGACCATCTCTTCAAGGGTTTGCAGACCGTACTGCTCCGCCTGGCGTTCTTGCAATGCGCCAAGGATCTTGGTCTGCCGAGCAGCGAGCCTAGTGGGGGCGGCAACGCATGGCAGCGGCTGACCGGCTGCTTTCGCAAAGTGTTCGACCGTGTCGATGGCGCTGTTGCCAGTGACTCGCCCCGTCGTGATGGGCTGTTCGATCCCGAGGTATTTCCCTTCCTCGAAATAGCTGCCTGTGCGCCCGACGACGTTGTCGTTTCACAACTGCTCGAGCGCCTTGCTGTTCTAGACGAGCAATCTGAGCAGCGCGCAGTCGATCGGCTCGGTCGCGTGTACGAAGCGCTGATGGGCTACCGGATCATTGCGGCCGCCGATGGGTACGTACTTCAGGCGGTAGGCGAACGCCGGAAGATGGGCTCTCACTACACACCAGCAAGCCTCTGCGCAGCAATCGTTGCCCGGGCGCTCGAGCCGCTCCTTGCCGATGCAGGCGGCGGAGCAGCGTCGCCCAGTGCGCGCATCCTCGCTCTGCGGGTTTGCGATCCTGCCATGGGCAGCGGCGCCTTCTTGGTCGAAGCCTGTCGATACCTCGCCGATCAACTAGTAGCGGCCTGGAAGCAGGAAGCAATGTATTCGAGTGTGGCGTCCGAGCATGGCGACCCGATTCGGCATGCGCGGCGTCTGGTGACCAAGCAGTGCCTCTATGGTGTGGACAAAGACGGACTGGCCGTACAGCTGGCTAGACTATCGCTTTGGCTGTTCATCGATGCGGCTGACGAGACGTTCGGTTTTGTCGACACGAACCTGAGACACGGCGATGCGCTCGTAGGTTTGTCGCTCGACCAGATCCACAGGTTCCATTGGTCGGCTGGCGCAGCCGCGGATCCCATTGACGGCGACAGCCTCACAAGCGATCGCGCTCAGCTCATCGGCGACGTGCTGATCGGCGCCTTTTTTGCCCACGACAAAAAGAAGGACCGCGAGGCCGAGCGGCAGCGTCGCTTCATGTTGGTCCAGCGACTTCGTGCCAATGACGACAGCGAGGTAGCAGCTGAGCTACGTCGATTGCAGCTCGAAGCGCGCGCACAGATCCCAGCGCTGCACTGGCCCCTCGCCTTTCCGCAGCTCGGGCCCGACAAAGGGGGCGGCTTCGACGCGTTGATTGGTAACCCGCCCTTTCTCGGCGGCAAGCGCATCTCGACCGAGCATGGCGACCGCTTCGCCCATTGGTTGCAGATGCTCCACAGCGCTTCGAAGAACGTCGATCTGGCCGCCCATTTCTTTCGCCGTGCCGACTCGCTGCTCGGCCCGCGGGGCACCATCGGCTTCATCGCCACCAACACCCTCGCGGAGGGCGACACGCGTCGCGACGGTTTGCGTTACTTGGTGGCGCAGGCTGGCCACATCATCTACGACGCGGTGCCCAGCCGACCTTGGCCTGGACAAGCAGCTGTGCACATCGCGATTGTGCATTTGGCCAAAGGGTTGTCGAAGCCGCCATTGCTGCGGCTCGACGGCAATCGGGTCGAGGTAATCAACTCCATGTTGCGCGCCATGCCCGAGCGCCCCGATGCGCTCGCGCTTGCGTCCAGCCGACAGCGCTGTTTCATCGGTTGCTTCTTGCGGGGGCGGGGATTCGTTTTCTCCAGACAAGAAGGCGAGGCGCTTCGCAAAGAAAAAGCCCACCGCGTTCACGTGCGCCCTTTCCTCGGTGGCGAAGAGGTCAACAGCTCTCCGAACCAGGACTTCGACCGCTACGCCATCGACTTCGGCAACCTGGAGCTCGACCAAGCGCAGCGCTGGCCCCAGCTGCTCGCTTTGCTCGAGGAGCGCGTGCGACCGGGCCGCGAGA
>CAZRGL010000030.1:0-35962 GCA_964599485.1 uncultured Polyangiaceae bacterium
AAAAACCGCCGCCGATGGTGACTTCTTGGGCATCGAGCGCGTGGGCCGCATGCATGAGTGGCGCGCCCCCACCGCAAGCCACGAGCAGCGTCGAGGCTGCGAGCAGCCCGTACACCAGGTCGTGACGAGGAGTGCTCACGGCTACAGCGTGCTCTTGAGTCCTTGCACGATGCGCGCGATTTGCTCTTCGTTGACAGCGCACATCGCAACACGCAAGGCCTTGCCCAAGGGGACCAAAAAGATGCCCTGCTCTCGCAACGCGGCCGCGACCTCCTGGGCCCGGTCGCTGAACACAGTGGTGAAGAAGCCACCGTTGTAGCGGGGGTAGCCTAGCCCTGCTTGTGTCGCGAGCTCGTTCCAGCGCGCCACCCGGCGCGTGAGCGTCGTAGCGTGCTCGGCCCGCTCGACTTTGCTTTGCTCACGAAGCTCAGGCTCAGTCAGCACACGGGTGACCGCGACCATTCCGCCTGCATTGCAGTTCGACCAGATCCCTCTGCAGGAGTAGGTCATGGCGTTGGCGATCTTGGTGCGCTCCTCCTCGTCGGGGGTGACGGCGACAAGCGAGCCAATCCGCAAGCCGTACTGCAAAAAAGTCTTCGAGGCCGACCAGGCGAAGCAGACCAGCGCTTTGCCCAGAAGCCGTCGCAGATTGGTCAGGCACAGCTCCATACCCTCGGGCTGGTAGTAGCCATAGGCGACGTCGAGGAGCACGACGATCGGCCCCTTGCTGCCATGCTTTTCGATGACATCGACGATGCCGTCCCATTCCTGCTGATCGAGTGAATAGCCGGTCGGGTTGTGACAAGGCGTGTTGAGAATCAACAGCGCTCGCTTTTGCTCTTCGAGAATCTCGCCCAAGGCGCGATCGAGATCGGCCGTATCGAAACGGCCTTGCTCGTCGAACATGTTGAAAGTGGTCAGCTCCCGCCCTGACTCGCTCGACAAGGTGCGGTAGGGGCCCCAGAAGAAAGAGCTGGTGAGCACCTTCTGGCCGGGCTCGCTGAAGTCGTCGATCGCCATGCGCAGCGCACCTGTGCCGCCCGGGGTGGCGACGTTGGCTGCCAAGTCCGCCATACCGTGCGGCCCCAGCAAATCGTCGATCACCGCTTTTCTGTAGTCGGGTCGGCCAGCAATGGGCGCGTAACCTGCAGCCAACTGTGCAGGAACCTCTGCCAAGGCCTGGACTACAGAAGGCATGACCGCAAGCTGGCCATCGTCGGTCAAGAGTGCACCGATGGTGGCGTTGATCACGTCTTGTCCGGCGGCGGCCCGCTGCTTGGCCTCGGTGTTGAGTGCGAAAATCGGGTCGTCACCCGGTCGCGCTCGGCGGGACTCGATGAGGTACTGCATGCCACCGGGGCTAGCACACCGCGCCCAGCGGCGGAAGCACCGGCCCACATGCGGCTATGGCGCCAAAGCCTTACCGCTTTGTCCGCTGCGAATCAGACAGCGTCGCTTGCGGCCAGCTCACAATCCAATACAGTCGCATGAGACATGCTCCCATCGTCATCATCCTCCCCCTCACCCCCTCCGTTTTGGGGCGCGACTGCGCTGTGCGCGGGTGTGCTCGTCGCAATCACCGTCAGCTTTGCCCTCGGCGCTTGCGGCGCCTCTTCCAGCGAAACCCCATGGCCGGTGGAGCCCATCGACACTGAGCCGAGCCCCGCCGGCGAGCATCAGCCCAAGGGCAACGTCCTGGACGTCGGAGATCTGCCCAACGCTTATTCGGGCAAGGACGCAGGGGTGGACGCCAGCGCTTCTCAATAGGCCGCTGCCAGCATCCACGAACATGACGACATCGAAGCAGCAACTCAGCATCGCGCTCTGCATGATCGTGCGCGACGAGCAACGCGACTTGCCCGACTGCTTGGCCTCGGTACGAGGCGTCGTCGACGAGATGATTGTGGTCGACACGGGCAGCGAAGACGACACCGTCGCCATCGCCGAGCGAGCTGGCGCGAAAGTGGTGCATTTTCAGTGGTGTGACGACTTTTCCGCCGCGCGCAACGCGTCCATCCAAGCTTCGACCGCCGATTGGATCCTATGGCTGGACGCCGACGAACGCTTGGCTGAGGGCGCCGCCGCCCGCTTACGCGAGAAACTGCAGAAGGACGACTTCGATTGTGGAATGCTGAGGTTGCATGATGCCAAGTCGCTGAGCTCAGCCCCGGCAGCCGTCATGAGCGGCCGGGAGCGCATCGGCGATCCGATGTACGTGCCGCGCTTGTTGCGCCGCACCGACGACCTGGCCTTCAGCGGAATCGTGCACGAAAGCGTGCGACCTTGGCTGTTGCGTCACGGCAATCGGGTCAAGGACATGGAATGCGACATCGTCCACTACGGCGCCGTGCCCGAACAGCGCAGCGCGCGTGAGAAGGCCGGACGCAACACCGCGCTGCTCGAAAAGCGTCTCCTTGCAGAGCCGGACGACTTCACCATTCACGGCTACCTCGCCCATGAGCACATCGCGGCGCAGCGCACGGAACGAGCCTGGGAGATCGTCGAGGAGGGCTGGGCGCTGCTGCGCAAGGCCTCGCCCGAGACGCTCCGCTCCGCCTTGCGGCTGACGGCGGCGCGGGCCCTGATTCAATTCCAACGAGGCGACGCGCAGGGAGCACTGGACTCCGCCAAGCTGGCGGCCAGCTACGAAGGCGATGGCCCTGATCTGCTCTTCTTCCGTGGCCGCGCTCATGAAATGCTTGCCCAACAGGCCAAGCTGACGGCCAAACGCCACGAGCAACTCGGCGAAGCCGAACGCTGCTACCGCGCCTGCTTAGCGCTTCGCGACAGCGTCTTCGCGCAACGCTATGTGCGAGGTGCTAGTAGCTGGGCTGGACAAATGCGCTTGGCAACGGTGCGAATGCTTCAGGGCGACCCCGAGGAAGCGCTCGGCCTCTTCGAAACGTCCCACGCGCAACGACCTGAAGTCTCCGAGGGGCTTTTCGGACGAGCCGAAGCCCTGGTCGAGAGCGGTGAGCCAGAGCGCGCCATGGCGTTGCTCGAACCCCAATTGGCTGGTGAGCTGAAGGACCACCCCGACGGCTGGTTGGTGGCCGCCCAAGCAGCGGACGCGCACGGCAATCTGCCGGACTTCAAGCGTCATTTGGCCAGCGCACGGGAGCGCTCAGGCCAGGGTTATGTCGCCGCCCACCGCAACGAACGCCATGGTAGTGCACACTGCCAACTGCTGGCCTACCTCGGTCAACCATCACCAGGGGCCGGGACCATGGGCACGGTCACGGCGCTGATGGCGAGACAGCCGCCCAAGTCCCCGCCTGGGGCCATCGCAGCATCAGAGCGACGCACCTTGCGCACACTCGTACGCAACATGCTCCTGAGCGACCACGCCGCCGCCGTCGAGCCGCTTCTCGAAGATGACAGCGAAGCGCTGCTCCCAGGGCTCAGACAGCTGGTCACGGATGTCGTCAGCTCTCTCGGTATGAGCATCGAAGAGCGGTCGTGAATGGCCCACAGAGTGGCACACCAGCCCGGCGGGCTCATTTCAGCTCGATTGGGCGACGGGTGAGCACCACTTCGCGCTTGCTCGCGCCGGCTCGCTGAACGGTGATGGAGACCTGCGAGCCGTCGGGGCCGCGCAGCAGCTGAATGGCGCGCACGACGCTGAGCTGCGAGGCATCGCGCCCGTCGATCCGCAGCATCACGTCGCCCGACTCGAGGCCCGCTTGCTCAGCGGGCCCCCCCGGGAAGATTTTGCCGAGCGCGATGCCATCCTTGGCAGCCCTGATCGAAGCGCCGATACCGGAATACTCCACGCTGCGATTGACCCGACTCTTCGGGGTGAGCTCAGCGTCTCGGCTGTGTGTCTTGCGCCCCTCGAGCGACAAGCTACTGAGGATTTTTCGGTTGTAGCCGCGGGCTGCCACACTCAGCGAGAACATGCCCCTGCGCGGCACGCCGGACAGCTCGAATGCGCCGTCTTGACCGCTTCGCGCTGGTCGCGAATACCCACGGGACATGGCCGCCATGTCCAAGGCCACTACGGCCCCAGCAATCGGTTCTTTGGTGTCGGCATCGCGAACCTGACCCGTGACGGTGCCGCCTTCGAGCAACTCGATGCGCACGCGCTGTCGTCCGTTGTCCTCGACTTCGATGCTCTCACTGTGCGCCGGCGGTCGCCCCGGCGCTGATGCCGCCAGCACGTAGCGACCAGCGGTCAGCCCTTCGAGCACAAAGCGCCCTGACGGATCGTCGATCTCGATGCCCCGGCTCGGGCGGCGCCCACCGCTACTGCGCGCCGCCCGAAAGGTATCGATGGCGACACGATACCTGCGGATGGGTCGACCGCGCTCATCGACCACTTCCCCATCGATGCGACCACCCCGACCCAAGCGCAGCTGATTGCGATCGCCGCTAGCGAGTTGGCTCTGCGCCGAGTCACCAAAACGCTCATGGCGAGCCACAGCTGCGCAGCCAGCCGCGTCGGCGGACATTGCGAAGCGCCCCTGACCGTCGCTGGTTGCGCTCAGCGCCTGCCGGGGGACGTTGGGCGCATCGGGGTGGTCGATGCAGACGACACGGGCGCCCGCGACGGGTCGACCATCAGGGTCGAGCACCACGCCAGCTACGGCGGAGGCGCGCTCGAGACGCACATCAACGACTTGTCGTTGGCCCGGACTTCCCACGCCGAGCGACAGGCGGGCGGTCTCGAAACCAGCCGCATGAACGAGCAACTCGAGCACTTCGAGCGGCACTGCTCGAATGTGGTAATGGCCACCGTTGACGCTGGAGGTGCGCAAGCGCCGACTGCCACCGATGGAGACGCGCGCACCAACGACAGGGTCGCCGCGTTCATCCCGGATCACGCCGACGACCATGCGCAATGCAGCTCGGGATGAGCTCGCCTCGGGACGCGTCGCGGGTGCGCGGCGGGGCTCTGCCCTACGACCCTCTCGCGAGGTTGGTCGGGGCGTCGTACCACCCAACAACACGGCGGTAGCGATGGGGATGAGCGTAAGGCCCACGAAGCACAATAGCGCGGGCCACCAACGGGCCCAGCCTTCACGCTTGGGTACTTTGCTGGCCAAGCCTGGCGGCCGCTCACTTCTGCTGGGGCGCCGGGCCGCGCCTCGGTCGCGCGGTTGACCTTCGTGCTGACGATGCGCTCGACTCATTTGTCCGCTGCCGCCGGTCCTGCGGAACTGTAGCAGAGCACGCCAGCGAGGCTCGGCTCATCGAAGCAACGCTGAGAAGGCCGCAGCAGCGCCCGGCGGCGGGGCGTCCGTGCTACATCGCACCAATGAACGACGAAGCTGCGAGCGCGCTGCCGACCGCGGGCTCGGACGACGTCTTGTATCTGGTCGATCTTTCGAACTTCGTATTTCGCGCCTACCACGCGATGCCACCTCTGGCCAACGCGCTCGGTGAGCCTACCAATGCGACGCTCGGCACCTTGAACATGCTCAACCGCATGATCGAAGACTACCGACCAGCCTACTTGGCCGTCGCCATGGACAGCCCTGGTCGAGGGTTCCGAGGCGAAATCGCGCCGAGCTACAAGGCCAATCGTCCGCCAACTCCGCGCGACCTGATTGTGCAGGTGCAGCGCTGCCGCGAGATCTTCGAAGCGTACGGCGTGCCCATCTTCCGCCAAGACCGCTACGAGGCGGACGACATCATTGCCACAGCAGTCAAACAAGCGCGTCAGGCGGGGCTGCGCGTGGTCATCGCGTCCAGCGACAAGGATCTGATGCAATTGGTCAGGGCAGACCAAGTGTGGCTCTGGGACGCCATGCGCAGCAAAGCGTACGGCCCGGCCGAGGTCCGCACCAAGCTCGGCGTCGGCCCTGACAAGGTCCACGAGCTGTTGGCGCTGGTTGGGGACAGCTCCGACAACATTCCTGGCGTTCCCGGTGTGGGCCCAAAAACCGCAGTCAAACTGCTCGATCAATTCGGCAACTTGGAAGCCTTGCGCGCCGGGCTGGAGCAGGTTGCACGGCCCAAGCTGCGCCAATCATTGATCGACCACATCGATGACGTCGACGTGGCCTATCGTCTCATCGAGCTGCGGCAGGACGCAGCCATGGTGCTCGAATTGGACGCGCTGCGCTACGGCAATCCTGACACATCGCGCCTGCGCGCGTTGTTCACCGAACTGCAGTTCACACGGTTCCTGGACATGCTCGAGGCAGACGACAGCCAGCCTGCGGAGCCAGCCCCGCAACCCGTCATCGAGATGATCACTGCGACCTCGGCAGAAGATCTCGACCAACTCGCAGCCCGCGTGAAGGAGACCAAGACCCTCGCGCTCGTCGCGTTGGGCCCAGGGCAAGAGCCGATGCGCATGCCGCTGACAGGCTTGGCGCTGTCAGCCGCTGTTGGGCAAGCCTACTACCTGCCCGTTGGGCATCGCGTCTTGACGGCGGTCAAGCAGATCGATCTCGAGCTGTTGCGCAGCAAGCTCGGTCCGTTGTTGGCCGATCCCGACATCGCCAAGGTGGGACACGATCTGAAAACCAGCAGGGTCGTGCTCGCCCGCCACGGCCTGACCGTCGACCGAGGCCGGTTCGACAGCATGGTCGCCAGCTACCTGCTCGACCCAGAGGCAGCGCACAAGCTGAGCAAGGTGGTGCAGCGAGATCTCGGCGTGCAGCTGACCGAGCTGGAACAACTGATGCCCAAGAAGCGCAAAGGGCCCAAGTTGACCATCGAGGATCTCGAGATCGATACCGTAGCGGGCTACGCGTGCGCAAGTTGTGAGGCCGTGCTCAGGCTCCACCAGCAGCAATCAGAGGCGCTCGAGACCGCAGGGCTCACGTCATTGCAGGACGAGCTCGAGATGCCGGTCCTCGAGGTTCTGGTTCAGATGGAGCTCGTGGGCGTCCAGGTCAGCCCCGAGCCGCTCGCACAGCTCAGTGAGTCGATGGCGGTCGAGCTCCGACAGCTCGAGCAAGAGGCGTTCAAGGCTGCCGGCCGTGAGCTCAACCTAGCTTCTCCCAAGCAGCTAGAGACGGTCTTGTTCGACGAGCTCGGCCTAAGAGCGACGCGCAAGACGAAGACCGGCCGCTCCACCGACCACGAAGCCCTCGAGGCCATCGCCTCGGCCCATCCTCTGCCTAAGCTCGTCCTCGAGCACCGCGCCGTAGCCAAGCTCAAGGGCACCTATGTCGATGCGCTCCCCAAGCTCATCCATCCCGACACCGGTCGCATCCACACCCACTGGGACCAAGCCGTCACGGCGACTGGGCGCCTGTCGTCCAAAGAGCCCAATCTGCAAAACGTTCCCATCCGAACTGCGCACGGCAAGAGAATCCGCGAGGCGTTCACAGCGCCCGAGGGCATGCTCATCCTCAGCGCAGACTATTCTCAGATCGAGTTGCGGGTGCTGGCCCATTTGTCGCGCGACCCCAAGCTGGTCGAGGCGTTCAACTCTGGGCAGGACGTGCACGTACGAACCGCGATGGAGGTGTTCGGTGTGGCCCAGGACGAAGTGACGGAGACCATGCGAGCCCAAAGCAAGACCGTGAACTTCGGGGTGATTTACGGCATGGGCCCCGTGGCCCTCGGCAAGCGGCTCGGCATCAGTCGCAAAGAAGCCAAGGGGTTCATCGACGCCTATTTCGAGCGCTACGGCGGCGTCCGCGAATTCATGGAGCGGACGCTCGCTGAGGCCCGGGACAAGCTCGCCGTACGCACGCTGCTCGGCCGCCGACGCTTGCTGCCTGATCTGCGTAGCTCCAATCGTGTCAGACGCGCCTACGCCGAGCGGATCGCCCAAAACACGCCCATCCAGGGGACCGCCGCCGACCTACTCAAACTAGCCATGGTAAGGCTCGCCAAACCAGTCGAAGAAGGGGTACGGATGGTGCTCACCGTTCACGACGAGCTGGTCTTCGAGGCACCCCAGACGCAAATCGAACAAGTCGCCGCCAAAACCAAGGCTGCCATGGAATCGGTCCACCCGCTCGACGTTCCCCTGATCGTCGACGTCGGCTGGGGCAAGACATGGGCCGACGCTCACTGAGGAGCGTACGGGAGCCAGCTCAGCCTAGCGAGCTGCTACTCGCTCTTGAGCGTCTTGTTGAGCCGCAACGCCAGCCGCGACTTCAGACGCGAGGCGCGCTTGGTCGGAATCGTGTTTTTCGACGCTGCACGGTCGAGCAAACGGCTCGCGACCTTGACCTGCTCGGCGGCATCTTCGGCGCCGCTCTCCAAGGCGATGTGCGCTTGCTTGAGCACGCGGCGAACGTGGGTCTTTACGGCACTATTTCGCACCGTGCGAACATTTCGCTGGCGGTTACGCTTGTTGGCGGACTTGTGGTTGGCCATGGCTCAGCTCTTGGTGTCGTCGCCCGTTTCGGCCGACTTGGGCTCGATGGGCTTGGCATCCGCGGCGTTGGGATCGTAGCCCGGCGGATGTACGGGGAAAGTCGGAGTACCCGTCAGGCGCATCAAGCGCTTGCGGCGCTTGCCTTGGCGCTTTTGCCGGCGCGCACGGATGGTCTTGGTCTGAGAGGTGTTGGAAACCATTGGGGGCGCGGACTATAGCGCCGTGACGCGTCGTGTCAAGGACGTTGAATCCCGCTTCCCTTCCAGCCTGACTTCTGCCGGGTTTTCTGCTCGGGCCACAAGGCCAGATTGGGGCTAACGTAAGCGGATGACCAGAACACAGCGATTCGCGCTGATCCTCGCACTGATGGTCGTGTCCTTCGCCGCAGGGGCCCTGACTGTGTCGCAGAGCCACGCGACACCAGAGCGCCGCAGCCCCTACGCCCCGCTGTCGCAGCTCGCTCGGGTCTTGGTGCTCATGGAGAACCAGTATGTCGACCCCGTCGAGCGCCGCCGAATCCTCGATGGAGCCATCAAGGGGATGGTGGCGGAGCTCGATCCGCATTCGGCCTACATGACGCCAGAGGAGTTCGCACGCTTCAACGAGGATACCGAGGGGAGCTTTGGCGGCGTCGGCGTCGAGGTGGACTTCAAGGCCGACCGTATCGTCGTCATCGCGCCCATCCCCGGCTCACCTGCCGCGCGGGCTGGGATCCGCTCCGGCGACGTCATCGTGGCCGTCGACGACAAGCCGTTGCGCAGCATGCCCATGGACAAGATCGTGTTGCTCATGCGCGGTCCCGCAAAGACCAAGGTGCGGGTCAGCATCAAGCGGAAAGGCGCCGATAAGCTGCTGCACTTCGATTTGGTGCGCGAGCATATTCGCGTACGCAGCGTGGAGAGCAAACGCTTGCTGAGCGAGGTTGGCTACCTGCGCTTGAAGCAATTCCAGCACGGCACCCACCTCGAGCTACTCGAAGAAATCGGCAAGCTGCGCAAGTCTTCGAAAGCAAAACTGGCCGGCGTCATCTTGGATATGCGCAGCAACCCCGGCGGTCTCATCGACGAGGCCGAAGCGGTGGCCAACGAGTTCCTCAGCTCCGGGGTGATCTACTCGACCAGACATCGCGGCAAGGTCCTCGATGAAGTGCGCGCCCATCTCGGCGGAGCCCTCACCAGCTTGCCTCTGGTGGTCATGGTCAACGCCTTCTCTGCCAGCTCAGCCGAGCTCGTGGCAGGCGCGCTTCAGGACAACAAGCGCGCCACGACGGTTGGCGGCCAGACCTTCGGCAAGGGCTCCGTTCAGACGATCTTCCAACTCCGCGGCGCGGCCGGATTGCGGCTGACCACCATGCGCTACTACACGCCAAGCGGCCACGCTATTCAGGCGGCGGGAATCGTCCCCGAGGTACTGATTCGCTTCGAAGAGGACGAGAAGTTCGGCGGACCGCTGCTGCGTGAAAGCAACCTCCACGGTCACTTACCGGCCGAGCAACGCAGGAAGAACAATGCCCACGCCGCCATCCATGTCGCCAAGAAGCGTCCCGTCTACAAGCCGATTGAGAAACTACCTATCGATCCGGCCAAGGGCGACGACTTCGCCCTTGGCATTGCGCACGGTCTGGTGCTGAAGAAGGCCGCTACCAAGAAAGACTGACGACAGACGACCATCAGCTCTTGCTGTCGTTGCCGCGTTGAATCGCAACCATGGCGGTGGCTGCGAGCACGCCGAGGAATGAGCCGAACACAGCTCCGCCAAGACCACCGAGCGCTCCAAAGAACGCCCAGCCCGCGGCCATGCCGACAAAGGTGCAGAAGGTGCCGGCGATGAGCAGATGGCGGCCGAGGACCATCTCGGCTTCGTCGTCCTCAGCGGTCAACCCCGGGCGAAGGCCTTGCTCTTCCTCGGTGTCGCTATGCTCGTCTACCGAGTCATCATCGGCCAGATACCCTTCGATGATGTCCCCAGCAGGACGTGCCATGGTGTCGGAGGAGCCGACCAAACCGCCGGTTGTGCCAACCGGCACGGCCAACATGGGCACGTGCGCGGCGAGCTTCTCCATTCCGATCTCGACCTCGCGCTCGACGGAGCCGACATTCTCATCGGCCTTGAGCCACTGGGTGACCACCCAGAGCAGCGCGTAGCCAAACGCGATTCCCGCGATTGCGGTGAGGAGCAGGAAGCTGTTGCTTGACATCATGATACGTGTCCTTTCATGCCGCTTTTCTGAAGACCTCACCCGTTACGGAGACGTTCTCCGTGCGACGTGAAGCGAGCTCGAATTCAATGGGTGCGCTCTCGTTGAGCACCGGCAACCAGCGATAGCCGGCCATGAAGAGCAGACCCGACAAGCCAACACCGAAGACCACGAGGTTCCATTCGAGCAGGCTTGGGAAGTAGCTGGCCTCGCCCCCTTGGGGAATGACGAAGCTGAGGCGCAGTGCAAACACGCCAATGAGCACGTAGAGCGCCGCCACCGACACCGTGGCGATGTTCGCCTTCTTGGGCAGCAGCAGCAGCGCCAACGCTGCAACAATGCCGAGGCCGAGCTGCAGGACCCAGAAGACCCAGGCATGCTGCCCAAGAGCAATCTCCCGAATGACGGCGATGTGCGCAGGAACTCCGCCCCTGAGGAGAATCAAGGTTTCGGCGGGCAGGATGATCAGCTCGACGATCAGCAGGATACCGACGAGTCGGGCGAGCACCAGCAGTGTGCTCTTGAACGCAGCGCCCCCGCGGCCGACCAAGCTCGCGCTCGCGAGCACCAAGGCGGCGCCTGAGACCAGCGCGGAAACCACGAAGGTGATGGGGAACATGCCGCAATGCCAGAAGGCCCGGCCGCCCATCACTGCAAACAGGGAGCCCACCCCGCCACCGAGAAAGAGCACCACTACGAGACCAACACCACCGAGCCATGTGAGCCTCTTGTGGTCCTTGCGCTCCTGCTCTGGTGAGGGCTCGTAGCCAAAAGCCAACCACCGAGCGATTCGGCTCTTGGTCTGTTGGGCTCGCTGCGCCCAATGGGGCCGTAGCGTCATGGCCAACATGACCACCAACAACAAGCCGTAGAGACAATAGATGGCGACGACCCAAGTGAGCATCGAGCTCAGATTGGCACCGAGCAGCACGTTCAAGGCGCGCTCGGGTCGACCGAGATCGATGAGCACGAAAGTGAGCGCTGCCGAAAGCGCAACCAGCGAGGTGAGCAGAGCGAGTGGAACGAGCGGTCGGAATCTCTTGTAACCGAATACGTAGGGCATCGTCGCAATCGGAAATGCCCCAGCGCTCAACCCTGAGAAGAACAAGTAGGCTGCAACCCAAAGACCCCAGGGCACGAAGTCCGTTCCGGCGGCAGCTTGCGCGCCGGCTACCCGCACGAACATCCCGGGCAGCCCCGCCACGAACATCAACGCGACCACGATGGCGATGGCCTTGGGGAAGGGTTTGCGTTGACTCATTTGGGGACTCTCCACCATGTGGTGCTCGAAACGACAGGACTCGCTGCCACGTCGGGTTATCGCAACGGCTGTGCCAGCCCGCGGCCCCTTCCAACTACGCGTATTCATTGCGCGCAGTGCTGCTGCAGCAGCGTCGAGTGCAGCATTGCCGCGGCGGTGCTGCGAGGACGCAGCGGCACTGAGCTGGCTGCGCGACCAGCACGGAATGTCCAACAATAGAGCCTCCACCAAAGCGCATAAGATGCGTGCGCCTGCAGATGTAGGCGCTAAGGCGTCTGGGTGTGCCCCGGCTGGCCCGCAAGTCCGCGTGCTAGTCAACCCGCAAGTACTGATTCCCGCGCTTGCGCTAGTCAAATCGACCCTTTGGCGGTGGTTTGGGTCAACATTGGCTCACTGATTGCATGAGTTGGAAACGGGAATTTCCATGAGCACTGGGCTGAAACAGCGATACGTCTTCACCCTCATCGGCGCTGCGATGTTGGCTGTCGTGGGGGTGGTCGTTTGGGCGCGCCTCGATCCTTCTGGGAAACCATTAGAAATCGATGTCTCAGCCACTGCCTTGACGACCGAGGCCAACAAGCAGACCCCCTATCGGCTGGCGATCGCACCGGTGTGGTCGCCTGAGCGCACATTGGACAACTATTTCCAGCTGGCCAACTACCTCAGCACCGAGATTGGCAAACCCCTGCGCCTGGTGCAGAGGAAGACCTACGGCGAAATCAACGAGCTGTTGCGCCTTGGCAGCGTCCAGGCCGCGATCGTCTGCACAGGCGCCTACTTGCACGCCAAGCGTACGCACATCCCAATCGATGTGCTCGCAGTCCCGACCTATGAGCACGGTCCAGCCTATTTCTCGCTCTTCGTCGTTCGTGCTGACAGCCAGATAAGAGGAGTCGAGGATCTGAAAGGTGTCTCGTTTGGGTTCACCGATCCGCTGTCGCTCAGCGGCCACTACTACCCGCTTTCATGGCTGCTCGAGCAAGGCAAAGAGCCCAGCAGCTTCTTTGGACGCACCTTGTTCACCTACAGCCATGACAACAGCTTGCGCGCGGTGCGCGACGGCATCGTGGACGCCGCTTCGGTCGACAGCCTGGTCTACAACTTCGAACGACGAAAGAACAAGGCTCTGGCCAAAGAGCTCCGCGTCATTCATCGTTCCCCGCGGCTGGGGATCAGCCCGGTGGTGACGCCCCGTTCAGTTGACCCGGCCTTCAAGAAGGCGCTGCAAAAAGCACTGCTCGGGATGCACGACTCGGTCCGAGGCAAAGCGATCCTGCAGTCGTTGGCGGTGCTGCGGTTCATCGCGGCGCCGATAGAGCTCTACGACGAGACCACCAAGATCGTGGATCGGGTTCAGAAGCACGTGGAGGCCAAACCTTGAAGCGCCCCGCGCTCAAGCTCCGAACCCGAATCAGCATCCATTTCCTCGCTCTGGTGGGCACCTGGACGCTCTTCGTTCTCATACTGCTCGGGAACTTCTTGACGCAGACCGCTCGGGATTTCTTTCGAGACCAGGGGGCTCAGCTGGCGCAATTGGTGGCGGTGGAATGTGCCCCGCTGGTGCACTACGAGGACCTCACTTCCCTGGCCAAGATGCTCGAGCAGCGGACCAAACCACCGTCCCACGTCCGCTACATCTTCGTCACGATGGACAACAACCAGGTCGTCTGGAGCACCTTCTCGGGCCGCACACCACCCGCCTTGGTCAACCTCGAGCACACCAAGAATCCAGGCGAGGACGTTGCGGTCAAGCTCATCAAGCTCGGCGACGAGCAGCTGTTCGACTACGCGGCGGAGAAGGCCGGAGTGCGTGTGAGGCTGGGCATGAGCTTGCTGCCAGTGCAGGCCTTCACCCACGACGTGACGACCTACATCTTGTGGATCGGTGTAGCGGGCTTGCTAGGCGTGTTCGCCATCGCCCTGCATGTGAGTCGACCCATCGAGGCACTGACGACCGCCGTGGTCAAAGCAGCCGAGCTCGATCCGCGACTGCGCAGCCAGGGCTTGCTACAAGGCACGGCTGAAACCTCGACCATGGCCGAGTGGTTCCAAAATGTGGTCACGCGCCTCGAAGAGAGCACCAGGCAGCTGGATACTTCCAAGAAGCTGGCCTACCTCGGCGAGATTTCCACCAGTATCGCCCACGAAATCAACAACCCGTTGGGGATCATCGTCCTAAACGCCGATTTCCTGGCAAGGCGTGCCCGTGCTGGCAAGCTCGACCCAGATGTCGCAGAAGAAGTGGAGCGGGTTTGCTCAGCAGCGACACGTGCCACGCTGGCCGCCCAGAAGCTGCTCCAGTTCGCGCGCTACTCGACTCAGCGCTCCCCTGCCAAGCGAAAGCGGGTCAGGCCGGAGCCGCTCATTCGAGAAACTGTCGAGCTGCTCAGAGACAGGATCGTGCTCGCCGATTGCCGGGTCGAGGTGAACATCGCCGCCGAGCTACCGCGGGTGCCACTCGACCAACAAGGGATTCAACAGGTCCTGTTCAACTTGCTCACGAACGCCTTGGATGCATCCAAAGACGGCGACACCGTGCGCATCAGCGCAGAGGTGAGCGATGCGTTTCTGCTCTCGGTTGCCGATGAGGGCTGCGGAATGAGCGATGAGCTGCTGGCGCAAGCCAGGGAACCTTTTGTGACGACAAAAGAGCTGGGACGAGGCACAGGACTCGGATTGGCCATTTCAGAATCAATCGTCAAGACACACGACGGCGAGCTGCTCATAGAAACCTCGCCGGGGGGGACCACAGTAACCGTTCGCCTGCCTTTGAAAGCCCCACAATGATTCATTCGGAACGAATCCTCCTCGTCGAAGACGACGCGCCAATGCGCGCCAGTTGTCGGCATGCCCTCGAAGGCGACGGTTTGGTAGTCGTCGAGGCCGGCTCCGCCCGCGAGGCCGAACCCATTCTGCTGCGTGAGGTGCTCGACTTGGTCGTCACCGATCTGCGCATGCCCCACGGCGGCGGCAAACAAGTGCTGAAGATGGTCAAGAACATCTGCCCCGAAGTACCCGTGTTGGTCATCACGGCTTACCCATCGGTAGAGTCAGCCATCGACGCGTTTCGCGATGGGGTTTCGGACTACCTGCTCAAGCCGTTCACTGCCAGCCAGCTTCTCGAATCGATCAACGGCGCCTTGCGCGCCAAGCGTGCAGTCGATCGCGCCAACTTGCTGCGCCAGATCGGCGCGGCGCCCAAAGACATGCCGGAGCTGCTCGGCAGCTCGGCTTCATTCCGCGCGATGCTGGCCATGATTCGTCGGGTTGCGCCGCTCGACGGCAATGTTCTGGTTGTGGGAGAGACCGGCTCGGGCAAGGAGCTCGTCTCCCGAGCGGTCCACCGTTTCTCGAAGCGTTCGGCAGGACCGCTCGTGGCCGTCAACTGCGCCTCCATTCCAGACAACCTCATCGAAGCCGAGCTGTTCGGCTACGAGAAGGGGGCCTTCACCGGCGCCGATACCACCAAGCGTGGCCTCTTCGAGGAGGCGAGCGGCGGAACACTGTTCCTCGATGAGGTCGCCGAGCTTTCCGCTGCCGCGCAAGCCAAGCTCTTGCGCTGCATCGAGGACAAAGCAGTTCGCCACGTCGGCGGCGTAAAAACCCACAACGTCGACATTCGGATCGTCGCCGCCACCCACAAGGATCTGGCCGAGGAGGTCCGAGAGGGCCGTTTCCGCGAAGATCTGCTCTACCGCCTAGCGGTCCTCGAGCTCATGGTGCCGCCGCTGCGTGAGCGCCCCGAAGACGTGCTCACCCTCGCGGTGCGCTTCTTGGATCAGCTGATTGAGCACGACGACCGTGAAATCGTCGGCTTCTGTGACGCCGCATTGCAGCGCTTGTCGGAGTATCCCTGGCCCGGAAACGTCCGCGAGCTTCAGAATGCGGTACAGCGAGCCTACGCCATCGCCGACGGTCCAACGATCCTCGAGGACGACCTGGTACTGCGCGGAGCCTTGAATGTGTCCGCGGGACCGACTGCCAACATGCCCAAACGACGCAGCAGCGCCATGGCCAAATTCGAACGCCAGCACGTGCTGGACGCGCTCGAGCGGCACGACGGAAACGTCACCCACACGGCCAAGTCGCTGGGCATACACCGCACCACTTTGCAGCGTTTGATGAGAAGACTCGGCATCGCACCCAACTGAACGGGTTAGGGCGACGGCTGAGTGGCGGTGAGCGCGGCGACTATCGCGCGAAACACGGCAATCGTCTCTAGGTCGCGGTCGTCGAAACCGGGATCGACGCTCGTCTTCACGATAATCACGCCCGCCTTGGGGTTGATGTAGATGTATTGGCCCCACACTCCAATGGCTACGCGCTCGCCATCCCTTCCCGTTGGGATCCACCATTGATGCTGGTAGCCGATGTCCCAATCGGACCCATAGTGTCCGCGCAGCTCGAGGAATGGCTCGCTCGGCGCAGCAGAGGCCTCTATCCAACCCTCAGAGATGATGCGTTTGCCCTGCCACATACCGCGATTCAGAAACAACCGCCCGAATTTGGCAAAATCGCGCAGCGTCGCGTTGAGGAACGCAAACGCAACCTCATTGCCGTGATTGTCGAGTGACCAGCTACCGTCAGCCTCCATACCGAGCTGACTCCAGATCTTCTCTTCCAGATAGGTGGCCAAGCGCTTGTTGGTGGCGCGCGCGACGACCATCGCCAATACCTGCGTGTCGACACTTGCATAATGAAACGAGCGGCCCGCCGGGCCGGCCGACTTCAAGGTCGCCACGTACTGGTTGATGGACTGACCTTCGGCCAGCCCTCGGACCATGCGGAAGATGTCGGCTTCTGGATCAGAATAGTCCTCACTGAACGCAATGCCCGACGACATCTGCAACAACTGCTTCAGCGTGACCTTTGCGTAGCCGGATCCTTCGAGCTCAGGCAGGTACTGAGTGACCTGGTCATCGACGCTACCGATTTGTTTTTCGTCGATCGCGATCCCCACCAGCGCTGAGACGATTGACTTGGCCACCGACATGGAGGTGTTGCGATGGCGCGCGCTGTTGCAGTGGTCGTAGCGCTCCATCACGATGCGGTCGTCATGGACGACCAACAAGCCGGTCGTCGTCGTCTCGGAGAGGAAGGACGCCAAGTCCTTGCGCTCGCCGCCGTGCTCGTAGCTGGGGTTGAGCGGTTGGATCGCTTCGGCAAACTTGAAAACCGGACCGGCGCGCCGCACCCGGCGCAGGGGGAAGATGTGCCCAGCCTGGCGAAAGCTCTCGATTCGATGGTCCGCGTCGAACAGCAGCGCCAGCTTCTCGCCGTCGATGCGGGTCAGCTGAGGCTCAGGCGAGACAGCCGGACAGCAGCCCGCAGCCAGAATCAGCAGCAAGATCGCGCACGCAACCGTACTTGTTGTGTGTTGCATCGCTCAACGACGCTTCATCAGGCAGCGCCACCCTCGCGGCGGTGCAGGAAGCTTGGCTTCGAAGAGCACCGACTCCAGCACCAAGATCTCGAAGTGGGGTTCCACCAAAGAGACAATCTCGAGCGCGGCCAAGCGTGGTGGACCATGCTCGGGCGCCGGGCCATCTTTGGAGCCCATCAAGCTCAACCACAAGCCATCGGGCTCGAGTTGTTCAGCAGCCCGATGAGCGAAACGCACGCGGGCGGCCAGGCTGCCCAAGCTGTGAAAACAACCGCGGTCGAACAACAGCTCACTGCGCTGGCCGGCCTCGGGAAACGTGCCGCGCTGCAAGCTCACGTCGACCTGCGCCCGAGCGACTTTCTCACGGGCCAAGGCGAGCGCCTCGTCCGAGATGTCGGTGGCGACGACGGAGAACCCTTGCTCGGAAAGCCATATTGCATTCGTGCCGGTCCCACAACCGACCTCCAACACACGACATGGCGCGATGGGATGTTGTTGCACGGTCCGTTGCAAGTGGCCGCTTGGGCGGCCTGTGTCCCACGGCGTTTCACGGCTCTGGTAGCGCTCATCCCAATCTGGCGGGAGCCTGCTCATCGCGAAGAGTCCGCACCTGGATCTTTGGCCGCAGCCGCGCCGGCACGAATACCGCTGTAAGCAGCTTGCAGCATGGTACGGGGCCGGTCGGCAATCACGTCGCCGGCGGCGTACAAGCTGTCGCGGATGTGCTCCTGCTCACAGTCGATACCGACACTCTCGAGCAAGCCTGGGTCAGCGTCGCTGGGCCAAGCGGTGTCGTCGAGCACCGGCCCGTGGATTGAGCTACCGACGTCGAGACGCTGACCGTGAGCCTTCAGCTCGACTTCGGCATCCAGCGAGAGGCGAAACGCGCAGCGAGCGAGGCTCGCAATGTTGCGGCCCGCGGATTGTTCGGGCGGATCGTAGATGATGCCACCTGCAGACAGCCCGCCTAGAGCGAGCACGACCGCATCGACCAAAACCGGATCGAGCTCCCGTTCCACACTGAGCTCCAGTTCATCATCACGGTGGACAACGCCCTCGACATTGTAGGGCTCGAGCTGAACCCCGAGCGCTGAGAGCATACGCAAGCGGCCGGCTTCAAATCGATAACCGGCTGGGCCGCCCATCGCTGACAAGACCTCGCCTACCACCACACCCAGGCGCTCACCGAGCCATTCTGCGCGGGCGCGATCTGCCCCAAGCCAAGGGCCGACAAGCACAGCATCGACGCGGCCGGCGCGCTCCAACAGCTCGGCGAAACGTTGTGCCAACCAGTCGAGCCGTGCCGGCTCGTCGTGGCGCGAAGCGAGCTCGGCAGGAGCAATGCGGTCTTCGCCGAGCAGCTTCAGCACCTTGGCGTCGATTGCCTCGAACCTGATCCGTCGAGACTGACAATACGCGTCGGCCGACAAGGCCCGTGCGAGGCTGTCCGCATCCCACTCTGCGCGCGCCACGCGCGGCAGGATCACACGTGCCCCGCTCGACAGAAGCGACAGATCGAGCAGACCACGATCGCAACCGCGCGCGACCCGTACCCGCCCAGCTTGCGTCGCCAAACGGATCAAGGGCTCACCGATGTGCGGCAAGCGCCATAGGCCCAGCTCTTCGGCAAATACGTGTAGTGACCGCGGCAGCGGACCGGCCACGGGCGGCAACTGCAACACCTCCGAGGCGCGTGCGATTTGCTCCCAGGGTCGATCGTCGACTGCCCCTGAACCGAGACAGCTCGCACCTGCTCCTCCATCGAAGAGCCGAAGCTGGGCGCCACGCTGCGCCGCAGTCCAACACGCAGCCAAACCTGCCACGCCGGCCCCGACAACCGCTACGCGCTCAAACATTCTCGCCCCCCGTGCTCACTTTTCGTGCGGAGGACGCAGGAGGTGGGACGCTCCCCGAGGCAACGGTCGGATCTTCCTCTGTGGCGAGTTGAGAGACCAGCTGCTGCTGGTCGTCGTCCTCGCGCAATGAGGCTTTGCCGACGATGCCCATCTGCGCCCTGACGCTAGCGATCACCAAGGCTTCCTGGCGCGCTTGCTCCGGGCCGAGGGCGCAGGAACGGGTGCGCGCTTGCTTCTTGAGAAAACGTAACGCCTGGCGCATGCCGTCGACGGGCGCGTAGCCGTGTTCTTCGGCAACGATGCAACCACAACGGGCAGCGCAACGCATGCCGCCGCACGGCCCCAAACCCAAACGGGTTCGACGTGACACATCGGCAACGGTGCGCGCAAACTCGTTCTGCAAGACGTAGCGGATTTCCGCTTCGATGATCGGCTCGCAGGTGCACACGGTCCGCGCCTCGGACGGGCGCGCAAGGACCCGCTCGGCCACGCGCTCGGCGCGTGCGCCATGCCGGTAGCTCAGCCGGCGGCCGGCCACTGCGTCGATCTCCAGCTTCTGGGCCAGAGCGATGGCATCGACCGCCCCATCACCACCGGGCAAGGGGCTCGTGTGGGTGGTGCAGGACAAAGCCAAATCGAAGCGGTCCGCGAGCACGTCGACCATTTCTTCGGCGAAGAGTCGGTAGCTGGCGAGCTTACCGCCGATCATCGAATACAAGCCATCAGCACCGTGCTCGGCGTGGTCGACAATCTCGTGATCACGAGAGAGCGCGTCCTCGAGCTTGGCATACTCGTAGAGCGTGGGCCGCACGCCAGCATAGGTGTTGATGATGCGACCGCGTCGCACGGCCGGAAACACCTTGGCGATTCCCTCAACCAGGTAGCGAACCTCCTCGCTCGTCGCCACCACGTCATCGAGGTCCCCGTAGTAGTCATCGTCAGTCGTACCGATCACGCTGACGTTCTGCCAAGGCTCCAGGAAGATCGTTCGCCCATCGATGGTCTGAGACATGATGGCGTAGTTGGTCAGCCGCCGATCGAAGACGACGTGAACGCCCTTGCCGGGGCGGACCTGGGCGTGGCGGGCAGCGAGCTTGCCCAGTGACGCGGTGATCGGTGCCCACGCCCCGGTGGCGTTGACCACGGCCTTAGCGGTCATCCGGCCTGTTGCTCCGGTGTGACGATCGCGATAGCGAACCGCTCGCACGGCACCCGACTCGTCACGATCGATTGCCTCCACCGTGCAGCCCACCAGCACCTGGCCGCCCCGCTCTTCGACATCGAGCGCGTTGGCTGCGCAGAGCCGGGCCCCGTCGATACCCCACTCGTCGAAGCTGAAACCACCATAGAGGTCATCAGGAAGACCGGGCTCGAGCTGATGAACCTCACTGCCAGTGAGGCGCGTATGGGGCTTACCGCGCTTGAGTGGTTGGTAGCGGTCGTAGGCCTCGAAGAAGCCATCGATGAAGCTGAACATCTTGCGCTTGGAGCGCGGTACCGGCAGCAAGAAAGGAATGCGGAACAGCAAGTGGGGCGCGATTGCTTGGATGTGCCCCGAGTCTTTGCAGGACGTCGCCGTCACCTCGGGGTCGTAGGTGAGGTAACGCGGCCCACCATGGATCATGCCGCTCGAGTTGCCGCTGGCCCCGAAGGCCAGGTCGTTTCGCTCGAAAAGTGCAACGCGCAAGCCACGCATCACGGCATCTCGGGCCACGCCAGTACCGTTGACACCGCCACCGATGACCACGACATCCACATCGCCGTCCGAGCGTGCCAGTCGACGTGTTGGCCGCGAGCGCGGCTTGTCCCTGCGAGGGGAGCCCTTCGGATTGGCCACGCCGCCATATAGCAGACACGCCGCGGTGCGTTATTCCCTTTCGAAAGGGGTAGATGTAGGTGTTGGTCCGACAGCCACTTTCCCGCCCTTTTTCGGGCCGTTGCGGGGCTTGGGAAACTTGGCCCAACAAGCCCAACCATGAGCTGGCTCATTGCATGGCAGGCTCGCCTCGCAACGTCCGAACCAAGCGCCCGCGCCCGCTCGCTGTGCGTGCCCAAGCGCGCGCGGCCGACCAGCGCTACGCCTACCGTTGGAGTGCCGCGGGTGCTGGAACACCGACGCCGCCTCCGGTCACGGTTTCCGTGCCGCCCCCATCACGCAGCGAGCAACCAAGGGACGACGAGCTGGCCCTGGCCCCGGCCGAGCCTGAGCAGCGATCCAACCCCCGCCTGGGCCTATGGATCTTGTTGCCGTTGCTGGTCGCCGCTTGTGTCGGCACCGCCATCGCATACCGCAGCGTAAAAGCCAATGCCGTGGCGGCGACACGCCTAGGCGCAGCCGCCAACTTGGGAGCGCCGCAAGCCCAGCCGCCCTCGCTGCCGCTGGCTGCGAGCGCCGCGAGCACCTCGAGCGTGAGCTCTGGCTGGGCGATCAAGCACGACGGTCATGTTCCGCTAGATGGCGGGGTGCTCGTCGCACCGAAGACGTTCTCGAGCAGCGACGGCAGCTACGACTTGATCATCCACTTCCATGGGGACGTCGAGATAGTGCGCGCGAGCGTGCAGCGCGCCAAGGTCAACACGATGGTGGCGATCATCAATCTCGGAGTGGGCTCGGAGGCCTACCGCGAACAGTTCCAGGCCACGGGGCGCTTCGAGGCACTACTGGCTCAGATCCAGCGCGGAGTCGCCCAACGAGGCGTTGCCAAACCAGTGCTACGGCGGCTCGCGCTGACCGCTTGGAGCGCGGGCTATGGCTCGATTGAGAGCATTCTCGAAAACCGCCAAGCGCCGCATGCCGACCGCGACCCACTCGACGCGATTCTGATCCTGGACGGGCTTCACTGCGGCTTCGTGGACGGCGATTCACGCCGCCTGAAACGAAGAAGCGTCCGTTCGTTCATTCGCGCGGCACGGGCAGCTGCCGAAGGGCAACTGATGTTCTCCTTGACCCATTCGGAAATCGATCCGCGACGCTATGCAAGCACCAAGCGAACCGCCACGCTGATTCTCGATTCGGTTGGCGCAAAGGTAAAGAGCAGCCCTTTGCTGCCCATGCCAGAGCACATCCAGTTGACCTCGGTGAACGGGATCGCCCCAGAGCGCAACGCTCGCATGATGCCAACCTCCGACACCCGTGTGGGTCTGCTTCGGGTTCAAGGCTTCAAGGGCGACACCAAAGCACACCACGCCGGACATCTCACGCAGATGGCCGCTATCGGCTTGCCTGACCTGGCCGAGCGTTGGTCGAAGCCGCCAAGCCGAGCACGCGCTGATTGAGCACGCCACCAGCGCAGTCATCGCCATCCTCGACTGCAGTGAGCAGCTCCAAATCGAGCATGGAAGCGTATTGCCCACAGGGGCAGACGATCACATGGTCGATCAAAGGAACCCCCACAACATCTGCAGCTTCGGCCAAGCGTAGAGTCAACCGGATATCATGCTCCGAGGGGGTGGGATCGCCGCTGGGGTGATTGTGCACCAAGACGAACCCACTGGCTGCGTTGACGATGGCCGCATGGAGGATCTCTCGCGTTCCCACCGAAAGCCCGTGCTGCCCGCCTCGCGCCACGCAGTGCACCGCCCGCTGCCTGCCCCCGCCGTCGAGCGCTACCACCCACATGCGCTCGTGATCGAGACCAACCGCGCGCGGCGCAAAAAGGGCTGCTACCGCTGCTGGTGTCTCGAGGGGCGCATGACTGTGACCACAACGCCGACGCAACCAACTGCGTCGGCCCAGCTCGAGCGCAGCTGCCAACCTCGAGGCGCTCGGCTCGTCCAAGCCGCCTGATTCGATCAGCTTGGCTGGGCCAAGTCGCGCCAGTCCTGCCAGCCCGCCGAACTGCTCATGCAGAAGTGCGGCCGCCATCAATGGCGACTGGCCACGTTCGGGCTCGACCAACCGGGCCAAAAGCTCGATATCGCCCTGTTCCTCAAGCCCTCGGACGGCTGTCTGCCGCCTTTCGGCTATCGCCCCAGAAAAGTCTGTCGCATCCATTCCCAGTGCGACAGCAAGAGGCGCGCCACTCGGATATCATTGGGTTTATTCATGTCGAGCAGTGGCGGCCGCCACCCTCCCGCCGGCGGCCGCCACCCAAACTCCTCAACCCGCGCCGGCTCGCTGGGGTCGCGTCAATCAGGGTCGCGTTGGTCGGGATCGTCAACGATGGCATCGGGGGCGAGCAGCTCGACGAAGCTGTCGCGGGCGGCGTGCACCGCCCTATGATCTGACCCGTCGAAGGTGATGAGCGTGCGATAGTCACGTCCCCGCCATTTGGGATAGGAGCCAACCAGAACGTTGGGAAACTCGGACACGATCTGATCGAGCGATGGCTTGAGCAGACCCTCATCCAACCTGGTGCGCACAGCCACTGAAACGTACTCCTCTCCGCCACCGAGCTCAGACAGCACAACGGGCATCTTCACGGCGAAAATCTGCGGCACGCCGGGGAGAATCCAGACGTTGTTCATGACCGTGGTCGGCCAGGGCATCTCGCCGCGCCGGAGCAAGCGCGCTCCCTCAGGGACGCGTGCCATTCGCAAGTGTCCAGCACTGATGCCGTCGCCGTAATACGCACGCAACATCTCCTCGAGCTCTGGCGATGTAACCACCTGAACCCCAAACGCGTCGGCAACGGCGTCGATGGTCAGGTCATCGTGCGTCGGACCGACCCCTCCGCTGGTGAACAGCACATCGCGGCTCGACGCGAGCACCCGAATCTCATCGGCAATCACTGCGCGTTCATCAGGGACGAAGACCACGCGGTCGAGTCGGGCACCTGCTTGTCGAAGGGTCTTGGCAAGAACGACCAAGTTCTCGTCGGCGATCTTTCCGCTGAGCAGCTCGTTGCCGATGATCAGCGCGGCTGCGGTCTTCATGGGTCCCACAATGCGCCGGTCCGTTGATTGATGCCCGCGCGTCTACTCGAAAGGACGGGTGCGGGGTTCTCCTTGCGGACCTAGGCCAATGAGCTCTTCGACCCGCTGCTCGGCCTGCTCGAGCCGATTTTGTGCTGCCCGGGCCACTCCAATGCCCTCTTCGAAGAGCGCAAGAGATTGCTCCAGGGACAGCTCGCCGGACTCCAGCTGTTTCACAATCGTCGTCAGACGTTGTGCCGACACCTCGAACGAGGGTTGCTCGTCTGAGGCCGTTTGGCCCGCTTCCCGCTCACTGTCCATCGGCAACAGGCTGGTCCGGCTGGAGGCCGAGCGCAAGGCGGCGGAGCGAATTATCCGGGCGGTGTGGCAGAAGAGGTTGATGCAGCAGATGGCGGCGTCGTGGGAGCGGACGAGGGTGCAGTAGGTGCTGGCTCTGCCTTGGGACTCGTGGGAGCAGTTGGAGGCGCCACAGGAGCTGGGCGCGGCCGGCTCACGCGAAACGACACCTTGCCGAGCTCGTTCAGTCCGGCCACCAACAGAACCCCATCGGGATCGCTGATCACAGGCAGTGACAGACCGTCAACGCGGAACAACTGTCCTTCGCGCATGTCGATACGTGAGCGTTGCTCCGCAGCGTTGGCGCGCAAGGAAATCCACGCAACCTCCTTGCCGTTGGGCGGCAACACCAACTTGTGCTGGCGACCAGCGAGGGCGGAGCGCGCCATTGCCCGCGCCCATGGATCTGGGTCCAATTCGCTGGCGAGCCGCAGCGTGGCCAAGCGAAGCCGCTCGCTTCTCACTGACAGGGAACGCACAATCACTCTGCGAACCATGTTGTCCACCTCGAAGCGGTAAGCGTCCGTCAACAACGACACGGCGTCGGGCTCTGGGCTGAGGGCCAACCCCATCGCCACATGCAGACGGATGGTCGCATCGCTCCCCTCGAACAGGCGCTTGAGGCGTCCCCGGAAACTGCGGCTGTCACGCGCAGCAAGACGATACGCCGCCAGCGCGCTCAAACTGTCGCCCCGCTCCGCCCATTGTGCGAGGCGGGTGGTGGACACTGCAGCGGGCGCCACCAGCATGGCGAGACCTGCCGCGACGGTGTCCCGGTTGGGTTGCTCACCGGCGCCACCTTTCACCAGGGCGGGCGTGAGCGCCGCGATCGCTTTGGGTCCCAGGGCCAACGCTGCCCGAGCGGCGGCGTATCGGACCTCCGCCTCAGCGGAGCTGAGCAAAGCCGGAACGGTCTCGCGACCAAGCACAGCAAGCCCGAAAGCGGCCACAGCGCGATCAGCCGGGTCCTTGGAGCCAAGCGCGGCACGCAGCGCCGCCGCCAGACCCTCGACTTCTTGACCGAGCTTGAGCCACCTGACCAGACAAGCGCGCAACACCAAGCGACGGGGCGCGCCGGCGCCCGCGCTCGACAAGGCGCGCTGCAAGGCATGGCTCGCCGCGACCGGGCGCGCAGATGCCAACCCAAACGCTGCGCTCGTGGCGAGCTGAGGATTGGATAACAACTTGAGCAAAGCGGGCACCGCCCGAGCCCCACCGATGCGAGCGATGATGGCCGTTGCCACAGCTTTTTCACGCACGGACACGGGTGCGTCGACGACTGCTGCGAGGGTGGGTACGAGCGAGGGTGACAGAGAACGCTGCGCTAGGCGCAGACCATGATTGCGCGTCACAGCAGCGGCGAGCAACTTGGCTATCGCTGCCGGCGCGTCGCGGGTATCGAGCAACGTCAACGCTTCCGTTGCCGCTACGCGCATGTTGGGCCGGGGACTGGAAAGTCCGAGCCAGACACGGGCGTGCCGGGCGGCATTGCCATCGCCGAGCTTGGCGAGCGCAACGACCGCGGCCACCTTTGCCCGATCGCCCTTGCGCCGCATCTGGCGACGCAACGTTCCGATGGCGCGCACATCACCCAAATCGCCAAGCAGCTCGATCACCGCCACCGAGAGCTTTTTCTTGCCCCGCAAGAAGGACCGCAAGCTGTCAGGTGGATACGCAAGCAGTGCTGCGCGGGCCAGCTCACCGGTGCGGCCGCGACCTATCACTGCAGCAACGAGGGGCGTTACGACCTTGTCCCGCGGCCGTTCGGGCTTGCGTTTGCGCTTACGCTTCTTCTTGGCGTCATCGTCATCGTCGTCATCATCGTCATCGGCCCGCCTGCTCTTGCGTTCCGACTCATCATCATCATCGTCGTCGTCTGCCTCGAGCCCTTCCTCTTCAGGGTCGTCCTCGTCAGCCGACTTTTCCTGCTCTTTCGCGGCCCGCGGTGCCTCTGCGCCAGCCTTGGCGAGCACCAGCGCTGCTGTGGTGCGGGCCAGCACATCGAGCTCGGATTCAGGAGCACCAGCCCGCACACCGTTCAGCACCCGCTGCAAAGCCTGTCTCACCTCGTCCTGACGCGCGTGCGGCGCCAGCGCACGAACAGCCGCGAGGCGGGTGCGGGCGTCGGTGCGCACTGCGCTACCGGGCTGCAGAGCGTCCGCGATCAGCTCGACCGCATCGTCGGTGCCATTGGCGGCCAATCGCTCGATGCCCCGCAAACGAAGCTTCCATTGTCCTGCCTGCAGCAAGTCCTTTCCCCGGGCGACGCCGACGCGCTCACGCAATGAGCGCTGGCGCGGCGGGTACTTTGGCCCATACCGTCCGTACCCCGAATAAGCGTATCTCGGTGATCTGCGGACGCGGGGCGGCCGTTGGGCATCCGCCAAACCGGACAAGAGCACGGCCGACAGCAGCGTCGTTGCCAAAGCGAGGATCGGACGACGCTTCCGTGCTCTGCGAGGGGGCTTGGGCCGCAACATCAGGCGAAATATCCGCGATGCGCGCCCTGCTGTCACGCGCAGAGCAACAAGTCGCGAAAATCTATTGGCAATGTGCACCTTCTGCAGGCTATGTATGCCGTTGTTTCTAGGCTCGGAAATCACCGGTTCTCAGCTCGGAAATCGCCGGGGAAGTCGCCGGGCAGTCGCGCCAAAAAGGTAAGGATGAAGCTGGCACGAAAGCTCGAGAAGATGGTCTCTTGGTCGGCCCAGGCGGCGTGGGCGATGATGCGGCGCGTCAATGCGCTGGGTCCTGAGCCGGAGCCCTTTGAGCCTCGCTGGGCCGACAAGCCCATCCCCCGCGGCGACCAGCGAAGCTCGCCCCAGCTCGGCTGGCCCCGGCCCACGGACAGCTTGTGCCCTGGCTGCGTGAAGGAGATTCGCGAGGCCATCGTCGCGGGTCAGACGAACTACGAGAGCCTGATCGATGGCAGACCGGGCGAAATCAAGGCGATGATCCGCGAGCGTGACGGCAAGATCGTCATGGAGAAGAGTTGCCCGAAGCACGGCGACTTCGACGATGTGCTGGCCATCGATCCAGCGTTCTGGCGACGCATGGACAGCTTGTTTCCAGGCCGCGATGTGCCCACTTCACCAGATGGCATGCATGCGCACGGAAGCAGCGCGATTCGCTGGGGCCGCGGCGGCGTGCTCACCGTAGACCTGACGAACCGCTGCAACATGATGTGCGATCCGTGTTTCATGGATGCCAACCAAGTCGGCTACGTGCAGGAGCTGACCTGGCCAGAGACAAAGAAGATCCTCGACGACTCCATCTCAGTGCGCCCCCGCAGGCAGCTGTCGGTGCAGTTCTCAGGCGGCGAGCCCACGCTGTCGCCCCACTTCCTCGACGCGATTCGCTACGCACGAGAGCTTGGCTACTTCGCGGTGCAGTGCGCGACCAACGGCGTCCGCTTTGCACAAGAGCCTGGATTTGCGGCACGCTGCCGAGAGGCAGGATTGCGTATCGCATATCTGCAATTCGACGGCGTAACCAACGAGGCCAACAGCCACCGCAACGTCAGCAATCTCTATGACGTCAAGCTGAGGGCCATCGAGGAGCTGGCTGCAGCCGGCATCGACGTCATCTTGGTGGTCACCATCGTCAACGGCATGAACAACGATCAGGTCGGTCCGATCGTCGAGTTCGCCGCGGAAAACGCCGACAAGATCACGGTGGTCAGCTTTCAGCCGGTCAGCTTCAGCGGGAGAGACGAGAGCATCACCACGGAGCTGCGCCACAAGCAGCGCTACACGCTCAGCCACATGGTCCACGACATCGCCAACCAAACTGGTGTCACCCAGCCACTGCGCGACTGGTTCCCGCTCAGCGCGCTCAGCCCATTCGGCGACATTTGCGATCTGATCGACGGGCCTGACAAGGACTGGGGGCAGCTCAAGTGTGGTTGCCATCCCAACTGCGGCGTGGGGACCATATTGTTCGTCAACAAGCGAACGAGACAGACGATCCCGCTGCTCGAGTTCGTCGACATGAACAGTTTGCTCCAAGACATGCGCACGATTTTCGATGCGGGACGGAGCCAAGGCTGGAGCAAAGCGCAGCTCGTCGCCTCGATTCTGCGCAACTATCGTCCTGAAAAAGCGCCGCCAGGATTTGACCTGCGCACGCTCTTGAGACAATTCCTCAGCCAAACCGGAGTGGCCCATGCGGGCGAGAACGACGCCAACGAGTTTGAGTGGCGCGTGCTGTTCGTCGCCGGGATGCACTTTCAAGACTTGTTCAACTACGACTTCCGGCGCACCGAGATGTGCATCATCCCCTACGGGACACAGCTCGGGGAGATCAGCTTCTGCGCCTACAACACCGGCGTCGGCTGGCGCGGGATCATCGAGAAGATGAAGGCCAGCACTTCGGTAGCAGAGTGGTACCGCGAACACGGAAAGCACGCCGTGTACGCCAACAACCAACCACTGCCCATCTTGGAAGGTGAGCTCACCGTTCGCGAGCACCCTTTGGCACAAAAGGAGCGGGCTCGGGGCGACTACGAGCACCGAGCCAAAGAAACGGTGAGGCGAAAAGACGGCAAGCCGGTCCGGCGGCTACCCATCGTCGCTTGAGCCGGGCTCGGGCCTGCCCCATTGGCAGCGCCCCTCTGCCAGCGCCAGCGTGCGAGCATGGTCAGGTACCGCTTGCAAGAAGTTCTCGCGGCGCGCCTCGCTGATGAGTGCGGCGCGCTCACGTAGACGATCGGCCGCCTCTGTCACCTGTTGCTCTGCGGCCGCAACATCGCCCGAAGCGTACAAGCACTCCGCCCAAGTCAGGCGAATGGAGGCGTCGTAGCTCGGCAGCGAGCCTCTTCGTTGGAGCTCTTCGAAAGCCTCTCTGGCATGCTCCAGCGCCTTGCTCGAGTTGCCCATCGTCAGCTCAGCACGCGCCATGATGGCGGACGCGAAAGCGCGAAGGGTCGCTTGGCCGCCCTGCAACAAAGCTGCGGCTGCTTGCGCTCGCTCGAGGGCAGAACGTGGCTCGGCTGAGGCGAGCTGCGCCAGCGCCCCCACAGTTTGGGCAAGGCCTTGAGCACGGGGGTCACCGATATCGTCGGCGACCCGGCACGCCGCCTCGTTCAGGTCGTGGCAGCCCGAGGGATCACCTTGGCAGAGCGCGCTCAGGCCAAGGTAGCTCGCGGCCGCAGACGCCAGGTTTCCCAAATCGAGCAGCCTCGCTTCGCTGAGCGCCTCGCCAAGAACCGCTTCGGCGTCGGTGTACTGCCCCAGTTGGAGCAACAAGCTGCCTTGCTGGATTCGGGCGCGCGTCGCCCGGCGGCGGTCACCCAACTTGTCGAGCCATTCAATGGCTTCGCACGTGTGCGTCAGGGCTTCCTCGGTACGCCCAACACTGTGCGCCCACGCCGCCCGCGCGCTGCTTGCCCAGCTCGCCGCTGGCGGCGATGGCGATGTGCTGCTGCCCGTTTTGCCGCCATCCTCGAGTAGCTTTCGCGCTTCGTCATGACGACTGAAATCGACGAGCTGCAACACAGTGGCCGCCACGCACATCGCCTCCACGGTATCCGTATCGGATCGTCTTCGGCAGTCGTTCTGCAACTCCACGTAGCGCTCCACCGCTGCGTAGTCGGTTCTGCTCTCAGGCGCGCGTAGCGTCGCTTCCATGGCGCTGAACCAACCCCCGGTACCTGGCTGTAAGCTCAGGGCGGCCTGCAAACCGAGCTCGCGACTCTCGAGAGACTGACCGCGCCAGTGTCGCACCTGGGAAAGCACCAGGCGCAAGCGGCCGAGCACCTCATCGCGCGCGCCACCCCTGATCCCCCGTTCGGCCATGCGCTCTGCAGTCGTCAAGTCGGTAGCGTCGAGGGCTTGTTCTGCCCCGATTGTGCACCACTTGACGAGCCGGCGACGATCACTGGCGCGCTCGCAATGCTGGACGATCATGACGGCGTCGGCCACACCTGAGGATTCGAGCCAGCGAGCCGCCGCACGATGAGCGGCGCAACGGTCCGCATCGGCGAGCATGGCGTAGGCGGCATCGCGCACCAGCGCGTGGCGAAAGCGGTATTCCACCTCACCGGGAATGCTGCCGTGAGGAACGCGGGCGCTGAGCTCCGCTTCAGTCAGCTCCTCGAGAGCGGCACGCAAGATTGCATCGGCTGCAGATGTGCCGCGCACCGCCGCGACCCCTCCACGCCAGAATGTCTCGCCAAAGACGCTGGCCGCACGGAGGGCGCGTCGCGCCGACTCCGTCAGCGAATCGAGCCGCGCTTGAACCAGCCCCAACACCGAATCGGGCAGCGAAGCGGTCTCACCACGGGCCGCAGCACGGATCAGCTCCTCCAAGTAGAGCGCATTGCCTCCACTTCGGCTGACGATGAGCTCGACCATCTCGTCAGTCAGCTCCTCTCCCAGCACATCGCGCACGAGCCGCTCGCAAACCGCCCGCCTCAGCGGCACGAGCTCCACTTTCTGGACACGCGACTTGAACCACAAAGTGGCAAAACGCTGCTCGAGCAAGGGCCGGCCCAACGCCACGATCATGAGCGGCGCGTCACGAAGCTGTTCGAGAGCAGCAGCCACGGCTTGCAGGGTCGCTTCATCAGCCCAATGGGCGTCCTCGATGACGACCAACACGGTGGTCTCTTTGCACTCGGCACGCAGCCAGGAAACCCAAGCTGAACACATAGCGTCACGGATGGTTCCAGCATTTCGGCTCGTGGCGCGGGTCGGGGCACGGCTGTCCGCCGGGGCAGGCACGCCAGCCAGCTCACCTACCATGTCGATGATCTGACGCGACATGGTCGGAGCGTAGCGCCGCAGCCGCAGCCGCAGCTTGTCCCGACCGACCTGCTCGCTCTCACCCTCACCGAGTGCGCACGCATGCCGCACCAGCTGGCGCAACATCCCCAAGGTAACCCCGGCGCGAAGCGCGTCGCCGCGCGCAAGCAGGACCTCGACCGGCTGCTCGCTAGCGGTCAAACGGCGCACGAGCTCGTGACGTACACGCGACTTGCCAATGCCTGCGGGTCCCGTGATCACCACCGCATTGGCCACTTGTTCGCCGCTGGTCTCTTCGAAAGTACCCATGAGCAGGGCGAGCTCACGGGTGCGGCCAACGCAGGACGTCGGACGGCCGAGTAGCTGGCGCGCTTCCATCGCCAGCGGCTCGTCGCGGACCAGCCGATGGGTGGTTGCGCCGCTGCTTTCGAGCTCGAAGCGCCCTCCCAGCATCTGCGCAGTGACCTCATCGACATGCGCGGCACCAGCTGGCGTCTGCGCCAAGACCTCGAAGCCAGCCTCGATGACCTCGCCGACGAGCGAGCGCGGCGCACCGGCCCCAAATCCAGCAGAAGCCGATACGCCTGGTGGTGTTGTGCTGAGCCGCTCAGCGCTCACCGTACCGCGACCGGAGACCACCGCGATCGGTGCATCGCGCACCAAGGTCTGCAGCGCCAGCGCGCAGTGGGCGGCGCGGGCCGGTTCGTCGGCCTCGGTGCGTCCCTCGAGAGCGACCAAGAACGCGCCGTCGACCAGCGACATGACCTTGCCGCCGTAGGTCTCGACGGCGCGATTGAAACGCTCGAGCTCGGGCTCGCGCCGCGGCTGACGCGACGGCGGCGCTCCAACGAGGACGATCGACAGAAGGCGGCGTTCGCTGTCGAGCAGCGGTGGCGGGACGGTCTCGAGCTCGATGCTGTGCGATCGTGCTCTTACGATTTGGTCGAGCTTGGCCACGACGGCGGCGCCATTCGCGGGCCGATCCCAGGGATCTTTCGCGAGCATCGCCACGACCAGCTGGCTCAAAGATGTCGGCACGTCAGGCCGCATCAGCTCGAGCGCCGGCGCGTGCTCGAGCAGAATCTTGGCCAGCACCGCCATGGCGTCGACGCCGGTGAACGGCTTCGATCCAGTCAAGCATTGGTAGAGCACGCAACCGAGGGAGAAAATATCCGCGCGCGCGTTGAGGTCCTTCTGACCGCGCACCTGCTCAGGCGCAATGTAGCCGGGCGTGCCAATCATCGCGCCGGTCAGCGTCAAGCCACGGGTAGAGCGGACCAGGTGAGCGACTCCAAAATCGAGGAGCTTGATGGTCTCGAGACAGTCGTTGGTGATCAGCAGGTTGGAAGGCTTGACGTCACGGTGAACGATGTCCTTGCCGTGCGCGTAGGCGAGCGCTTGGGCCGTACAACGTACGACAGCACAGCTGTCGGCGACGCTCATACGGCCCCTCTTCAAGCGCTTGTCCAAGCTCTCGCCTTCGAGCCACTCCATCACCAAATAAGGAAAGCCATCTCCGACCAACCCGTGGTCGATGTAGCGAACGATGGACGGATGATCGAGCTGGGCAAGCAAGTCGATCTCCCTGCGAAAGCGCTCGGCCAGCTCCTGATTGGCCAGCCCGCTCTTGAGCAGCTTGAGGGCAACCTTCTTGTTGCTGTCTCGGTCGCGCGCGGCAAAAACGATGCCCATGCCCCCGATGGCGACCCGCTCGCCAAGCCGGTAGCGGCCGATCACTCCGCCGAAGCGATGACTCAGATTGTCCTCTAGGTTCTCCTCTTCGCTCGGCTCAATGGAGGAGTTGGCCGCGGGTGCGGTGAGCGTATCCGAATCTGCGCCCATCACCGCAAATCATACACGCTGGGGCTCAGCCCGGCTTCTTCTCGGCGGGCGATGCGTCGGCGGACTGCTTGTCTACCAGCGCGAGCGCCATGCTGGCTTGGTCAGCGAAGGCCTGCAATGCGGCCAGGGCTTCGTCCTCGATCGGCTCCGACGAGACGTGATTGTCGACGACGATCGTACCGACCCCTTTTCCTGTTCGGACGATGGGCACACAAGCGAACGCGTCGCAGCTGAGAGCATATCGCTCGACATCACCGACTTCCTCATCGTAGAGCGGACTGGTCAGGTCGATGATGTTCTGGGTTTCGAGATCGAGCACACAGCATGCAATGACACCACTGTCGCGCTTGAGAGGCAGCACCAAGGCAGCTGCTACCTCATCGGCGGCAGGACCGCGTCCGTGGCCCACCGTGAGTTGTTCGCGCCCATCGTCGGCCAACATCAACAGCACGCGATCAAAGCCAAGCACACGCCTCACGCCTGAGCAAATCGACTCGAGAATCGTCGCGACAGGCTTGCCAGCCACGATCGCTTGCGAGATTTCTGCGAGACAGGCCAGCTCGAGCGCCTTGCGGTCGACCTGTTTCTGGTGGGCTTGAACAGCCTCTTGATCCACATCGGGAATGCGCGGCACCTCGATATCGAAGATCTGAGCATACTCCCGCAAACGATCCCCGAGCTCGACCCTCTCCCCATGAAGCTCGTCGGGCCCGAGTTGCAAACGAGCCTCGGCCAGCTCCGCGACGCTCTGTTGCTCCTGACGGTCCGCCCACAGCTCATGGGCGAAAGCATCGGCAACAGCCACCAGATTCACCAGTGGGTTTTCGTCGGGCTCCTCGAGGTGATGGCGTGCCACTGGCTCGCGCAACATCTCTGGCAGGTTCCAGGTTTCGAGCACCAGCTCGCCGAGCTGGGCATGATTGATACCCAGCACGCCGAGCTCGGCTTCGAGCATCGTCATGCCATCGGCCGCGCGCTTCTCGATGCGCTTGTAGGCCTTGGGGAAGTACTTGACCAACACGAGTCGCCCAATGTCATGCAGCAAACCGGCGATGAACGCTTCCTCGCCGGCCGCGAATCGCTTGCGCTCGGCGAGCAGCTTGCTGATTGCGGCTACGCTGATCGAATGGCGGAAGAACTCCTTGAGATCGTCAGCGCTCTTGTCGAGCATCGAATAGAGCGACAAGGAGATCGCCAAGTTGCGAATCGTGTTGAAACCCAGAACGATGACCGCTCGCGAGACGGTCGTGACCTTGTTCCTACTCGCGTAGGCAGCGCTGTTGACCATGCGCAACACACGCGCTGTGATCGACTGGTCCTTGAGGATGATCTCGGCGATCTGCGCCACAGTGGTGCTTTCGCTCTGAGCGGCCTTGTTGATTTCGGTAACGATGATGGGCAACACCGGCAGCTCGGACTTGAGCCGTTTGTTGATGCGGGCAATTCGCTCGCGTACGCGGCTGGCGTTATCGGTCAATCGCGTTCGATCTCCCAAATCATCATCGTCTTGGTTGCGGCTAGCTGAACATGGAGCGCTCGTCCTGCAGCAGGACCAGAGCTTGATCGGTGGTTTTGTCGACTTCCTCCAGATCGAGCTCGAGTAGCTCGAGGAGCCCGTCGGGCATGGGGCGCTCAGCGATCACGTTGTGCTCACGCTGTGTGGCAAGCACATCCGCCAAGCATGCCAGCGAGGCCAGGACGGGTGGGTCTTCGATCTCGAGGACTTGGTGGTGATGGGCAACGCCATGACAAAACAGCTCGGGGAAGTTCCACTTCTCCAGCATGCGGCCACCCAGCTCAGCGTGGTCGAAGCGGAATATCTCCCGTTCGACCGCCTCGCTGCAGCCCTCAGCATCCGCCATTCGTTCCAGCGCGCGTGCAAAGTGTTTCTCGAACTTCTGCGACAGGATGATCTTGCCCACGTCGTGGAGCAGCCCGACGATGAACGCGTCTTCGGGACGAGCATCCTCCACGCCGCGGGCCAGCTCGCGACAAATGAACGCGGTTGCCAAGGCATGGTCCCACAAGCCATGGCCCCAGCGGCTGGCACGGAAAAAACCACCCGTCGACAGGGCGATGACCATGCTGTCGATGGCGCGAAAACCGAGATGCACGACCGGGTTATCGAGCGAGGTGACCTTACGAGAGCGTCCGTAATACGCGCTGTTGGCGTTGGTGAGGATCTTGGTCACCAGCGCGGTGTCTTGACGCAGCACGCGCATGACGTCCTCGAAAACGACCTCCGGATCACGCATGAGCTCCAGCAACTTCCCTGCCACCGGAGGCATGGGCGCCAACGAGCTGGTCACCCTCACGAGCTTGTCGAGCATGCTCTCAGCCATCAGCTTTGCCCCCAAACGACGAACGCTTTTTCTTGCAGCAACGACATGCAGCCCATCATGACCAGCCTAGCCCCCTGCCCAGGCGCGTTCAATCGGGCTCGCCCTGTTCCCCTAGCTGCTGCGGTATCCGCCACGGGTTATTGGGGGGCAGTCCACAGCTTCCAGGCCGCGGCTACGTCGTCTGGCCAGATTTCGTGGCCACGTTGTGAATGGACGATGAACTTGTGCGGCCAGTTGTTCTGCGACAGCACGAACGCCAGGTTCTGGGCGCTCTGCTTGACTTGCTCGACGTCGAGCTCGCCCACCGCGATGTACATCGGCGGCTGCTCGATGCTCAGCAGGTTTTCATCGACGAAGGACCTTCCCGCTGCCACCAGGCCGCTTCCATCGACCGACCAAAGGCCTTCGAGCCCGAGGTAGCTAGCGAAGTAGCCACCGTTGGAGAAGCCCAACACGTAGTGCCGCGAGAAACTGACATCCAAGATCGAAGTGAGCTTGGTTGCGGCCTCATCCCAGCCGCTGGTCAGGCCGGCGCTGTGGGTGTCGACGTTGACGCGACTCGTAGGCCAACAATACCAATCTTCGACGGACGGATCCCAACTGCAAAGACCGGCCTTTCCTTTCGGAAAGAGTGCCACAGCCCCTCGCGCTTCTACCTCTTGGGCGACAATCGACTGCATGGTGGTGGGCAGCGAATCAGGTGGCATCATTCCATGCAAGAACACCAAGAGCTCGGCCTTGGCGCCGAGCTCGGTCGAAGCGTAGAAGCAGGTGTCCTCGTCGAGACCTACCCAGTTGCCTGTGCACCAGGGTGTGTCGACCGGTTGCCACTCGACCGGC
>CAZRGL010000031.1:0-215 GCA_964599485.1 uncultured Polyangiaceae bacterium
GTTGCCGATTTGTTCGAAGGTCTCATTCGGCCTTGACGGTTGCCTCGATGGGTGCCGTTGCGAGCAGCTCGTTGACCAAGTCGATTGGCTCTGGTGGCTCGGTCAACACGTGATGCAGCTTGGCTTTCCAGCGCAGCACGCCAGCGTTGTCGTAGAGGTAGCCCACCAAGGTCAGCTCGTGCTCGTGACAATCGACCCGTCCGCCGCGGTCCGTG
>CAZRGL010000031.1:225-35674 GCA_964599485.1 uncultured Polyangiaceae bacterium
CGCTTCACCCCAGCGCCAGCGCTTGGGATCGCGCTCGCAGCGCAACTTGCTGCGCACGAAGGTGAGCAACAACGACTTGGCCTCTGAGAGCGACATCAACCTGAGGACTTGCTTAGGAGGGCTGGGTTGGCTGAAGTCTCCGCTGTTGGTGGCCTCGATGGCGGTGTAGCTACGGCAGAGCCCCCGGGGCAAAGCAGCTGCGGTAACGCCCATGCGGTCGAGCTTTTGGTCGAGTTGTTGCACCGTCAGCGCACCGAAGCCCGCGACTCGGCGAACCCGCTCCCCACCGGACGCCATTTCCTTCGACTCGAGACAGGATATCGCGCGTACCAACAGTGTCGGCTTGGGCGCGAGCGCGTCGGCGAAAAGCGGGTTGCGATGGCCTACTGCAGGTGAGCAGCCGTAGAGCGCTGCGGTCCAACCCAGGAAAAGAAGCACGTGCAGGGGAATGTTGTTCCGCACCAGTTCAGCCTATGCGGCGCGCTGGGAAGTGACAAGCACCGCACTTGGTTCGTTGCGGGCGAGGGAAGGCAGCGAATCAGCGAACGAAAGGGCCGACCTGCTGGTGACTGCCCGCCTAGAGGTGAGGTGAGAGCAGATTGTCCGGCGGTCCGGTCAGCTCAGTGTCCGGTCCTCCGGCCAGCGGAATGCGGCAGCGGGCCCAAACACCTGTTTTCTGGTCGGCAGAACAATGGTCCGACAGTTGCAACCCTCCTCAGGCAACCCAACACGACGAGCAGGAGCAAATATGGACCGCCGTTACAGTGAGCTGAGGATTCTGAGCAAACTCTTCCGCATTTTCGCCTACATAGGTGCGATTGGCGGCTTCTTGTCGGCGTTGTTTCAGGCTGCAAGCATCTCGCAGCAGGGTGTGGATGCCTCATCAGCGATGCTCGGTGCGCTCGTCATGGTGCTCGCAGGTGGCGTCTACTTTCTGCTGTTCATTGGGCTCGCTCATGTCGTCGATCTGCTCGTCGAGACACGTGAAGCGGTCGCTGGCGTCAATCGCCGGGTTCGACGCGTCCTAGCCGAACAACTCGGCCGCTGAGCTGCTGGGTGGGGCCCAGGCCGCTGCGGTAACGCAAGCCGGCAGCGCTGCGTCTGACATGCTATGTCCCGCCTGCCGGCGTTGACTGACCGGCAGTAAGGGTTAGGGCATCGCATGAAAGCACTCCCGAAGAACCTGAAAGAACATACGCGCGCCGAGGCACTGCAGAAGATCGGCGCCATCATGTCCAAGCTCGAGAACAAGCAAGCGCCCAGTCAGGAGGAGCGCTATTTCATCCACCAAGTCCTCGACGCTGTAGAGCACATTTTCATCGCTGAGATCCGCGAGCGGCAAGCGCGCCTGGACGCGCTGCAAACCTCTGATTTTGGCCACGTGGCCGTTTGGGGTGGCAAGCTCACGCCCGGCTGTCAGCACTGTGTCGACCATGGTTTTGCGCCAATTCGTTCAGCGAGCAACTGCAACTTGAATTGCAGTTTTTGCTACTACGGCGAGGACCAGCCGCACGTGACCTTGCTCGGCGACGATCAGTTCGAGATCGAGAATCGGCCGGTGACCGCGCGCGAGCTCAAGGTCATGCTCACGAAAGGCGTCAAGGGGCCGGGCGTGCTCGAGAGCGTTGCCTGGGTGTTCTTGGAGCCCTTCATGGCGCTGGACAAGCATCCGGAGATGATCGCGTTCGTCCACGAGCTCGGCCTCTACCAACACATGTACACCAACGGCACCTTGTGCACGCGACAGAACATGAAGCTCCTCGCTGACGCCGGTCTCGATGAGATGCGTTTCAACTTGGCCGCGACCAAATGTGCCGACAACGTCATCGAAGCGATGGGCGAAGCCCGCGATTTGTTTCCCTACCTCTGCGTCGAGTCACCGATGTACCCCGAGTACTTCGAGCACTTCATGCAAAAACGAGAAGCGATTCTGGCCACCGGCGTCAGCCACATCCATTGCGCTGAGATGCATCTCACGCCCGAGAACTTCCAGAAGCATCGCCACGAAGACATCTACCAGTACTCGCGCGGCTACATTTCTCCGATGTCGAGCAGGCGCTTGACCTACGACCTGATGGACGTCGCCGCCAAAGAAGGCTGGAAGGACGTGGCGATTCACGATTGCTCCAACGAGGTGAAGTTCTTGCGAGGCGTCAGCGTCGATAAGCTGGGCATCATCTGCTACGAACAGGAGCTTCCGGGCATGCCGATGTGGTGGTTCCCCAAAGCGCTCCAAAACTACCCCTTGACGGCCGACGCCTGACCGAGGCCTGCACCTCGCGCCCTCGCCATGTCCGATGCTCGTCGCTGGCCCGGTGCCGCGGCGCTGCGCTCGCGCAATCGGTCCTCGTCGAGCTGCCAGTAGCCGTTGCGGTCGCGGTAGGTTCCGTCAGCGATGAGCTGCTGCTCGAGTCGTCGTAGAAGTGCCCAATGGGGGCGCATGGCGCGCCTGATCCGTCGGATCGACAGCTTGTAGAAAAGGCCTTCTTCGCTCAGCCACGAGCAGAAACTGTTCATGGCGTCGAAGATTTCGTCCTGCAGCTCGGTCGGGAGCATCCGGCGCGGGAATATGACCACCCCGTGGCCGTTGGCGTAGCGTTGATCGAAGCCAGGGATGACGAGGTGCTGTTGTTGCTGAGCATCTGCGGTGCCCGGGAATAGAGAGAACGCGTAGACATGGACTCGATAGAGACCTAGCGCGCGGGAAAAGGGCGCGATACGCCTGATGTCCTGGGGAAGATCGATTCCGCCGCCCACCCCGAAGGAGCCGCTGGGGCGCATGCCGGCGCGGTGCAGGATGCCGATCGCCTCCACATATTGATCGAGCGACATGCCTTTCTTCAGCCTGCGCAGCGCCCCGTCATCGACGGACTCGAGCCCGAGGATCACGTCTTTGACACCGGCTCGACGAAGCAGCGCCATTTCGGACTCCGAATAGCCGCCGTCACCGATTTGATCGGCGCGCATCAGTACGGTCAGGTCGGGCCGGTCGCGCGGCTTTGGGTAGCGCCCGAGCAGCCCTTCGGCCAGCGCGAGCGTCTTGTCGCGGTCTGCCCCGAAGAGATTGTCGACGACCATCAGTCTTTTGATCTGCAGACCGTGGCGTAGCCGATGGATGTCGCCGAGCACGTCCTCGAGCTCGCGCACGACGTATCCGCCGCCCCCGAACAACGTACGCCAAGTGCAGAACGAGCAGCTCGTGGTGCAGCCGCGCGAAACCTGAATCGGGAAGTAGGTCAGCCGCCCGCCGTAGGTCATGCCTGTGGTGCGGGTGAGCCACCGCGAAGCAATTTTGCGCAGCCCGCGATAGACATCGGGATTGAGGCGATAACGGATCGGTCGGATGCGTGGTCGGGGCGGAGTCTCGTGCCAGCGGCCGCCCTCGCGATAGCGGATCCCAGCAACACTGCTGAGCGTTCGCTGTTTTAGCAGCGCCTCGAGCACCTCGAGCGCTGTCTCATCTCCCTCGCCGACAACGATTACGTCGGCGAAGTCCTCGCCCGTCGACGGCACCAGGGTTGCTATTTCGCCACCGAGCACAATCGGCAGCCCGGGCTGAGCGGCGCGTAGTCGCAGCGCGCACTGTCGCACCCGATGCATGCTCGTGCCGATACCGTTGAAAAACACCGCCGCTGGGGCGAGCGCCAGGATCTCTCGAGGGCCCACCCCACCCCGAAGGTAGCAATCAGCGAGCACCGTGGGCCGGTGGCCAGCAGCCGCCAAGACCGAAGCGATCACACTCATGCCGAAGCGTGGCGTGCACATCATCATGCCGATGTTGGGCACGTTCGACTCGAGGTCGACCAGTGCTACCCGGGCCATGTCGTCTGCTTGCTCGCTCACGTCAGCCGGCATCCATTGTAGCTAACGCTCGGTGGCAGTGCCCGCTGATCGCGTCGTTCGCGTTACGGTGATTCGGCCACATCCGGCTCCGCCGCTGGTGTGTGGACAGCTAGTGCGACCCCCGACAATACCAGGGCCGTGCCACAGACGATGCGCCAGGTGAGCGGCTCGTCGAAGAAACCGACCCCCACGCCTACGGCTACCAACGGAGAGGTATAAGCGATCAAGGCAATGCGTGTCGCTTTGATGTGCGAGAGCAACCAGAAGTACAAGCTGAAGGTCACTGCGGAGCCGAGCACCGCCAGATAGAGCAAGGCACCGACTGACACGGCGTCGAAACGAGGCGGCGTGTGGCGCTCGAAAGCGACCGCGAGCCCGCCCATGACACAGCGGTAATCCCCATTGGAACCGCTGAAAGCGAAATGGGATGCACGTGCTTTCCCCAACGTTTGGTGACGACGCTGGCCACCGCGGAAAAGAAGGGAGCCAGTAACAACACAGCGGAGGCGAGCAGCGCGCGGGGACCAGCCAGTGAGGCAAAATCCTCTGAGAAGATGGTTGCGACACCACCAAGGCCGACCGCGATCCCAATCACAGCACGCCGCTTGAGACGCTCACCCTCGAGCATGAAGTGGGCGAGCACGGTTACAAACAGCGGCATGGTCGAAAACAGGACCGAAGTGAGTCCAGACGGGATCCACTGCTCGCACCAATACACGATGCCATAGGAGCCGCAGAAGGACAGCGCTGCGTGCAGTAACCAGAGGCGCCGTTCGACGCGGCTCTTGCCGAAACGGACCCCGATCCTCCAGCCCACAGCACCGAGCAGAATCGATGCGATGGCGAAGCGAAGCGCCACCCCTGTCATGGGCGCGATGCCCGCCAAGCCGAGCCGAATGGCAGCCCAGGTGGTCCCCCAAATGGCGGTGAGCAACACGAAGGTTGCGATGATGACGGGGCGAGTAGGAGGCGACACGAGCAGCTCGAGCGGCAGCACCAGAGCGCACTCATCACATCCCGTCAACCGCCATGGTCGCCGCTGACACGACCGACGTGGGCTGCGTCAGGCCATCGTTTGGATCGAGGGAGCAAGCACTAGCGACTGCACGCCAAAGAAGCGGCACCACAGCCCTACCCGGCCAACGCGTCAACCGTCTGGGCCGTCCTCCTTCTTTGGCGTGATCGGGCTGCCGTCGGCGGCGAGGTGATTGCGGCCAGTCTCCTTGCCCTGCTGGTCGTAGCGAATGTTGGTCCTGGCGAAACCTCTGCTGTTGTTCTTGGGCTTGCCGTCGAGGCCGAGGCAGGTCTCGTTCTTCTTGTTGCCTCGCTCGTCGAAGCGGGTCTCGACGGTGGCGCAGCCGATCTTCAGGTGCAGCACAGGCGCGCCGTCGACCCCAAAGAACGCCTCCTTGGTGACGTTGGCGAACTTGTCGTGTTCGTGGACCACCACGCTGTAGCCCCGCTGCCGGTGCGTCGCAGGCTTCTGAGCCGTGTCGAAGAAGGACATACGCGTGAGCTGGCCGCGCGCATCGTACTGGTAGCGCACGGACGCGTAGCCTCGCTTGGCATGCAGGACCGGAGCCCGGGTCAGATCGTAGTAGCGCTCTTCTGTCTTGTTGCCGCGCTCGTCGTAGGCGTACCGAATGGAGGCGTAACCATGCGCGAGATGGGTCATGGCGCGTCCTTTGACGTTGAAATAGGCCACCCGGAATTTGCGACCGCGCTCGTCGAAGGAATAACGCGCGATGGCCACGCCGCTGGATGGGTTCTGGGCGATGCGTGCGCCGTCGCTGCCGAAAGCCGCTCGCTCGATTTCATTGCCCCGCTCATCATGTTTGAAGCGGACGACGGTGAGCCCCCCCTTGTTGGCTGTTGGTTTTCCGGCCGTGTCGAAGAAGGCGACTTCGGTTCGGTTGCCTCGCTCGTCGTACTTGTCTCGCGCAATGGCGACGCCATAGCTGTTGAGGGTGGGCTCCCCGCTGCCGTCGAAGTAGGCCTCTTCGACTACATGCCCGCGTTCGTCGTAAGCGAGTCGGCCGATCGCGACCCCAAACGAATCGGCTGTCGGCTTGCCGGCGACGTCGAAATGGGCTCGTTCGGTCTCGTTGTCATGTTCGTCGTAAGAGAAACGCGACCGCGCAATTCCGTCCTCGTTCCCTATGGGCTTGCCGTCTACCCCGAAGCTGGCTTCTTCGGTCAGGTTGCCGCGCAGGTCGTAAGCGTAGCGGAAGATCGCTACGCCATCCTCGCCGCCGATGGCTTTGCCGTCGACGCCAAAAAAAGCTGTCTGGGTCCTGTTGCCACGGGCGTCATAGGTGTAGCGCTGGCTTGAAACACCGTGCTTGTCAGCAGTCGACGCGGCGTTGACATCGAAGAAACTGCGTTCTAGCTCGCGGCCCCGCTCGTCGTAGCTGAAGCGGAAGGAGGCGATGCCGTTTCTGGCGCCAGTCGGCTTGCCGTCCGTACCGAATCGAGCTTCCTCTACGGTGTTGCCCACTACGTCATAGCGGTAGCGGATGGTAGCGATTCCATCGGTGCCCCCGGCGGGCTTGCCGTCGGCGCCGAGGTTCGTCTCCTCGGTCTTGTTGCCGAGCGCGTCGAAGCGGTAGCGGATCCTCGCGATGCCCTCGTTGTCGCTGGCGGGCTTGCCGTCAGCGCCGAAGCGCGCCTCTTCGGTCTTGTTTCCAGCAGCATCGTATTGGTAGCTGCGCCACGCGATTCCGTAGCGGCCGGTCGTCGAGGTTCCTTTATGCGAAACCACCCGGATTTTGCTGACGCGCCCTGCGCTGTCGTGCTCGTAGACGAAGCCGTACGCGAGCTCGGCGTTGGGTCGCGCTGAGCCGCGATCGTTGAAGAACTGAACCCGTTTGCGCAGACCAGCCGCGTCGTAGTGCACACGCATCATGGCCACATCCGACCCATCCATGGAGGCGCGTGACTCGTGTCTGTCCAAGAACGTGTATTGGAGCGTGTCACCCCGGCGGGCCAAGCGAATCTTGCGGCGCACTTGTCCGTTTCGCCGGCGGCTCACCCGCATCACGAGCGCGCCTTTTTCGGTGTAGACGAACTCGTGTGAAGCGTCGCCGTGTTCATTCTCTACGAGCGTGCCGGCGCCGCTGATGCGTTCGACCTTGATGACCTTGCCGCCACGGTGGGTGAAGCGCCAGCTGCGGTTGTGCCCAAACGGTGCGTTGCGTTGTCGTCCTCCGACCGGCATGCCGCCACGGTCGAGCAGCTGCGCGAAGTAGCTCAGTTTTGCGCGGGTGCGATCCCAATGCCAGACACCCAGTCCCACCACCAAGAGCAACAGTGCCAACGCGACAGCGACGGCGCCGCGGTTGCGTTGAGCCCAGAGGGTCGCGCGGTAAAAAGCGCCGAGCTTGCGTCCTTTTATGGGGCGACGCTCCGCCACAGCACCCAAATCGGCTTCCAAGTCCTGTGCGCTTTGGTAGCGATGGCGCGCTTGTTTCTGGGTGGCCACCTCGATGACGGTTGCCAAGTCGCGCCCCAGGGCTGGTTGTGCTCGCCGCGGCGTCAGGGGTGTCTCGTTGAGCACCTGCTGGATCAATTGCGCTTCGGTGTCGCCGTCAAAGAACCTGCGCCCGGTGGCAAGCTCGTAGAGAGTGGCGCCCAGCGCATAGATGTCTGCCCGGTGATCGGTTTGCAGCAACCGTCGCTGCAACTGTTCGGGTGGCATGTAGCGCAACGTGCCCAGGACTTTCACCTCGGTGCGGGTCAGTGCTTGCGATTCGTCCTGTAGCTTGGCCAGCCCCAGGTCCATCACGACGATGCGCTGCGCGTCGGAAGTCAGCATCAGGTTGGCAGGTTTGATGTCGCGATGAACGACGCCCTCCTCGTGCAGATGGGCCAGCCCGTTGGCTGCGCCCGCGAACAGCTCGGCCAAGCGCAGGTGGATCGGGCGGCCCCCCCGCGAGGAAACCGGCGGCTCTTCACGTGGGGTCTGCGGCGGCAGCTCGGGGTCCACCTCACTCGCTGCGGCTGCTAGATCCGTCTCGCGTAAGGTCGATCCACCAGCGCTCCAGGCTGACAGGGTGGCGAAGGTCTGGTCGAGATCCGTGCCCTCGACGAGCTCCATGGCATAGTAGTGTCGGTCGCCGTCGACACCGGAAGTGAGCACCTTGACTACGTTGGGATGGTCACAGCGGGCCAGCGCCAGGATCTCGCGCTGGAAACGCTTCAGAGCTACATCGTCGCTTTCGGCCAAGCTCGGTGGCAAGACCTTCAGTGCTACCGTCCGGCCAACGCTCAGCTGGCGGGCCCGATAGACCACGCCCATAGCGCCACGCCCGAGCTCGCCCAACAACTCGAAGTCGCCGAGCAAGGCGCCGCTCTGGATCACTTCCGTTGACTGTGATTCCTCATCCTCATCCTCGACACAATCGGCCTCGCCGCTCTTCGCACGCTCGAACGGCTCGCTGTCGACCTGTGCATCGCGCAACTTCGACAACAGGGCCGCGACCGCTTCCTTTGCGTCGATGTCCAGCGTTTCGCCGGAGGAGTAGTCCAGATAGTCCACTCGTCGAATGACGCTCACTGGACCCTGCTTGCTCTTCCGGGTCCGGCGCACCGTCCGGTTGAGGAAACCGACTTGCTCTCGACCGAGGGAGTCCTCGCGGGCGACCAACAACGGGTGTAGCGGTACCCGTGCCCCGGGGCCCATGAGGTAGAGCTGGCCCGCCTCAGCCCCGCTGGCGTCGTCGTCCAGTGGCAAGCCGCCAAGCCCGGTGAGCTCCAACCAGCTCGGCGCGGCCACCTCAGCTCGACTGTCGAGCTGGAGCTGGGCTCGTACGAGGCGCAAGCCGTCTAGCAGCTCGTCTAGCGTGAGCACCTCGTCAATGGCCGCGAGCAGCAGCTCCGCCAGCTCTTGGTAGAAGTCCGAGCCGCGTTGCGATCCGTGGCCCATGACTTCGTTGCGGTATGCGGTCAACAGCTCGAAAAAACCGAGCGCGCCGCGGCCTCGCGCCCGTTTCGCCGTGTCGCTGTTGACGATGCCCAGCTCGACGCTCCGGGCGCTCAACGTTGCGACAGCGGTCCACTGTGGGCGCTTGCGACTGAGGGCCTCCGTGCACCGAGCCAAAGGCAGCAGCGCGGCATCAGGTAGCTCGGCAAGCGCTGCGTTGACGGTGCGCAACAGCCCGCACCACTGTCCCAGCGACGGCAACAGCAAGCCCTCGAGTGCCCGTTCGATCTCACCACCCGGCTGCAAGCTTCGCTCTAGGTACAACCCGATGCGGGCCGACGCCGCTAGCTTGAGCGTTGCTTCCGCCAGATAGAACGCGCAGTTGTGCCGCTCAGCGGGTGATTTGCCGTTGAGCGCTCGGCGCAGCAGCTGGGCGAGCGGTAGAGGCAACGCACCCAGCAGCTCGCGAAGACCCCCTTCGCGTCGGCTCCCTTCGCTCCGACCCTCTTCGCGTCGATCGACAGTTTTCGAGCTCACGCGCTTGTGGTCATTGCACGAGCGTGCTGGCTGAGCAAGGGCTACCCGGACCCATGCTTCTTCGCGAGGAAGCGTTTCTCCATCGCTTCGAGCTGTTGCGCGTTGCCGCCGAGCACACCCGCCAAGCTCTTGCGGAAGACCACACTGTCGGAGCCCTCGAAGCTGCCGTTCAAAGCGACATCGAGCAGCACCGCGGGATCACAGGGGCGCTCCGCGGTAGCGCGGCGGACCACCCCGCCGAGTTGCCGGCGATCGAGCAGCGACACGACCAGGTAGGTCACCACGGCCAGCACGATTGCGCTGCCCCACCAAATGCCGCAGCCGGTGAAAGCGGCCGCCCCTCCCGTTACGCTCGAGCCGCGACTCGTATGCGAAATGCTCGAGCCCTCGAGGCTGCCACAGGCGTAGGCGCTGAGGCCGAAAAAGAAGAACACCACTGGCAAGATACAGCCCGGCACGATGAGCGACAGCCATCCAAGGGTCCCTCGTGAGGAAACGTGCTTCTGGTAGATCTCGCCTAGGATCTCTGCCGCAAGCTCATGATCCTGGTCCTCATGATCTTGGCCCGCCATCGAGGTCGTATGTCGCATGGTCCGACCTGGACGTCACCAGATTCTCGCGGTGGCTGTTCAGGGCGAATCACCAGCGCTAGCGATGGCGGCGAAACACCAGACCTTCGGGAGTTTCCACTCGCTCGTAGCGCATCACTTTCAGGCACTTCATCTCTTCGGACCGTGCCGCGAAGGATACCAACTGGCCGGCGGCGGAAGTCGATGCAAGGGCTGCCACGCGGCTGAACAGCTCTTCGGAGTCGAGCTGCAATAGCTGGGCGACGTGGTGGACCAAGGCGAGTCTGGGAATGTTCTCACGCGGGTCGTGACGGAAGTCTTCGATGGCATGGCTGAGCAGTGCCTCAAACAGGGTGTTGGGCTCGCTCTGGCGGGCAGCGATGGTCGCCAGACGATTGCTAAAACCGAGCAGAAGCAACCGCATGTCGTCGGGGATGATCTCACGAACAGCTTCTCGGCTCGGCTCATCAGCCGCCGCGTAGATCTTGGCCAGCTCGGAGAACTGCGCGTCGAGGGGTCCGCCGAGCGTGTCGCCATAGCCGGTCTGCCGCGCTGCATGGAGCGTGTCGACAAGCTCCCAGCAACGATCCGAAGGCGAAGTGGTCATGAACCAGGTGGGTTCATATAAGTGCCATTGTCGTTTGCTGTGTACCCGGCGTCGCTGAGCTGGTCGAGCTCGCGCTTGTAGACGGTTTCGGGGTAGTCCGATCCAGGTGGGTTGTACAGATTGGAATCGTTGGCTGGACTGGCCATGTAGAACGGCGCATTTCGGTCGATGCCGCCTTGCACCCAGGCATCGTTGACTGCCGGCGTCCAGCCGTCCGTGTTGAGACGACGCATGCCGCATTCTTCAGCAACTTCGGTGTCCGCGAGTCGTCCGATGGCAGGTGTCGTGGTGGTGTCACGGTTGGTCTCGTTGTAGACCTTGTACGCAGTCTCGGCTTCCTCGTCGCTGCCATACTTGCCATCGTTGGCTGCCTTGAAATCGTCGAGGCTGCTGTAGCCGTGGGGGCTACCGTCGAGGCCGAACGGATCGATACTCACCGTCGGGCTCGCCTGGAAGCCGAACAAGTTGGGGCCGCCGACGATGCCAATTGGGTCAGGGCTAATCCAGCGGGCGGTTTCGGGATCGAAAAAGCGGCAGCGTGTCGAGCAGAGGCCCGTGTCCTGATCCTGATATTGTCCCAACAAGCCGAAGGGCGACTGCACTTGCCAGGAGCGCTGTTGCGCGCTCAGCTCATCGGCAGCGCTGTCACGAACCTCGCCCCAAGCGTTGTGGTTCGCAGACCATGCAACCAGACCAGCTTGGTCGATGAGCTCCTTGGCGGTGCCGATACCGTCAGTCACATAAGTGAAGACCTCGTCACGCTCCTTTTGAAGCAACGGCACGAAGGTTCCGGGGTAGTGCACGAAAGAGCGGGTGCCCTCTTCGCTGCGCACATCGGCGGCGATGGTGTGTGCGTCCCACAAGAAGCGCACCGAAGCGGTAACCTCGCCATCTTCGTCGACCTTGTCCTTGCGCACCCGTCGACCGAAGGCGTCGTAGCGCATCAGGATGCGACTACCGTCTCCGTTGGATAGCTCGCGCAACCGGTCGCGACAGTCCCACTTGTAGTTGGTCACGCTGCCGTTGTCGTCGCCATCCGAAAGCCTTGTGCGTCGCAGTCGGCGGCCGCGCTCGTCGTACTCGAGCTCCGCGTTGGGGGTGCGCAGCAAGCGGTTGCCTGCGCCAATCTCCCAGCTTGCCGGTTTGCTGGTTGCGCCGCCCAGCTTGCGCAAGGCGCCCACGAGGAAGCCTGCGTCGTCGTAACTGAACACCTCTTGGTGCTCACCATTGGCCAGTCCGGTCAGCTGGTTGCGCTCGTCGTAGCTCAGCGTCGTGCTACCCCAGCGTGCATCATCGACTCGGGTAATTCTCCCGTGCGCATCGTATTGCCAGCTGCGTACCACCTGCGCGTTTCGTACTTCGGCGCTCGGTGAAGCTTCGTCCACCCGCTGGTGGATGAGACGGTCCATCTCGTCGTATCCGTAGCCGATGCTGAAACGGCCACGGCTGTCGCCGAGCCGCGATATCCGTCCGACTGCGTCACGTTCGAAGTTGACCTGGTGGCCAGCGTGCTCCACGCCAACCAGCTCGTCTTTCGTGTAGTGATAGCGTGTCGTCGTGCCATCGGGCAGCACGCGCGAAGTACGCAGCCCGCCGTTGCCGTACTCGTAGCTGATGCGGTGGCCGTCCTGAATCTCGGCCACGATCTTGCCCATGGGATTGCGCTCGAAGGCCGTCTCGAAACGTTCGCCGTCCTGTTCGAGGATAGCGCGGGTCAACCGCCCCATGACATCGCGCTGGTACTGGATTGTCCCCTCGCTTGCTTCCTCTCGCAGCATCTTGCCACTCCGCGTGTAGCTGTAGGAGCGGTGGCTGCCGTCCGGGTAGCTGATGCGGCTCAGTCGTCCGGAGGGCTCGTAGTCATAGCGCTGCTCGCGTTCATCAAAGGTGCATTCCCGCACCACGCGCCCAGCCTCGTCGTACTCGAAAGAATAAACCTCGCCCTTGGGGTTGGTGATTTGCTCCAAACGCTCATTGAGCGTGTAGTCGAGCTTCCAGCGGCTCCCGTCGGCCTCGAGGAGCTCGCGCAAGACGCCCATTCCGCCATAGGCGAGCTCGGTGGTGCGGCCCAGACGGTCCACGCGCCGAATGATGTTTCCGGCGGCGTTGTAATCCATGCTCTGGCTGGTGCCGTCCGGATAGGAGACATGGGTTCGTCGGCCCATGCTGTCGTACCGCACCCGGATGGTTCTTCCGAGCGCGTCCGTGCGTGACAGCGGCCGTCCCAACGCATCGTAGGAATAGGTGGTCTGCTGACCCTTGCTGTCACGATCGGCGATGAGGTTGTGCGCGCCGTCGTATTCGTGTTCCAGAACGCGTCCTAAAGGCCCATCGATAGCGGTGACCCGACCGAAGCGGTCACGGCTGATCGTGTAGGTGTCGCCGCTCGGGTAGCGGATGCCGGTGAGCATGCCGCAGTGGTCGTGCGTGTAGTGCGTCTCGAGCCCATCCGCCTCGGTCTTCTTCCTGAGCAGGCCGTCGTTGTACTCGAAGGCGGTTACGCGATCGTCAGCGTCCACTCGGCGAATCGGATTTCCATATTCGTCGTACCAGAAGCGGATGCCCTGTCCTGCCCCATCAACCTCCGCGATGAGGAAAGCGTCCTGGTCGAAGGCGCGCTCGCGGATGGTCACGCTGGGCGTTTCCGCCGTTCCGAGCGTGGCCTCCTTGGTCATCAGACCCTGACTGTTCCAGTGGTAGACGCGTGGCTCTTCGCCGTCCGTAACGGTGGTTTGAGCCACCGGATCTGTCTGCAGCTTGACGCGATACAGTCCCTTTGGCCCCCAGGTGCGAATGCAACGACCGCTTTGCTCGTCGTACTCGTATCCAAAACGCGTACCGTTCTTGATGATCGCCGCGGTCATCCGCCGACTTGCGTCGTATTCGTAGTGCTCCGCATTGCGATTGGCATCGAGCACCGTGGTGAGGCAGTCGCGTTCGTCGTAGCTGTACTGGACAGTGTGCAATGCGCGTCCGCCGCTGGACACGGCCAAGGTGACGATGTGGTTGCCCTTCCACTTGACATCGATTGTGCGCCCAGCGGTGTCCTTCACCTGGGACAAACGCCGGCCGTTGTAGGACAGCGTGATGGTGTTGCCGCAAGCGTCGCTGATTCTTCTCAGCAACGCCGGGCCGCCGTCAGGCTCAGCTTTGAAATGACGGGTCAGTCGCGTTCGCAAGCTCGTGACCCGGTACTGCCCTGCGCGCTCGCGCAACAAAGTGAGCTGTTCGCGACGATGGAAGGTGCTCTCGCCATCGGCGAGCGGCGCAAACCAAATCTCACGTCCTTCGCCATCACGCAACGTGACCATTTGGTCGTCCGCCATCACCCGTTGGCCAAATGTGTGGGCCCAGCCCGGCCCCATCGCGGCGGTGCGCTCATGGCTCCGAGCGGATGAATACATGCGCCGCCACTTGAGCGGGATGACGCCCGGTAACGAAATATCGAGGGACTCGTCGACGACGCAGCCGCTGACCACATCAACCGGGTGTCCATCCTGACAGGTATGGGCGTTGGGTGGCGAGGATGACGCGTTGGGGTTGGCGTCGGGATTCGAGCTCGCGCCTGGCGCCGCGGCGTCTTGGCTGGCGCCGGCGTTCGAGCCTCCACCATCGCCGCCGCCGCCGGACTGGTTGGAGGGGCCTGAAGGGTCACCCGCGCTGCCGCCGGGGCCGCCACCCGCGCCGCCCCCGCCGCTCGCACCGCCCGCGCCACTGGCACTTCCGCCTGCGCCGACCGTGATGCACTTGTTCATGAAGCCCGGGCTGAGGGTGATACCAGCCATCCCCAGCTCGACGAACACGTTGATGGCGCCCAGAATGAGAAAGCAGGGCCCCGCGGTGTTGAGGCTGACGACCTCTTTGAGCGTGCCGGGCTCGTTGCCGTGGCACTTCTTGAAACAGGAGCCCACCGTGCAGATCTCCGCCCCATCGAATTTGGTGCGCATGGGCGGATCGGTGATGCCTTCGGCGATGCTCGCAACGACCGGGTAGGGGATCGGCAAGGGAGCGGGAGCAGCAGGCGTTATGCAGACGCTCACCGCGCAAGGCACCATCTGGTGGTTGGACTTCTTGGTGATGGTGTCCATGAAAAGTGCGAGGACTTTTGCCATGCATTGACTCCGTTGGGCTGCGACTGCGGAGGGCCTAGCTTCTCAGCCAGCACTCTGGGCTACAACATATCCCGAGAACCGCCAAGCTGCCTCCCTCAATCGGCGCCCCGGGGCCTGGTTGCCGCCAAAAAGGTGCTTCGCCCGTCCCGACGGACATGGTGGCCATTGTTGGGGGCCTTGGCGCCACAGGGGTGTAAGCTAGATCTGGTGACGGGCAAGTCGATCCAGCGCCCACCTCGGGCCTACACAGCGTCGCTCCAATTGTGGTTGTTGGCTGCCGTCCTCTTGGTCGTGATCGGCTGCTCGGACCGTAAGCGCGGCTGGGCAGCCCCAAACACCTCGACCACCACTGAGCCACCTGTGGATGCGGGTTTCGATGCGGGCAGCGCTCCCACAATCGATCCCAAGACCTGCGCTGAGGCGGCCGAGCAGCGTAGCTACGTCGGCTGCGATTTTTGGCCCACCGTCACCCCAAACGTGGTCTGGCCCATCTTCGACTTTGCGGTTGTGGTCGCCAACACCAGCGAGGATGAGGTGGATGTCACGGTTTCGCGAGGTGGTACGCAAATCGACACCACCCAGGTACACCCTGACGACTTGAAGGTGATCTATCTGCCCTGGGTCACTGAGCTCAAGGGCCCTTCCGCCGACGAATGCGGTTCAGCCCCCGCGATGCCGAAGAGTGTCCAGCTCGCTGCTGGGGCCTACCACTTGGTCGCGAGTCGGCCGGTGATTGTCTATCAGTTCAGCGCGCTCGAGTACCAGGGCGTCGGAGGGCCGGGCAACAAGGACTGGTCTTCCTGCCCAGGGTACGAAGTATGTGAGGTCTACAGCTCGGCCGTAGGCTGCTTCTCCTTTTCGAATGACGCATCGTTGCTGCTGCCCAGTACCGCGCTGACCGGCAACTTCCGTGTCACCGGTGGCGGCGCCTTCGTTCCACCTGCGCACAACAGCTTCATGGTGCTCACGGCCATCAGCGACAGCACCAAAGTCGACGTGACGTTGTCTTCGACTGCGCAGGTGCTGCCAGGCGATGGAGATCTGGTTGCCACAGGGCCAGGCGACGAGCTCAGCTTGTCGTTCGATGCGGGTGGGGTGATCACGCTGTTGGCGCCGCCCACTGCCAATCTCGGCGGCAGCCTGGTGGTCGCCGACAAACCCATCCAGCTCCTCTCCGGCATGCCCTGCGCCAACATCCCGGGTGATGTGGCGGCGTGTGATCACATCGAAGAGTCGGTCATGCCCGCCGAGACCCTAGGCGAGCACTACTTCGTGGCGCGACCGACCGGTCCCAGTGATGATGCGGTTTCGCACCAAGTGCGCTTGTTCGGCAACGTAGACGGTACGGTGCTGTCCTACCCCAACGGCAAGCCAATGGGCTCGCCGAGCACCTTGATGGCCGGGCAAGTCGCCGATCTCGGTACGGTGGACATCGATTTCGAAGTCGTCTCCACTCAGGCCCTCGCCATCTCGACCTTCCTGCTGGGTGCAAACCTGGCTGATCCCGGCCAGCAGACGCGTGGCGATCCATCCCAGAGCCAAGTGACCGCGGTCGAACAGTATCGGACCAAATATGTCTTCTTGGCCCCCCACGACTACGACAAGAATTACGTCGACGTCGTCAAGCCTACAGGTGCGGTCATCGCTGTTGACGGAAAAGCGCTCAAGCAGCAGGGGAGCGAGATCGGCTCCTCGGGTTATTCCATAGTTCGGCCCTGGCTCGACAACAGTGGCTCGGGTGCGCATGTCCTGACAGCCAATGCACCCGTGGGCATCCAAGTGGTCGGCTACGGGGCCTACACCAGCTACCACTATCCCGGCGGCCTCAATCTCAATGAGATTGCCCCGCCTCCGATAAAGTAGCGCTCAGCGCTACGCGAGCGGTAGTGTGGACGGATGGAGCGCTGGATCATTGCGGGCATATTTGTGATCTGGTTTGCCCTGATGCTCTTCTGGCCGGAGCTGCTGATCAGACGCTCGAGGCCCACAAAAGCCCTCTACATCGCCGCCTCACGAGCTGTGGGCTTGCTCGGCTTGCTCGGAATTGGGGCGATGGTCGTGGCGCATTTCGTCGGCAATTGAAACAAAGGTCGCCATCGCCCTGGCGCAGTCGCTGAAGCGGGCTTAGATTGGCCACGTGCTCAAGTACTTGGTGTTGTTCATCGGCGTCCCGCTCCTGGACGTCTATCTGCTGTTCGCGCTCAGTGGCGTGATCGGCGGGATCAATACCATCGCGCTGGTCATCGTTACCGGGGTGCTTGGGGCCTCGCTGTCCCGCTTCGAAGGCGCTCGGGTGTTGGAGCAGTGGCAAGCTTCACTCGCTGAAGGTCGCGTGCCCGAGGAGGGCGTGCTCGGAGGCGTTCTGTGGCTCCTGGGCAGCGCGCTGCTGATCACGCCTGGGGTGATCACTGACGTCGTGGGCCTGATCTTGTTGCTCGCGCCGTCACGCCGCATCGTTGCGCGTTTTGTCCGACCTTGGTTGCGCAACCGCGTCAAACAAGCGGCCGTCAAGGCGCAAGAGCAGCCCCGCATCAGAGTCGTGCGGGTGGTGGACGGCTCTTTTGATGACCTCGACCCGTTTGCAGCCCGCCACGGCCGTCAGGAGCCGGTAGGCTACAGCTCGCTGCGGTCCGAGCATTTTGCCGCGTCCGAGCCAGAGCGGCCTCGGGAGGTCATCGACGTAGAGTTCGAGGTCCGCAACGCGGACGATGCCGACGACTGAGCCCCTGCGTGATAACCTCTTGGCGATGAGGGGCAACGCGCGCGATTGTCGGTTGGGGGTAGGCCAGAAGGCATGACGAGCCCCCAACCCTCGAATCTCAGTGCCGGAGCGCAGAGCATGCAGTTGCTCGCCGAGCTGTCCATCGGCATGAGCTCACGGGTCGATCTGTGCCGCTTGACCTCTGGCCCGCGTGCGGGCTCTCTGGTCGCAGTCAAACGTCTGCGCGAGGATTTGAGGCGCGATCCGCGCTACCTCGATGCGTTTCGTGACGAGGTTTGGATGTCGGCTGCTCTCGACCATCCAAACATCGCGCAGGTTTACGGTTGGGGCGAGGACGAGCGAGGTCCCTATTTGGCGATCGCCTTCGTGCACGGAGTCTCGCTCGCGCGGCTCACGCGAACCGTCTTTGCCACCGGCGAGCAATTCTCCGAGCGACACGTGGTCTATCTCGGCTCCTGTCTTGCCGGTGCTCTTGCTGCCGCCCATGATCTGCAGTCCCCTACAGGTGAGCTTCTCCACCTCGTGCACCGCGATCTGAGCCCGGGGAATGTGCTCGTGGGGATCGACGGAGAGGTGAAAATTACCGATTTCGGGCTGGCTAAGGCCAAGCAGCGCTTTGGGCGCACACTGACTGGGGTGCGCCAGAGCGGCCATGCCTACATGTCGCCTGAGCAAGCGCTCGGGCAGAGTATCGATGGCCGCTCGGACATCTTTTCGCTAGGTGTGGTGATGTTCGAGCTGTTTGCCCAGCGCCACCCGTGGTTGCTCACCCCCGACGAAGAGTTCATTACCGCGGCCATTGAGCGCGAGCCGCTCAATCTTGCCGAGCAGTGCCCGAAAATCGACAAGGCGCTCGTCGGCGTCGTCCACAAATGTCTGAGCGATGATCCCGGCAAACGCTACCAGAGCGCGGCTGGACTGCAGGAGCGGCTCACCGGTTGGCTGCAAGCCCACGGCTACCGCGACAACGCCGAGAACATGGGCCGTTTTGTGCGCCGCAACGCCATGAAGCAGCTCCGCTGGCTCGACCGGGTCGTGGCCAACGCAGCGAGCCAACAAGAACAAGGCGACAGCGCCCCACCAAGCAGCAAAACCGAGGACGAAGGGCCGACGCTGATGATGAGGGCCATGATGCCTCAGTCGCCACCCGAGCCCACTCGGGCGCTGCCCTCGTCTCGTCGCGCTCACACGCCGCCGGCAGGGACGAACACGACGTCGCAGACGCCTCAACGCAAGCCCAGTGGGGTGCCCAGCTCGACGACGAGCGCCCGGGATTATGCAGACCTATCCCCGCAGACCAACACATTACAGACCAATGCGCTGGGCAATCGGCCAGGCATCGTCGTTCCGCCGGACTCGAGCGTTCCGCCTGTTCAAGAGCTACCCGCACAGGAGCTGACCATTCCGGAGCGGCCACTCTCACCCGTTCCGCCGCCTTCGCGGCTACCACCCACCAGCGGTGACTCAGCGGCCTCTCGTCAGGGCAGTTTCGCTGACCAGCTCCGCAATACCGCCGGCCAGATTGCACTGCAGGCTACCGGGTTGATCGACGTTGCGTCCAAGGCAGCAGACTTTGCCACCCGCGCTGCAGAGCAGGCTGAGGAGGCGGCCGGCATCGCGCGCCGAGTAGCGCGCCGCGCGCAGTTCGCCAGTCAAGCGGCATCGCGAATCAACCAGGGACTCGAAGCCGCGTCCCGAAATGACTTCCAGACCGCCCAGGAGTGCCTCCAGGCCGCTCTGGAGCTGAGCGAGCAAGCCAAGTAGGCGCAGGCGCGGTGCTGTTACCAAGAGGTTTGGGCGTCATCCCTCTTGTGGCACTGGCGCCGACGAATTGCGTCTCGAGTCAGCGCCGCAATCGCAATGCCGACGAGCGCGCGATCTTCGAGGATCAAGTCGTTTCTTTCCGCGCTTTGGGGCAGCGGCGCGCAGCCCGGGCTATCGCGGCAGGTGAACAACAGTGGTAAATGTAATGGGCCATGAGAAGCTGCCTGATTGCTGTTGTGACGGCCCTGTTCCTGTCCCTCGTGTGCTCGGTTGCGTTGGCTGACAAGGTCCCCCCGCCGCCGCCTGATTGTCCACAAGGCTCGAAGCCGAGGACTGGTCACGGCGGGCCTTATTGCCAGCCCATCAGTTGCAAAGCGGATGCGGACTGCGAAGGCGAGACGGTATGCAAGGAGCTGCCGATGTGCGTCGGCGAAGTATCGGGCGGAGGTCGTCGGCCGAAGAACGTTCCACCCCCAAGATATCCGACCGTCCTGACCAAATGCGCCAAAGCTGACAACAGCGCTTGCTCGCTGCCGGATGGTGCCGCCAACCGCTATTGGGGGGTGACGAAAGGCACCTGCCAGAGCATCAAGCTCTGCCTCTCAGCCGGCAGCGTCGACACGAGCGCGACCGCTTCGACGGCACAGCCGACCGCCGCGCCGTCAGTGGCGCCGACCGCGACTGCCTCCGCGGTGCCATCCGATCCGACAGCGCCAACCCATCCGCCACCTGAGGTCGACAAGAGGCGACCGTGCTCTTGCGCGAGCTCCTCTGGCGGGCCGTCGCCAGTTTCCCTTATCGGCCTACTGGTGTTGTGGTTGGCGGTTCGCCGATTGCCCAGAGTGCGCGTCGAGCGCTGCTAGGGTGTTCCCTAGCAGTTGTACCAAGTGCTGTAGCTACGGCTGTAGCTGCACCCGGAGCCAAGCTTTGGCGGTACGCCATTCCCGCTTGACCGTGCGGGCGGAGATCTCCAACACCTGACCCACCTCTTCGACACTCAAGCCTCCGAAATAGCGCAACATGACGACCTGGGCTTGGCGCGGATCCAGCTTCTCGAGGTGCGTGAGCGCTTCGTCGAGCATGAGCAGCTCACTGTCAGTGATCTCGCTACCGAGTTGGTCGAGATCGACATTCAAGGGCCGGACACCGCCGCCGCGTTTTGCGGCTTTTCGTTCCCGGGCGTGATCGACCAGTACATGGCGCATCAAACGGGACGCGAATGCGAAAAACTGAGCTCGGTTGGCGCCCGTGTCGTGATGGCGCAGCAGACGTAGCACAACCTCGTGCACCAACGCAGTGGGCTGCAACGTGTGGTCCTTGCGCTCTCGGGAAAGCTGGCGGGCGGCAAGTCGGCGAAGCTGCCGGTAAGTCTCGTTGTTGAGCGTCAGTGGTGATGCGGCGCGAGGCTCGCGATGATGGGGTTGGGCGGGTTGGGCGGGTTGGGCGTAGGGCATGGTGCTCCAAGTATGGGGAGATGCGAGCAGGTAGGGGCAGGTAGTCCCGAGCATGGCCGGTCCTCGCTTTCTAACGCTAGAAAGGGCCAAAAAACGGCTCACGGATTGTCGGGTGGGCTTCGACAGTCCCTAGTTTTCGCTCGGGGCTGGCCCTTTTCGCTGGTGTGGCAGATCGGGCTTCCACACCCAGACGCAGGTAGCCGTCATGAGGAAGTTGGCTGCTGCCATGAGGAGATAGCGCTGGTCTGGCCACTTGAGTGAAGTGAACAGGGCTGATGCGTAGATCACCGCGCAGGGCCACAATCTGGGCTCGATGCCTACCGTTTCCATGAACGCAACTGTGGTCCACACCAAGAAGTAGATGGTGACCGTGAGCTGAGGCGACAGATCCAGAATCAAGGCCATGATGCTTGCGAGCATCGTGGCGGCCAGCATGGCGCCTACGGTCAGGGTCAAGCGGCGGTTGATGAGCGTCTTGCTGAGCGAGTCGCGTGCCCACACGGCCAGCGCCATGCAGATGATGCCGGTGATCGCGTTCCACGCCACAGCGCCCCAGTGATAGGTGCTTCGGTCGACCGGGTAGAAATGCATGAACAAGGGGCTCGCAGTCCACCACGCACCCATGATGGCGACCAAAGCGCTGCGCGTTCGTTTGCCAATCGAAGGATCGAGCTGCTGACCGAGCTCCTCGAGCTTCTGGATTCGCTCGGCCTCCTTGTCCTGAGCCGTCATGGCACGGCGAATGCGTCGATGCAGCGCTTCGTCGCATTCTTCGAGCTGCTCGTGCAGCGACCAAGCGGCATGGCCGTCGCCTTGGGATAGCTCGAAGTCGATCATGGCAAGCGTGACGCGCTTCAATCCGTTGCGGGCAAGCTCGTTTTCTGGCCAGCTCTCCAGCGCTTGCTGGAAACCGAAGTGGCACTCGCCGTGCAGCCGGTAGGCGAGCACCCGACTCTCGCCGCCGACATCGACGCCGGCCAGCAGTTTCTCGAGCGCCTCGAGGCGGTGTTCAGCTTGGCTCGCAAGTGCCATCGAGCCGCGGTGCCCCAAGAACTGAAGCAAGTCGAGCCGTACCTCGTCCGCGCTCGCGTATCGCTGTGCAGGGTCGGCCGCCATGCAACGCTTGGCGATTTGGACGAGCTCAGCGCGGCTCTCGGTCACTGTGGCGAAGTCGGATTCGGACTTGAGCACGCTGCTGACGATGGCGACTGCCGTGTCGCCTTGGTGGGGCGGTGCTCCGGTGAGCACTTCATAGAGCGTGGCGCCTAACAAGTAGACGTCGGTACGCTCGTTGATCTCCTCTGGCCGTCCGCCCAACATTTCGGGCGCCATGTAGTTCGGGGTGCCGGCCAGCTCCTTGGCATTGGCCGCCAATGGAAAACGGCCGGAGCCGTCGTCGTGCAGCGATACTGCGATGCCCCAGTCGAGCACGTAGATCTCGCCGAAGTCGCCGATCCGCACGTTGTCGGGTTTCAGATCGCGATGCACGATCCCGCGGCTGTGGGCGAAGGACACAGCGCGACAGACTTGCATCAAGATGTTGAGGTTGTGCTCGAGCAACTCCCCCTCGCCGAGCTGCGCTTGCGCGGCCTCAGCGTCGTCGATGACATCGGCCCAATCTAGGCCTTCGATGCGCTTGAGCACCACCAGCGGGATCCCCTCGTCATCGAGGCTCAAGTTGTAGATTGGCAGCACGTTGGGGTGCTCGAGCGAACCGGTCACCCATGCCTCCCGCAGGAGTTTCATCATCGATGCCTGGTCGCGATGCTCCTCACGCAGCGTCTTGACAGCGACTTTGCGACCCAAACAAGTCTGGGTAGCAAGTCGTACGATTCCCATGCCCCCCTCACCGAGCGTGCCCTCGAGCTGCAGAGACGGCAGCTCGTTGCCGCCCTTGGTGGGCGCGCCCAATTGTTCGAGGGCTTGGCGCGCTGTGGAGCCGGCCTTGAACGCTGCCGGCACGATGGTGCTGCCGGGAAAACCCTCGATGGTTGCAACGTTTGCTTCGACGGTGGCCCAGCGGGCGCGAACAGTGTCGTCTAGCTTATCGAGGTCTACCATCGACACACGGAACTCTAAGCTTTCGCGCCCTTCTTCTCGGCGGCAGCGATCGCCGCGAGGCGCGCTTTGGCACTCTCGAGGGCAAGCGTGGGGGCATCGCTCGGCTCAGTCTCGGCTACCGTCGTGACTCCAGTCGTGCACCAGTAGAATTCGCCTTGCGCGATGATGAGATTGTCGGCCAGCACCAACCCGCACTCGTCGCCCGGGCACATGTAGCCGACCACGCCTCCCCATTGCTGGCGGCTGCTGTCCTCGACTTGCCGGATGAGCTTCGCTGCTGCCCGGGCGGGGCTTCCGACCGTGGCGGTGTGGGGGAGCACTTCGCGCAGCGCCTCCGCAGGATCTGGGCCGTCCTGACCCCTTCTTCGCAGGTAAGCTGTGTGATCGCTGACGCCACAGATGCGGGTATGGGATTGGCCCGGCAGCGCGCCATAGTCGATGAAGTAGCCGTGAGCGGCCTTGCCGATGCGTCGCAGCGCGCAATAGGTGTCGAAGACGTCGGCATCTCCCACGGCGGCGGTGATGGTGTGCGCAAGCATTACAGCGTCCACCTCGTGTAGATACGCCTTGGCCCTTGCTACCCGCGCCTGAAGTTGCTCATCGTTGAGCTCGCTGCCGATCTTGCTCGGGCGGCCATTTTCGTCGACCTCTTCGAGCAGATCGAGCTCGGGACCGTGCGTCATTTCCCAGAGACAACGCTCAGCCATGTTGCCTGCTTTCGGCCCCGCGGTGGTGATTGTGCCCTCGAGATGATCGAACACCGCCACCGCGCTGCCAGCGACGACATAGCTGGTGGGTCCTTCGTCTTTACACAACTGGATCTTGTGCCAGCTCGAGGCAACGCTACTGCTGAAATACCCGACACATGCCTCGGCCAGCGCTTGTGCGAAGCTCTCCTGCGGGGGTCGTTCACTGTACTTCTTGTGCTGGACCGCAATCGCATCCACGCCCGGTGGCGTCATCTCGCTCCGCCTGATCCGATAGCCGATGATGGAATAGCGACCCGCCTCTGCACGGTCTTGTCCGTCATGGCTCAAAGACTCGAGCAGGAACATCGGTGCGTTGGGGGTGTAGCCACGCAAGGTGGCGTACGCCGCAAGTGGATCCAGCTCCAGATCGTCAACTGTCTTGACGTCGATTTCGAGGGTTTCGTCCATGTCAGTGCTCATCAGTAACTGCCGAATAGGTCGCGGATCTTGACCTGCAATCCAACGGAAATCTTGTAGAGCGATGAAATCGACGCCGAAGTCTCAGCGCGCTCCATTTGCGACAGCAACGAGACGCTCAGACCGGTGCGCCGCGCCATCTGTTTGAGCGTGAGCGTCTTGCTCTTGCAGAAGTTGCGAATGGTGTCGCCAATGACCTTGTGCAACTCCTCTTCGGGGGTGAGCGCCAGGCCCTTCTTGCGCATGACGCGGGCGATGACCTTGCGAAACTCGTCGACGTTGAATGGCTTCTTGATGTAGTCGACGGCGTCGAGCTTCATCGAGGCCACAGCGGTGTCGAGGTTCGGGTACCCGGTGAAGATCACCACCGCGATGTCTTTGTCGTGCTTGCGGATTTCCCGCAGCACTTCGATGCCGTCGCGTTTGGGCATCATCAAGTCGAGGATTACCAGGTGGTAGTCGACCTTCTTGAGCTCGGCGGTTACCTGGGTCGGGTCGCTCTGAGTCTTGACCTGATATCCGTCGCGCTCGAGGAGCGTCTGCATGTATTCGCAAATGGCTCGATCGTCATCGACGATGAGGATGCGCATGGGGGGGAGCTCGATAGCCACAGGGCCTCCTTTGTTCGAATCGCGCGCTCTCGAGGCAGGACGCGATTCTAGCCAGACTGTAACCGCAGTTTGCCGCGGATTCTAGTGTCACTGTAAGCCGGCGGGCCGACTGGCGAGCCCAGCATCATTCCGCTGCGACTGTACAGCTTGATGGTTGGCTAAGGGGCGCTACGGACTTGCGCGCCTACTTCTCTTCTTCGAGCTGAATGCGCATGTTGCGCTTCTCGCCGTCCTCGGTCGTGCCGCCGCCCTTGGGGATGTCAGCGTCGACCTGATTGCTCTCGCTGCCGTCCTTGTCGTCCGGGCTGTCTTTCTCGGCGGATTGGGGCGGCCAATCCTGGCTGTAGCCCGGGCTCTTCGGTTGGACTTTCGCGACCAAGCCCTCGATGGACTTGGCTGCCTGGGTGGCCGCGTTTTCGAGCTCCCGGCCTGCGGCTTGGATAGCCTCGCTGATCCCGCCGCGCTCGACCTCGCGCTTGATCTCGTCGGCCGTGCTGCGTGCGGCTTTCCACAGCAGTCCGATCCCCTGCTTGAAAGCCTCGGCCGGATCGTCGGTGGAGGCCTTGGTGGGCTCATCTGCTGGCGGCTCGGCGGCACTGTCAGCAGCTTCGTCCACAGGCTCGTCCGCCGGCTCGTTTGAGGGCTTGGGCGGCGCGGGCGCCGCGGGCGCGGGTGCGGCTTGTCCGTTGGCGCTTGGCTGTTGCGATTCGGAGTTGGTGGCCTTGCTGTCGTCCTGGTCGCTCATGATTAAACGTCTAGCAGGCCTACCTGGCGGCTTCGACCTCGCAACGAGCTATCGCAAGCTGAAGGAGCGAACCAGCTCGGCGAAGCTTGCCTGTGCAAGCACGGTTGGGCAGCTCGGTTGGGTGACGCTCACGCCCGAAGTGTTGAAGCTCACGACCAGCCCTTCTGTTGCGCCCGGCTTGGCGGCCACGAGGATGGCGCAGCCATGGGTCTTGGAAATGCTCTTGCCGAAAAGGTAAGCAACAGCGGGGCGATTGCTGCCGGCAAACATCACCGTTTCGGCCGGGCCCATGGTGTGTCCCAGCTGAGGAATGCTGACGTTCTTCTCGAGGGTGTCGTGCGTCGCCTCGCCCTTCTTGTAGGCGGTGACCGACACGTTGAGGGGGCCTCCGGGCGGACCGCTCAGACCCAGGTACATGCCACCGCTCAGCGGCATGCGCGCCAAAAAGCCGGGGCTCTTGCTCCACTGTGCCGTGAACCCTACCGCTGGCAGCCCGCCGCTGAGGGCGTCGCTAGCGGTGACGACCACGCGGCCTTCAGTCAACGAAGACTTGGTGGGGCTGCTCGTTGGCGATGGCTTGTCGGCTGGGGCCGCAGTGGCGCTCGGCAGGGCGGATGTCGAGGCTGGCGTATGGGCCACGTTGCTCTCTTTCGAGCACCCGAGGGCGCCGAGCAACACGATGACGGACAAGACGAGCCAGGTCGGAGTGGTTGCGCTCATGCGCTGCAGGTTGCACCAAACAGGCGCTGGCGCGGGAGGTATTTTGGTTATGCGGCCTCGTGCCCGCCTCGGTTCTCGCTCCACACGGTGGCTCGGTCGCGGCCGTTGCGTTTCGAGATGTAGAGCGCTTCGTCCGCTGCTTTGAAGAGCTTCTGATATTTGGTGCCCGCTTCGGGGAAGGTGGCGATGCCCACCGAGCAGGTGCAGTGGATTTCCTCGCCAGCGGCGTGGAAGGTGGTTTTGGCAAACTCAGCCCGGATGCGCTCGGCCAATAGCAGGGCGCCGTCAGCGTCGGTTTGCTCGCAGATGGTGACGAACTCCTCGCCGCCGAAGCGGGCGACCGAGTCGGTGGTTCGTTTGACCCGTTGATGGATGGCAGCGAGCTCCTTGATCACCAAGTCGCCGACGTCGTGGCCGTAGGTGTCGTTGACGCGTTTGAAGTGGTCGATGTCGGCGATGAGCACACCAAGAGGTCGACCAAAACGAATTGCCGCTGACAGCTTCTCGTCTGCTGTTTCGAGCAAGGCCCGCTTGTTGAGCAGCCCAGTGAGCCCATCGGTAGTGGCTTGCTCCTCGAGCTTGCGCACCATCTTGGCGTTGGCCAGGGATACGGCTAGGTGACTGGCGAGCACTTCGAGCAGATTGCGCGCGGCTTCGTGGAATGCGCGGGGCTCGTAAGAGCCGAGCACCAAGCTGCCCAGTGGTGTGTCATGTACGAACAGCGGGAGCACCAACAAGGATGGCAGATCCGGCGGGCTCAACCGTTTGGTGAACACAATCTGATGACTGCCGTCATATTGGCCCCGATAGGGAAGGGGGTGCCGGTTGCGCAGCGCCATCGATACCAGACCGGTGTTGTTGCGGAAGCGTTTGCCTTCGAGCGGCTCGCCCTCTTCGGCGCAGACCGCCCGGATCTCGTGCCAGTCGGTGTCCGGGTCGTAGGCAGTGACCGCGGCGAAGTCGACCGTGGCAATCTCACTGGCGGCTTTGACGCCGGCGTCGACGACTTGTTGCTCGGATATGGCGGCCCCTAGCCGTTCCGCTGCTCGATAGAGTCTGCCTTGCTCCACCTTTGTGCGCTCGAGCTGCACGAACACGCGTTCATTCTCGATGGCCCGCGCTGCCAAGCGTGCTGCTTGCTCCACCAGTTGCTGCTGACCAGCACTGAAGGGCTCAGAGGAGCGACGGTCGACCACCAGAACGCCGCGCAAGCTGCCATGCTCGAAAACTGGCACCGCGCAGACACTCTGAACCGGACAAGCATCGCGGTAGTAGGGCAAGACATAGCTCGGCTTGAGCTGCGACACGCACACCACGGCCCGCTGGCTGAGCACCATACCCAAAACACCGTCACCGACCGAGAACGGTCCTTCGCACAGGTCGCGGTCGTCGGCGTCAGATACCAGCTCGCTGATCCGCAGGTGGGTCTCGCGGTCGTTGAGCCACAACAACATGGCGGTGTGCACGTTCAGACAGTCTCGCAGCAGCCGCGGCGCAAAGAGCACGGACAGCTGGATTTCTTGGATCCCCGAATGAAGCAAGCGCTCCTCGTCGCGTGCTCGCTCCAGGGTGGGCTCATCGTCGTGCCACTCGACCGGCGCCTCACTCGGTGCCCTGAGCAGTCGATAGCTGCGGGCCTCTTCCCGACGACGCTCACGTTCAGCCTGCAGCTCGACTCGAGATGCGCGCCGCAGTCGCGCCCCTTCGATACGGAGCGAGAGCATGTTGATCAGTCCGATGGCCAGCAGCAACAGCAGGTGCGTCAGCAGTGCCGTCAGGTTTAGACCGCCCAGCGCGACCATCATCAAAGTCGCTTCGAACACCAACGCCAACGCGATCACGCCGAGCGACGCAGTTGGATGGCACAGCGCGCTCACCAAGCCGATGGCCACGTAGACGAGCGGGTAGCAGCTGCCCTGGAGCGAGCGATCCACTTGAACGATGACCGCATACGCACCCAGAGCGAGCAGAAAGCCAACCTCGAGATCGAGCCAGCGGCTCTGGTCAACCACATTGGTCCGCTGCCATCCGCGGGCGAGCAACAACACCGTCAGCGTCAGACCGAACCCAGCGAAGACCGCGGTGCCGAGCGGATGGGCGGCGTGGACCACGACGACGATGCTGAGCAGCGTCGCTGTTGCGAAGGGAAGCGGGCGGCGCGCCGCGCGCCGGAGCGGGACGAAAGCTGATACCACTCGATCCATCCCGCAATGTGCTCGGGTATCAGAGCCGCCGCGAGCGGGCCAAGTCGGCGCAGTGATTGTAGAAAACTTGAGTTTCTGGGCCGCGACAGGGCGAGGCGGCGCGGCGGTTCAGCCCGGACCGACAAAGGCTTGCACTTGGCACTGCCGACCAAAACGATGTTCACTGAGGTGTGCGACTTGGCATTCGAGCGCAGCTGGTGCTGTGGCTGGGCGCGTTGCTGCTGCTGGCCCTGGTGCCGCTGTTTTTGGCGGTCGCCAACCTGACGCGCGCGAGCCTCGACGCAGCGTGGCAGCGCAATGCGCGCGCTTTGGGTCGCGCAATCGCTGGTCACGTAAACGAAGCTCGTCGCAGCCGGCCTGCCGAGCTCGACGCCTTGCTCGACGCCCAAGTCGGGCAGCATGTTGGTGCTATTGGTCTGTACGACTCGAGCGGCGCGCTCATCAAGAAGTCGGGGGCAGCCGGTGCGCTGGGAGCCTTGCCGCCTGAGGTGAAACCCGGTCGCGAGCAGGTGTTGTCGGTCAACACCCCGCGAGGCCCTGCGCTGCTCATGGTGGTTCCAGGACTCGATGGCGCGGTCGGAGCGCTGCTCCACACCGATCGAAAATCGGTGCGCGTGGCTCCTTTGGTGCGCCTCGTGGCGCTCTACACCGGTCTGTTGGGATTGGGTCTGCTGGTCTTCACCTACATCGTGCTCACCCGTATCGTGGTACGGCCGCTGGACAAGCTACGGCTGGCGGCGGGCAACGTTGCTGAGGGGCAGCGTGTGCTCAGCGTTCCACAGGGCGGGGGACGGGAGCTGACGGAGCTCGGCTCGAGCTTGGCCCGCATGACGGCGACCATTCGGGCCGAAGAAGAGGCCATGCGGGACAAGGTTGCCGAGCTCAAGCGGGCTACGGACCAACTCAAGCGCGCCCGCGATACGGTCATTCGAAGTGAGCGACTGGCGTCCGTCGGCCGTCTCGCGGCTGGGCTCGCCCACGAAATCGGCAACCCCATCGCCGCGATTCTGGCCTTTCAGGAGCTACTGGCGCAGAGCGAGAACTTGGACGAGGACGAGCGCGACTTCCTCGCGCGCATGACCCGTGAGACCGAACGGGTGCACCGGATTTTGCGAGACTTGCTCGACTTCGCGCGGCCCGCTGCTGCTAGCAAAGCGTCGAGCGAGCCTGAGGAGCCAGCGAGCACTTCGGTGGCTGACGCTGTCGAGCACGTGCTGCAGTTGGTTCGTCCGCAACAGTCCTTCGGCGGCATAGAGATCATCAGCGCGGTGGAGAGCGGGCTGCCCCCGGTGGGCATGCACCCAGAGCGTGTGGAGCAAGTGCTGCTCAATTTGCTGCTCAACGCAGCGGACGTCGTGCCCGCGGCAAGTGGCCAAATCAACATTGGTGCCATCGTCGGTGAAGAGCGGGTGCGCATCAGTATCGAGGACAATGGCGGCGGCATCGATCCAGTCGTGCGCGACCAGCTCTTCGAGCCTTTCGTCACCACCAAAGAGGTAGGCAAAGGCACCGGGCTGGGCTTGGCGGTCTGCCGCGGTCTGGTGGCCGCGGCCGGCGGTTCGATAAGTGTCGAAGACGGCAGTGACGGTGCCCGGTTCGTCCTCGAGCTCCCAATCGTGAGCTCCGAGAGCTGAGGCCCAATCAACCTACTTGCCGCGGCAAGTGCCTGCGTCACATATCGGTGTTAGGGCCCGATAGTTTCCATATGCGCAATCGTTGGTCGGGGGCTTGATGCAGTGTTGGGCCTTCTTGCTCACGCTGCGCGCTGAGCAGGCTACGCCCACGATCACGCAATCAGCGTCCACCTTGCAGGACAGATATTCGCTGGGCACGAACTGCAACGGCTCCATGCGACCGTGCGGACAGCTGGCGTCTGCGTTGGCGTAAGCGCAGCGCCCCTCGTTGCAGGAGCGCGACGCGCAGTGGATACCCAGCGTGCAGCTCTGGCCCCCCCACCGCGCTGGCGAGCAGATGGGTGCTCCACAAACGGTAGCGGGGCCGCCGGGATCGGGGCAGCTGTCGAACTTCTGGCCGCGTAGACAATCACCTTGCTCAGCGCGCCGGTCTGCTTCGAGCATCCCCTCGTGCAGGGCGAAAACCTCTTGAGCGATCGTTCTCAGCTTAGGGTCGAGCAGATGCTCGCCGCCGCGGGCTTGATGCACTTTGCTGTTGACGGTGAGCGCAACCGAAAGCGGGTGTTTGTCAGCCGGATAGGGGAGTTTTTTCTGGGCCTCGGTAGGCCAGTCGACGGCATCGATGAGCGTTCGGATTCGCTCGGCGCCGGCCGACTCGTGATCGAGCTTGCGGTAGTCCCGCATTCCTCGGCAGGAGATGAGCAAGCGCTGAGCGTCGGCTTTGAGCGTGCAATCGGCGCTCGGCGCTTTTTGGAACGGTGAATAGCCGTTCGGTAGCGGGTATTTCGTCACATCCAGGCGCCAAACCTCGCCGATCGCCGGATGGGACTTGGTGTCGATCTCGTCGAACGGACCGATGACGACTTTGCCTCCACCGGGTTGAGCGGCGCTGCATGCGCCCAGCAGTAGCAAGCTGGCGCCGAGCCAAAGCCGCCAGGCGCTGGTGTTTTTCTGTCGTGCTGGCTTCGTGCTCGTCGCGTCCATATCAACCTCCGAATGGGGTGCGGTCAAGGTCAGGAGAGAAACAACGAAGCCGGCCAACTTTGCTTACAGAGCGACGTGGAATGACGCTTGTTCGTTGGCACCATCGCCACATTCGGCTACGCGCCAAAGCATGGTGCAGAAGGCACGGGTGTGCGCGGAGCGGACACGGCTAGTGGCCGAACAGCGACGGGAGGCGAACTGGAAGCGTTGGGGGCCGTACCTTTCCGAGCGCCAATGGGGGACCGTTCGCGAGGACTATTCGGCGCAGGGCGAGTCGTGGACCTATTTTCCGCACGAACAGGCACGCAGCCGTGCATACCGCTGGGGCGAGGATGGCCTGCTCGGGATCTGCGATCGGCAGTGTCGCTTGTGTTTTGCCCTGGCGTTGTGGAATGAGCGCGACCCCTTCCTCAAGGAGCGGCTCTTCGGCCTGACTGGGCCCCAGGGCAATCACGGTGAGGACGTCAAGGAGCTCTACTACTACCTCGACTCGACCCCGACGCACTCGTACATGAAAGCGCTCTACAAGTATCCCCAGCGCGCTTATCCCTACACTGAGCTCATCGAGGGCAATGCCGCCCGTGGTTATCGAGAGCCGGAGCTCGAGCTGCTCGACTTGGGTGTCTTCGACGAGGACCGCTATTTCGATGTCGCTGTCGAGTACGCAAAAGCCTCCCCCAACGACATCCTGATTCGCATCAGCATCACCAATCGAGGTCCACGTGCCGCCCGTTTGCATCTGCTGCCCACGCTGTGGTTTCGCAACACCTGGGCTTGGGGACGCACTTCGGAGGGCTACCTCGACACGGAGCCGCGCATAGAGCGCGTGTCATCGCGGCTGCTGAAGGCCGAGCATCCCGAGCTCGGCAACTTCCACCTGGCCATGGATCGCGCCAGCAGCGGCGCCGAGCCCCAGCTGTTGTTTACCAACAACGAGTCGAACGTCGCCTTGCTGTTTGGCCGAGACAACGATCACACTCATGTGAAGGACGGTTTCAACGCCTACCTCGTTGGTGGGGATCGGTCAGCCATCAGCGCTGAGGGACGCGGCACCAAAGCGGCGGCGCACTACCAGCTCGACGTTGCAGCGGGCGCCGAGGTAGTGGTCCAGATGCGGCTCGCTGAGGTTGACGGTAGCCCGCCGCCCGTGTTGGGTGAGCCCTTCCAGCAGATCTTCGACGAGCGCCTTCGAGAAGCCGACCGTTTCTATCGGGAGATTGAGCCTGGTGAAGTGAGCGCGGACGAGCGCAACGTACTGCGTCAGAGCTACGCGAGCTTGCTGTGGACCAAGCAGTTCTACCACTACGTCGTGGACGATTGGTTGCGCGGCGATGCGACCCAGCCGGCGCCGCCCGTCGAGCGCGCCCGCGGCCGGAACCACCAGTGGGCGCGCCACCTCTACAACCGTGATGTGATCTCCATGCCCGACAAGTGGGAGTATCCCTGGTACGCGGCGTGGGATCTGGCTTTTCACATGCTGCCTTTTGCTGTGGTCGACCCTCATTTTGCGAAAGGTCAGATCGAGCTGTTTCTGCGCGAGTGGTACATGCATCCCAACGGCCAGCTGCCGGCCTATGAGTTTGCGCTCTCAGACGTCAACCCGCCGGTGCACGCTTGGGCCGCATGGCGCGTCTACAAGATGAGCGCCACGCGCGGCCGCCGCGACAAAGTGTTCCTTTCCCACGTGTTCCAGAAGCTGCTGATGAACTTCACTTGGTGGGTCAACCGCAAGGATCACGACGGCAACAACATCTTCTCCGGTGGGTTCTTGGGGCTCGACAACATTGGTCTATTCGACCGCTCGCGCCCGTTGCCTACCGGTGGTGAGCTCGAGCAAGCCGACGGCACAGCGTGGATGGCCTTCTATGCAAGCACCATGCTCTCGATCGCCCTCGAGCTGGCCCGGGACGACCCAGCTGGCGAGGATCTCGCTTCCAAGTTCTTCGAGCATTTCATCGCCATCGCCGACTCGATCAACTCGTTGTGTGGCGGTGGGCTGTGGGATGAGCAAGATGGCTTCTATTACGATCGTTTGCTCTGCGATCACCACAGCAGTTTGCTGCGCATCCGCTCGATGGTCGGCATCATTCCGCTCTTTGCGACGGAAGTGCTCGACAAGGAGCTGCTCGAATCGATGCCGGGCTTTCAGAAGCGGATGAGGTGGTTTCGCAGCAATCACCCCGAGATTGCCGAACGGGTCATCGACATCGACTTCGAGCGGCGCTTGATGCTCATGGCGCTGGTACCCAAAGACCGCTTGCTGCGCGTGCTTCACTACGTGCTGGACGAAGACGAGTTCTTGTCGCCTTACGGCGTGCGTTCACTGTCGAAGATCCACGCCGAGCAGCCTTATGTCTTCACGCTGGAGGGTGGTACTCAGCGGGTGGACTACCTACCGGGTGAGTCGGACAGCGGGATGTTCGGTGGCAATTCGAATTGGCGCGGCCCTGTTTGGTTTCCGCTCAACTATCTGCTGATCGAAGCGCTCGAGCGCTATCACCATTTCTACCCGGACGTGCGGCTAGCTTGTCCGACCGGGTCCGATCAGATGATGAGTCTGCAGGAGATTGCCGACGAGCTGTCACGTCGTCTCAGCAAGCTGTTCTTGCGCGATGAGCAAGGCCGGCGCGCTGCGCACGGTGATGAGTCTCGCTATGTCGAAGACCCACACTTCCGCGATCTCGTTCTCTTCTACGAATACTTCGACGGAGACAACGGGCGCGGCTTGGGTGCGAGCCACCAAACAGGTTGGACCTCGCTGGTCTCACTCTGCATCGAGCAACTCGCCCTACGGCGTTCCGACAAATGAGCTCCGGCTAGAGCGACAAACGACTTAGGACCGTAGCGAAACACACCCATTTGCGTGAGGTTCGCCGTGCACGGACTGGAAGCCGACGCAGGCGTAGCAGTGTTACGTCGAGGAGGCTGGAAGGAGTACGCGGCGAAGATCGCGTGAATGCGGGTGTTGCAGCAGGTTCTAAACCGTTTGTCGCTCTAGGGCGTGTAGATGGCGCCGTCGTTGAGCGGCTGGTTGTTCTTGTCCGCTCCGCCCCACACGATCATTTTCTCACCGGCAGTCACGGCGGTGTGGTTGTAGCGCGCCTTCAGCGGGCTGGTCAGCGGTTTGGTCCATACGTTGTTGAGTGGATCGAGCAACCCACCGTCGTCCATCGCACCACTTCCAGCGCGTCCGCCCCACACGATCATGCGCTTGGCGCCGTCGAGCCAAACAGCTGTGTGGTCGCGTCGGGCCGACGGAGGGCTGCCGTTGAACGATACCCACTTGTCGTTCTCGTACTTGAAACCAGTGGAGAAGTAGCCGCTGCTGCCGACGCCGCCGAACAACAGCATGCGCCCTTTACCGAAAACAGCGCTGTGGTCTGCGCGGGGCGATGGCTCGCCGGCCTGCTTCACGACCGCCCAAGCGTCGGTCATCGGGTCATAGCTGCGGCCACCCGGAACACCGTCGTTGGGCAAGTACTCGTTGTTGTTCTGGGGCGTGTCGCCGACGCCGCCATAGGTCAGCATCAGCTGGCCATTCCAGACTGCGCTGTGGCGCTCGCGGGGGGCCGATGGCGCAGTGACTGCCGCGGTTGCCACCCAGCTGTCATCACTCGGCTTGTAACGCGCTCCGCTGCTCAGCTGGTTGCTGCCGTCCAGGCCGCCCCAAATGATCATCTCGCTGTCGGTCCACACGGCAGTATGCCTGGATCGTGCGCTGGGCGCGTCGGTCATGCTCAGGGTTTGCCACGCGTTCATGCTCGGATCGAAGCGCGCGCCGGTGTCGAGGAAGTTGCCATCCTTGTCGCGGCCTCCCCACACGATCAGCTCGGTCCCGGTCCAGACCGCGGTTGCCTCGACGCGCGGGGAGGGCGCATTGATGATGGTGGTGGCGGTCCACGTGAAGGTTGCTGGATCGTAGATGCCGCCGCTGTTGAGTGCGCCGCTCGCCGATCCGTTGCTCGTCCCTCCCCAGACGATCATCAACTGCCCGGTCCATGCCGCGAGGTGTGCTGAGCGGGCATCGGGCGCGTCTACGGTGCCAAGCGGCTCCCAAGGATCGAGGCACTGTCCATCCAAACATTCACCGAAGCACACGTGACCACACTGGCCGCAGTTGGTGCCCGAGGTGGTGGTGTCGATACACTTGTTCGGGCCGCAGTACTCCTTGTCGTCAGCACAAGCGCAGAGGCCCTCGTCGCAGACCGTGCCTGGTCTGAAGGCGCAATGCTCGTCCAGTAGACACTCGACGCAGGTTCCGTAGTAGACGTCGCAAATGCTGGTGGGCTCGGGGCAGTCCGAGTTGGATTGGCAGGCCGTAGCGTTGCCGCCGCTGCCGGTCGCGGTGCTGGTCGTTGCCGCGCCGCCGTCGCCGCCGCTGCCGCTGCTGCTGCTGCTGCTGCTGCTGCTGCTGCTCGTGGTGGTGCTCGGCGGCGGCTCGAAGCGCAACGCGTCGCGGCAGGCCGAAATGATCAACACCACGCCAGCGAGCGCGATCCCCAGTCGCCAGGTTGGTGTCCCCGAAATGCGCATGTGCTCGTCTCCTCGAACCACGGAGATTAGCCAATCGCAGCAGGGGTTACCAGGGCGGCGGCGGGCATCCAGGGGCCTGTGGTATTCTGCCGATGTTGCTTTCATACGCTTGTTGCAGGAGTACGTCATGAATCTCAGTCGCGTCGTTCTGGTTGGCTCAGCGCCCATCCTCCCAGCCTTTCTCCTATTGTTTGGAGGCGCAAGCGCCAGCGCCGGGACCACCGCCAACAACCCCGGCCGCTCGAGCGGCAGCGGGGGGGAC
>CAZRGL010000032.1:0-13136 GCA_964599485.1 uncultured Polyangiaceae bacterium
ATGGTGTTGAAGAGACGGGAGACGCCGCCGTAGACGTCGTCGGAGCTGACGATGTGGTCACCGGCCTCGAGGGTGCGGATGACGGCGTCGACGGCGCTCATGCCGCTGGCGAAGCAAGCGCAGTGGGCGGCCCCTTCGAGCCCAGCCAGCGCATCTTCCAGTGTTTGGCGGGTGGGATTGGCCGAGCGCGTGTAGTCGAAGCCTTTGTCGCGGCCGACTTCTTCCAGCACGAAGGTTGCAGATTGGAATAGCGGCGGCACGATGGCGCCGGTGGTCGGATCGGGCTTGATGCCTGCGCGGACGCACTTGGTATCGAATCGCATGTGAACACTCCTCCTACAAAGCCCCCCTGGCCGCACACAGCAGCGGGCCGCACACATTAGCAGTCGCGCGCGCCGCTACAAGGGCACTGTTCGAGTTCACTCAACGCGCCAAAGCTGGTAGCTGGTGGCTTGCCAAGGAGCTCCCCACCTGTGATCGAACCCATCCTCTTCCGAAGCACCAACGGCAGCGTCGACGGCTACAGTCTAGGACGCGCGCTGCTCACCGGGCAAGCGCCCGACCGCGGCCTGTTCATGCCCCAACAAATCCCAACGATCGCGCACTCTGAGCTGCTGGGGCTGGTTGGCAAGAGCTATCCCGAGGTCGCGTGTGCCGTCATGCGGCACTACACGGCGGGGCAGTTCGACGACAAGTTGCTGCAAGAGCTGTGTGACGATGCTTACGACTACCCGGTCCCCATCGAGCGGGTTTGCGATCGCCGGCACCTGCTGAGGCTCGATCAGGGACCGACCGCTTCGTTCAAGGACTTTGCGGCGCGGATGATGGCGCGCTGGGTGGGCCGCTTGGTGGCCCCGGGGGAGCCTTCCTTGGTGGTGCTGACGGCAACCTCAGGCGATACGGGCAGTGCGGTGGCCCAGGCTTTCGCGGGCGTGCCGGGGATCGAGGTCATGGTGCTCTTTCCCGTGGCTGAAGTCTCCGACCGGCAGCGCAAGCAAATGACCACCATCGGTGGCAACGTCACCACCCTCGGCGTCGAGGGCAAGTTCGACGACTGCCAAGCGATGGTCAAACGGGCCTTTTCCGATCCGACGCTCGAGCGCGTCCGGTTCACCTCCGCCAACTCGATCAATATCGGCCGGCTGCTCCCGCAATCTGTCTATTACGTCTACGCCTACTTGCAGCTCGCTGATGTGGCGGCACGGGAGCCGATCGTCATCTCGGTACCAAGTGGCAACTTCGGCGATTTGTGTGGTGGCCTCCTAGCCCACCGCGCAGGCTTACCGGTCGCGCGGTTCTTGGTTGCTACCAACGCCAACGACGAGGTCCCAACCTTCTTCGAAAACGGCAGCTACCAGAAGATCGAACCGTCGCGCACCTGCATCTCGAACGCCATGAACGTTGGCCATCCGTCCAACCTGGCTCGCTTGGTCGATCTGTACGGCGGGCACATGGATGAGACCGGCATGTTGCATCAGCCGCCCGACATGGCCCGTATTCGTGGCGATATGTGGGCCGTCTCCATCGACGATGCCGAGACGCGGCAAACCATCGCGGAGACCTGGCGCGATCACCAGGCTTTGCTCGAGCCGCACGGCGCGGTGGGCTGGGCGGCGCTGAATCGCTACTTCGACAGCGGACAACCCGCGCCCGATGCCCTGGCTGTCTCGCTCGAGACCGCCCATCCGGCGAAGTTCCCCGACGAGGTTCGTGCGCTGACCGGTGTCGAGCCCGACCTACCAGCGTCCCTGGCTGCCATCGAGGCCATGGACGAGTTCTATGACACGATCGCAGTGGACTACGAAACCCTGCGTGACATGCTCAACGAGCGTTACGGCTGAAGAGGACGGGCCCCGCATGAGCAACGCAGATAACACCCGCTACGCCATCATTTTGATAGATGGCTCGGCAGACAACCCCATCGAGCGCATCGGCGGCCGCACTCCGCTGATGGCGGCCAACCTCCCTACGATGGACAGCTTGGCGAGAGCGGGCCGCTGCGGAACGCTCAGCACGGTGCCCGAGGGCATGACGCCAGACAGTGCTGTGGCAAACCTCTCCGTGCTCGGCTACGACCCTCGGCAGAGCTACCAAGGCCGCGGCGTGCTCGAGGCGGCCAGCATGGGCGTCGAGCTAGGTCCCAACGACGTGGCCATGCGCTGCAACCTCATCGCCTTGAAGGATGGTTGTGTTGCGGACCACTCGGCAGGCCACATCTCATCGGCCGAAGCTGCTCAGCTCGTAGCCGCCCTGTCAAAGACCCTCGATGACGGAGTGGAGCTGTTTGCAGGCACGAGCTACCGGCATCTGCTGGTGCTTCGTGGCGAGCGATTTGGCTCGGCGCTGAGCTGCTGGCCTCCCCACGACCATGTGGGCAAGGCCGTCGACACGATGTCTATCAGCGCCACGGACGCCGGATCGGAGGCAACCGCCGTCCTGCTCAACGAATTGACCGAAGCCTCCCGAGCCGTGCTGGCCGATCACCCGGTCAACCGTGCGCGGCGCGAAGCAGGCAAACGCTGCGCTGACACCATTTGGCTGTGGGCACCGGGTAGCAAGCCGACCATGAGGACGTTGCAGGATCGCTTCGGTATTCGCAGCGCGGTCATCTCAGCGGTCGACCTCATTCGAGGCCTTGGCCGTTATGCGGGCATGACCAAGGTGATGGTCGAGGGAGCCACTGGTCTGTTCGACACCAACTACGAGGGCAAAGCCAACGCGGCGCTCGAAGCCCTCGAGACGCACGACTTGGTGATGGTCCACATCGAGGGACCGGACGAAGCGGGCCACGCCAAGGATCTCGGCTTGAAGATCCACTGCCTCGAATCGATCGATCGTCGCTTGCTCGGTCCACTCGTCGAAGGCATGAAGCAGCGCGGCTACAAGCCGATCATCGCAGTGCTACCCGATCATTTCACGCCTGTGGAGCGAGGCGATCACGTGGGCGATCCGGTGCCGGTGCTGATCTCCGATCCAGACAAGCCCGCCGACGAGGTCAGTCAATACGACGAACAGACCGTGACTCGCGGCGCGCTCGGCGCCATGGTTGGTGAGCACTTCATTCGCGCGCTCTTGTGGCGGACCGAATAGGCCTACTGGCACTTGGCGTCTTGGCAGCTCTGGTTCCCGCCGCAAGGAGGCTTGAGGCCGCAGCCGCGTGAGCAGAGGCAGATTGCCGACTGGTGTTGTTTGTCGTCACACCCAATCCACTGGTTCCAACTGATGCCGCACTGCCCGCTGTTGTTGTAGGCGCCGAAACACTCTCCGCCACCCGACTTGCAAAGCTCGTTGCACGACTGCTGGTAGCTGCTGTAGCGGTACTGGCAGGTCGATGCCCCTTGATCGCAGAGCGTGATGGTGGGCGAGCTGCCGTATTGGCTCTGACAGTCGATCAGGCCGGAGTCGCAGCCCAAGCCGCACATCTGCGAAGCGATGTCGATGCACCAGTAGTCCCAGCCACCTTGGTTGGTGTTGCAACAAAAAGCGTCATTTTCGCACACCTGTTTGACGCACGGATCGCAATTGGCATCGAGCGGACCACCGACCTCGCACAGCGCATGTGCGCAAGTGCCGGTCATCGTGCCGGTCATCGTCGTGGTAGACCCCGTCGAGCCAGTCATGGTGGTGCCGGTGCTACCGCTGCTACCGGTGCTACCCGTGTCCGTACCGGTGCCCGTGTCCGTACCGGTGCCCGTGCCACCACTGCTCGTGGCGGTGCCGCTGTTGGTGTCGCTACCGCTCGTCCCCCCCGAGCTCGTAGCGGTTGAGGTGGCCCCACCGCCAAACAGCGCGACGTCGCCTCCACAGGCGACAAACGCGAGGGCAAAAGCAGGTAAACAAAACAAAGCAGCACGAACAAAGCCGGTCATGACAAGCTCCTGTCGGTAGGGGGGCGGTGGGGGGACACCGCCCGCGGGTGCGGCCAGTATACCGCGGATCGGGGAGCAGCGCTGGGCTAGCCCTGACTCGCGAGCTGGTCAGCGCCTCGTCTCAGTACAGCTCATTCGGCGTGGATGTTCCAGCCGCAGCCGGTATTGGCCGGCTCATCCATCGAGCCCAGCGGCAACAAGCAGAAGATCTGCTCGCTGGCGAAGCTGGAGCCGACGACCCCGTTCTTGGTGCACTTGCAGCTGCTGGAGCTCGCTGGCGGTGTGTTGGAGCAGCTCAGTTGATAGCTCGCGCCGTCGTTGCACTGGGTCCACGTCACGGTGCAGTCGTTGCCGCTGACCTGGTTTTGGGGCAGCTCGCAAGCCCCCTGATCTTCGCCGGAGCAAGCTGCAGACAGTAGGCCTAACGTTGCAAGTAAGACCCCCACTGCGAGTCGCCATCGGGGCACTGTGAGCGTCGTCATGGTGCGCCCATGCTAGCAGCAAGCGCTTGGGCCACCCATAGGGCGGTCGTGGTGTACAATCGGCTCGTGGCAGCAAGGAGCACGTTGGTAGCGGTAGCGCTGGTTGCGCAGGGGGCGCTGTCGCTGGGCTGTCAGAGCTCGACAGCGGAGCTGCAGATCGGTGTACGCAACGACAGCGGTGAGTTCGTGTTGGTCGCTGCTGGCGACAGCATGGGCGTGGTCCGGGGGCCCAACGCCCTCGACATGATCGTGCCGAGCGTGCGCGCGGTGGACATCGATCCGAAGACGCCCGATCCGGTCGTCGAGGTCAAGGTCGCCGGTCAGGTCCTGGCCGAGGACATCGAAGGGCCGCGGATCGACATGGAGCAGAGCCCAGAAGGCTATGTGCTTTGGGAGCTGCGGGTGCCCTTCAGTGTGAATTTGTGTTGCTTCAACTGTCAGGAGGCGGTCGTGACCGCCTCGATCGAGGACGCCTCCGGCAACAAGTTTGCCGGCGAAATCACGGTGATGCTCGAACGCGACACCTGTCCTGATCCGACCACGTGCTGCGAGACGGCGGGCGCCTGCCCTGACCCTGCCACAGCCCAGGTTTGCAAATAAGACGCCATGTCAAAGACCCCTCTCAAAACGACGATGCTCGGCTTGTGCTTGGCCAGTCTGCTCGGCTTGCTCGGTTGCACCGAAGGAATCGATCCCTACCCAGTGCCGAGTGACTGGAAGCTGATCCAGCAGGATCTCGATGGCGCCATCCTCGGCTTCTGGGGAGAGACCAAGTCGGATGTCTTCGCTGTTGGCGGCACCCTTCCGGACAAGGGCGGAGATCCGGGAGACGCGCTCATACTTTGGCATGACGGTAGCAGCTGGTGGCGCATGCCCATCGACGCGCCGACGCTGTGGTGGGTGCATGGTTTCACCCACAACGACGTTTGGGCGGTTGGAGAGCAAGGCACCATTCTGCACTTCGACGGCAGCGCCTGGACCACCGTGACCACAGGCGCTGCCTACACGCTATGGGGGATTTGGGGCGAGGATCCCAACGAGCTCTGGGCAGTGGGCGGTACCGTGGACGGCAAGACGCCGAGCGTGCTGTTGCACTACGACGGCATGGACTGGACCGAAGTGCCCGACGTCGGCATGAAGGGCGAGCTCTTCTTCAAGATCTGGGGCACTTCAGCCAAGGACATCTACATCGTCGGCGATGGCGGCGCGTTGGTTCACTACAACGGCACGAGCTGGGAGCGCCAGGATTCGGGCACGACAGCGCGGCTCATCACCGTGCATGGTAGCGGTCCGGACGACGTCTATGTGGTGGGGGGCTTGAACCAGAGCGTGGTGCTGCACAAGGACGAAACCGGCTGGTCGAGCATCTACATCGGCACTGCCGGCGGCATGATGGGCGTGTGCGCTACCACCGAGCAAGTGCTCATCACCGGCTGGTTCGGCGAGACCGCCGTAGGCAGGCCAGGCAACTGGAAGGTGCAGCGGCAGATCACCGACGACTGTCTCCACGGCACCTGGTGCGACGGCAAGGGCAACATGATGGCCGGCGGCGGCAACCTTATTTCGGACGTACGCGAAGGTGTCATCGTCGGCTATGGCGACATCGTCGGCGGCGAGCTCAAGCAGTGGATGGGGCCCTAGCGCGTTGGTCGCTGAGCGCTGCGCCGTCGTGACCGGAAACTGCCAGCCAAAAGCGTGGCCAGCCATAGCCAACCGGCCAGGGTCATAGGCTGTGAGCCGAGGCGGCAACTGCAGCCGCCGTCGGGGCTCGCCGAACCGCCAGCGCCGCTACTGGTCGCGGCGCTCGCTCCACCGGTGCCAGCTCCCCCTGTCGCTGGGCTACCGGCTTGGGCTCCAGCGCCGCCGTCTGGCGGCTCGCTCTTTTCGTAGCAGTTGTAGATGCAAGCGCCTTGCACGCAAGCCCACTCGCCGGTCTCGCCGGCCCAGCACGTTCCGGCTGGACGCGGTTCGCAATCGGTCGCGCTCGAGCATTCGTTGACGTCGTCACCCAAAACGAAGCTGTCGAGCACACTGCCGTCGACGCGATACGCGGTCAGCTCGAGCTTGGGGCCGTGGATGTCGAGCAGACAATAGTGATTGACCGACTCGGCTATCTCGGTCCAGAAGTCGCCCGCGAGCGAGTAGAGCGGCGCCCCGCCGCCGCCGCTGACGATGTATTTGACGCCGTTGACCGTGCCGCGTTCGTAGTCGTGGTCGTGCCCCGAGAAGGCGATGTCTACGCCGTGCTTTTCGAAGATCGGCACGAGCACGTTCCGTGCGCTGATGTTCGACTTGTGCGAGCCGGAGTCGTAAGGCCCGTGGTGCATGAACACCAATTTGAGCTTGATGTTCTGCTCTTGGTCGGCGCTTGCCAACGTCTGATCGAGCCAATCGACTTGGGTGCTGCCCGAGCCAATACCGCCGCTGCCATATTGATCGAGCACCACGACCAATGTGGTGGCGTAGCGCACGGCGTAGTAGCGCTCGCCGCCGGGCGATGAGTCAGGCAGCTCGAAAAAGCCCAAGTAGAGCGCACCGTTGCCTTCGTGGTTGCCGATGGTCGGATAGAGGCTGGTGTTGGCCATCATCGGTGTTTCGATGCCGAAGAAAGTGTACCAATGCGAGGCGTTGCTCCCCGTGCCGACCAAGTCCCCGGAGTGGAACGCCAAGCGCGGCTCGTGAGGCATGAGCGCTTTGATCACGGCGGCGTGGTCGTTGTGGTTGCTGCGCGTGTCGCCAAAAGCGAGGAAGCGATAGGGCTCAGTTGCGTAGACCTCGGTGCGAATACGGCCGCCTTGCACGTCACCTTTGGCAGACTCGACTTGGTAGTAATACGTGGAGCTCGGCTTCAATCCGTCGAGCTTGATGACATGATGCGTCTTGGGCGTCGCGTCTTCTGTTTTGCTGCCCAGTGCTTCGGTAGGGCCCCAAGCGACCACACTGGCGGAAGGCGCATCGGTTTCCCACACGATGAGAACGTCGTTGCGACTCAGCTGCTGTTGGAACGGACCGTGGGTGATGGATGCCTTCGGCGGGGGTGTGTCGTGGCCGGTCAACGTGGGAATGAATGACAGGTCGGAGCTCCCCAGGCTGCCGTTGTGCACCTCGACGGCCAGCACATTGTCGCCCTGTACTAGAAGGGCAGGATCGACCGTAAAGGTCTCAGGCCCCGAGCTGGCCTCGTGGTTGCTTGCGGTGGTGCTGGCTTGTAGCGCCCCGGCAGGTACGTGCGAGCGGGCGATCTCGGTGCCGTTGAGATAGGCGACGAAGCCATCGTCGAAGATCGCCTCGAGCTCCAAATGGAGGATGCTGGCTGCCTCGGCGCCCAGTGTGAAGTGGCTGCGTACATAGACGGTGGCGTAGTTGCCCGACATGTCGCTGAGCACGGTGCTGTCGTCGCCGTCTCCGTAGCCGATGCCAAAACCGCTCGCCGACGGCGTCCAGCTGTTGTCCTCGACGAAAGAAGGCGAGGTCCAGCTGGCATCGGGGGTTTGGTAGCCCTTGTGGTAGCTCAGCGCGTGGCCGGTCTGCACCATCGTCCAAGTGGTCGCTGTCGCGCTGTTGGCGATGAGCAGTCCGAGGGCTGCGATGGTCAAAACGATGCTTGCGCGTGGAGCGAGACGGAGCATGAGCAGATCTTCCTACTTGATTGGAGGCAGCGCCACTGCTTTGTCCGCAGCTCTGAGCGATTCGAGCGTCGCGCTCATGTCTGCTGGTAGCGGTTGTTCGAAGTGGAGCGGTTCGCAGGTGCTGGGGTGCTCGAAGCCGAGTGTGGCAGCGTGCAGCATCACCCGCGGTGCGACAGGAGTCTCGATGCGGCGCCGCGCGTAGCGGCGATCGCCCAGCAAAGGGTGGCCCGCTTCGGAGAGCTGGATGCGAATCTGATGGGTGCGGCCGGTCTCGAGCTTGCAGCGGACCAAGCTGGCGCCCCGCAGTTGCTCGAGGAGATCGACATGGGTGCACGCATACTTTCCGATGCGCTTGTTGGCGGTGGAGCTTCGTTTTCCGTTCGAGTGCTCGACGAGGTGCGAGCGCAGCACCGTGCTCTGCGCTTCGCCTGACACGATCGCAATGTATGAGCGTTCGATCAGGCGGCTTTGAAACTGCCGCTTGAGCCCGCGCCGCGCATCCGCCGTGCGGCACAGCACCATCAGGCCAGAGGTCTCGAGGTCGAGGCGTTGAACGATTCCGAGCGGCACTTCGCGCTTGCCTCGCCGCAACCTTGCGCCGAGCTGCTGGGCTAGCGTGTCGCGGCGCCACGTGGCGTCAGGGACGCTAGCGAGGCCCGCAGGCTTGCGCACAACGACGATCTGCCCATCGACAAAGACGATACAGTCGTCGTCGAGCCTGGGCAGGCGCGACTTGGCTGCGGCCATGTGGACCTCGATGCGAGCGCCGCCTGCGACAGGGAAGCGAAAGTCGTCGCGAATGGTGCCGTCGACGCGGATCTTTCCCGAACGAATGGCGCGGCGCACCGTGTTCCAGCTACAGCCAGGGTAGAGCCCGCGCAGCGCTCGGTCGAGTTGCTGACGCGCAGTTCCTTCGACCAAGGTGTGTTGTGCGTCGAACAGCTGCGGTCCAGGCTTCATCGACAAGGCCATAGCACTGCTCGCTGCCGCGCGCAGGCGCCGGGCGCGCTCAGACGACGTAGTGAACGATTGCCGGGGTGTTTGCATCAGAGTCCCAAAGATGAACCGATTGGCGTTTCTTTTGACGATCATCACTGCCGCGTGGATGGCCGCGGGCTGCGAGCTCCCCACGACGCCCGGCGGCGCAGGAGGCACGGGCGGCGCCCCCGCAAGCAGCTCGACAACGACCAGTCAGATCCCGGACGGAGGAATGCAACAGGGGGGAGCGGGTGGTCGTGCTGGTGGCGTGGGCGGCTCGGCTGCTGCAGGGGGCGGAGGCGTTGACAGCGGTCCGGTTTGCGAGGATCTCGACAGCGATGGGCACAGCACGTGTGCAGGCGATTGCGATGATGCCGATGCGAACGTCTATCCAGGGCAACTCGCGTTCTTCGTCACACCCCGGATGAACAACAGTTACGACTACGACTGTGATGGCTTGCTGACCCTTCAATACCCAGTGCACGGCAAGCACAACAACGACCACCCAGCCTGCACTCACGTCGATGGTTGGACAGGCGGCAAGGTGCCGGACTGCGGCGAGCAAGATTGGTGGATGAAGGGTTTTCTGCCCGAGCCCGGCGGCCCCAACGGCCCGCACTGCTCCGAGGTCCCGCCAGACGAGAAGAAGACTCAGGGTTGCCGCTGACCACTGCGCCCCCGCTATGGCGCCAGCTTGACCACGAAGATGTCGGTGTCTCCGGCGCTCACGAGGCTGTCGCCGCCTAGCTTCATCGTGTCTTCGAAGACGCCGCTGACCAAAACTTGGGATTCGCTGGTGCTGTCCACCTCCAACGCGAAGTCCTTGCCGGTGCCGCCGAAGTTGCGGCTCCAGACGTGCTGGCCATTCGGGGCGAGCTTGACGACAAAACCATCCTTGTCACCTTGGCTCGTCAGCGCACCGCCTCCAAAATCCACGTTGCCCATGAAAGAACCCACTGCGAGGACGCTGTCGGTGGGGTCGACGGTCACGTCGTACGCCGAGTCGCTGCCGACGTCGCCGAAGCTGCGGCTGATCTTGTGACCTGCGTCCGGCCCGAGCGCAAAGAGCACGATGTCCGCACCGCCCTTGTTGTTGAGAGGCTCGCCGCCGAAGCTCAGGCTGGCAGTCGAGTATCCAGCCGACATGATGAAACCAGCGCTGTTGACGGCGACGCCTCGCACTTCTTCTGATGAAGCGCTGCCGTAGGTGCGTTGCCATAGAAAGCCGCCCGTCGAGTCGAGCTTCACCACGGCCATGTCGTAATCACCGGTGCTGACTTGTTGTCCGCCACCGAAGTCGACTGTCTCCTTGAAACTCGCCGTCAGGATCACGTTGTCCGCGGCGTCGACCGCTACCGCCTCGGCGTTGTCCGCTGCGGTGCCGCCGTATTGCTGGCTCCACAGCGGCGCGCCGCTGCTGCTATCGAGCACGAGTACGAAGATGTCGCCCTCGCCGGCGGATTGTACAGGCCCGCTGCCGAAGTCGACTGAGTCGTAGAACCCCCCTGCCAACACTATGCGGTCGGTACTGTCGACTGCCAGCGCCAGCGCCATGTCCTTGGCTGGGCCGCCGAAGCTGTTGCTCCAGATGGTCTTGCCGTCCTCGTCCAGCTTCAGCACGAAGATATCCGTGCCTCCCTTGCTCGTGTGCGGGCCGCTGCCGAAGTCGACCACATCGTTGTAGCGACCCACCACGATGATGTGGCCAGCGCTGTCGACCACGAGGTCTTCCCCAAAGTCGCCGTTGATGCCGCCGAAGCGTTTCGCCCAAAGGACCTCGCCCAGCGGGCTGAGCTTCAGCACGAAGACATCACCGTTTCCCGCGCTCGTCAGTGTCGTCGCTCCGAAATCGATGCTGTCGCGGAATACGCCAGTCAGCAGCGTGTTTCCCGCCGTGTCGATGGTCAGGCCGCGTGCGGCATCCTCACCGCCGCCGCCGTAGCTCCGCGCCCAAAGCAGCGCCCCTTGGCAGCTCCCGGTGCCATCACAGGTTGTTGCCACGGGACAGTCCTCGCTCGGGTCCTGGCCGCGCTCGATGGGCGTGCACGTGCCTTCGCTCGATTCGAGGTTGCAGCTCATGCAGTCGCCGCTACACGCAGTGGCGCAGCACACGCCATCCACACAGTGGCCGCTCGCACATTCCGAGCTCGTGCTGCACATTGCACCGGTCGCGCGTTTGACGCATTTTCCCAAGCCGTCGCATTCGTAGCCGCCGAGCTCATCACAAGGCGTGGTTGCAGCGAGGGCAGACTCGCTGCAGGTGCCCGCCTCACAGCTCACCATGAGGCACGCCGAGTCAGGGGCAGTGCAGTCCGATACCGTGAGGCAGCCAGGTTCGTATACCAGGTCTTCAACGCCAAACAGCGCGTTGCAGGCCGCGACGACAAACGGTAGCGAGGCGGCGAGCGAGCGTACCCCCGAGCCCATGCTCATAGGATAGTCGCTACGGGCCCGCGCGCGGTAGGCTCGCGGTCAACCACCAGCCTTCCGCCCTTGATCACCTTTCTGATGTGGGCCGGATTGGCGAGCACAGAGACATCGTCGAGTGGGTTGGCATCGAGGAGTAGCAAGTCGGCGTCGTATCCTTCAGCCAGCCGCCCGGATCGCGGCGCCTGCGGTCCCAGAGTCAACGGTCCGTTGGCGGTGGCCGCCTCGATGGCCGCGAGCGGTGTCATGCCGGCCTTGACCAGGTGCTCCAGCTCATGACCGTGCATACCCCACGGGGTCAGGGTATCAGGACCCGTGCTGGCGATGTCGGTTCCGAGCGCGATGGGCACACCCGCCGCCACAGCGATTTCGGTGGCCTGACGCGCCTGCGCGGCCACCGCTTCGATCTTACGCATCCCGTATTCCGGAACGCCCAAGTCAGTCCCTTGGGCGAGCACGCGTTCCATGATGAAGTGCGTGGGCACCAAGACAGCGCCGCGTTCCTTCATTTCGGCTGCTGCCTCTTCGTCGAGGTAAGCCCCGTGCTCGATGGTGACCACACCGGCGCGAAGTGCCGCCATGATCCCCGCCTTGCCGAGACAATGTGCGGCGACCAAACGCTCGGCGCGTGCGGCTTCCTGAACGATGGTGCAAAGCTCCTCGTGGCAGAACTGTGCGTGCTGGGGATCATCCAGCTCGCTCAGCACCCCTCCGCTGGCACTTATCTTGATGAGCTTGGCGCCCACTCGCAGCTGTGCACGCACGCCCTTGCGGCACTCGTCCGAGCCGTCGCAAATGTGCAGACAGCCGCCGCGTTCGCTGAAGTGGGTCACGTACGAAGACGGGAAAGCGTGCAGATCGCCGTGGCCACCGGTTTGACTGAGCACGGCCCCGGCTCCGTAGATGCTCGGCCCGACCACGGTACCCTCGTCGACTACCCGCGCGATGTACACGCCGAGTCCGCCCACTTCTCGAACCGTGGTGACACCAGCGCCCAGCGCAGTCTCAGCGTCCTTGACCGATCGGGCCGCTGCAACAGCGATGGGCGTGCTCAAGAGCGCGGCCAAGTCACCACTCTTCTCACCCAAGAAGTGGACGTGGCAATCCCACAGTCCTGGCATGACGGTTTTGCATTCGTGGACGGTGGCGTCGGCGGGCAGCTTCGGAGCGTCGTCGCTCTTGCCGGCGAAGGCGATCTTGCCGTCATCGACCACGACTTGGCCGTCCACGATGGGCTCACCGTGACCAGGGATCAGCAGCTCGGCGACAACACAATGATGAGACACCCCAGCAGCCTCTCGGTGTGTCGAGGTGCTGTCAATCTTCACGACAACGACGAGCGAGTCAGTTGCCGAGCAGCGTGGGACGCCTCTGATAACGCCTCCAGCGCCTGCTGCTTACAGCCTTTCTAGGTGCGCAATCATGCTCTCTGTGACTTTGCAGCCCGCGTGAAAAGCGCCGTTGAACCGTTCCGACGAGCGGGCGATTCGAAACATTCATTGTGGGCAGTTGTGGCACAACTTCGGGCGCCGCAGTGCGTCAAGCGTCGTAACAACCGACTTTGAGACACTGAGGTTTTTTGAAATGAAACGACGCTCTTACCTACTCGCTTTTGGGCTGCCCGCGTTGCTCGCTGCCGGCTGCGTGACGCCCCAAAACACCCCTGCTCCTGAGCCCGCGCCGCAACCCAGTAACACTGCCCGACCCGCCCCCACCGACAAGCCGATAAACCCCGGCCCCCCGCCAGCGCC
>CAZRGL010000032.1:13146-15057 GCA_964599485.1 uncultured Polyangiaceae bacterium
TGGCTCGCAGGACGCGGCGGTCGTGGTCGGTCTGTTCGACTACCTCGAGCTGCCGGACCTCCCCGGCGCGTCGCGCAACGCACGAGAGTGGGAGCAGTACCTGGTGACCACCCCCCGCCTGCGCCCATCACTGGCCACCAGACCGCACTGCCCAAAGATCTGGCGGCGCTGGTCGAATCCCAAAACCAGTTCGCCACGAAGTTCTATCGGGCGGTCGAGACTGGTGACGGAAACTTCGCCATGTCGCCGGCGAGCATCTCTCTCGCGTTCGGGATGACCTTTGGCGGAGCGCGAAAAAGAACACGTGCCGAAATGGCCAGCGTGATGCATTTCTCCCAGGACCCCAATGCGTTGCACCGCTCCTTTGGCACGCTGCTGCGCCGCTGGAACAGCGATGCCAAGCGGCCCTATGAGCTGCGCGTTGCCAACCGTCTGTTTGGCGAGCAGACACGGGCATTCCTCGAGCCTTTCTTGGCTCTGACCGCTGACCACTATGGTGCCGAGCTTCAGCAGATGGATTTCAAGAACGAGCCGGAGGACGCTCGCAAGCTCATCAACAAGTGGATCGAAGATCAGACCAAGAACCGGATCAGCAAGCTGCTGCCGCCGAAAAGCATCAACAAGACCACAGGTTTGGTGCTGACCAACGCCATCTACTTCAAGGGCGAGTGGACCACTGCTTTTCCCAAGTCGGCCACCAAGCCCGCCGACTTCTTCACCAAAGGGGGCACCGTCAAGGCGCGGACCATGAACCTGAGCGCCAATTTGCGCTACGGCCATGTCGATGGCGTCAAGATGCTCCAGCTCCCCTACAAGGGAGACGACTTGGCCATGCAAGTGCTGCTGCCCGACAAGCGTGACGGCATAGCGGAGCTCGAAGGCAAGCTGAGCGCCGACAACCTGAGCAAGTGGGCCAGCAAGCTATCGAGGCACAAAGTCATCGTCGCGCTACCCCGCTTCAAGGTCGATCCGTCCAAGCCGCTGTCGCTCACCAAAACCCTGTTCGACATGGGGATGGTCGACGTCTTCGATCCGGACCGAGCGAATCTGAAGGGCATGGCAATGCTCCGGCCCAACGAGAACTTGTTCATCTCGGGCGCTTTTCACAAGGCCTTCGTCGAGGTCGATGAGCAAGGCACCGAAGCGGCTGCTGCCACTGCAATCGTCGTGGGTGTTGGCACGACCTCGGTGCGCCCGCGAATCATCCCGAAGCACTTCATCGCCGATCACCCCTTCTTGTTCCTGATCCGCGACATCAAGACCAACGCCATCTTGTTCATGGGTCGAGTTGCAGATCCCACGAGCAGGGGCTGAGCTCAGAGCGCTACTCGGACTCGGCGGGCCCGGTCCCGGGGTCGTCTTTCAGTTTGCTGACCGCGGGCGGTGCAACAGGTCGCGCACCTTGGCTCGCAGCTCCCAGCCGGAGCGCCGCTGCACCCACGCTTCGCGGAGCTCGTCGTAGTCGAAGCGCCAGGATTGCCCCTGGTGCTCGAGCCACAGCTGTCGAGGCCTGCAGCGGCTCTGGATGTTGATGTCGCCCGCGGCCGCGTCGCGCCGGATGGCCAAGACGCTCTTGTCGAGAGTCGCCTCCAGTCGGTCATCGTAGCTGATGATCGCATTACGCAGCTCGGCCAAAGTGTCCTCGGCCAGCCAAACGAAATCTGCTTCGCTCATAACGCCTCCCTATAGCTTATATAACGTAACGTAACGGCAGGCCAGCGCAAGTAGAAGATCGGCAGTAAAGAGAAAGAGGTGACGCGAGAGCACCGAGCTGGTTGGCAGACGACGGACGATGCTTTTGCAAGCTGAATACAGCGACGGAGCCGTAGAAGCTGCCGAGCAGCATCGCCTCCGAAGCCCAGGCGATGCCCAGCTCTGCAGCGGGCGACCACCGATCGCGCGGCTCCCCTC
>CAZRGL010000032.1:15067-24291 GCA_964599485.1 uncultured Polyangiaceae bacterium
CACCGAGCTCCGAGACCATCTTGCCGATACATTCTTCGGCGAAGGCCTCGCGAGATCGCTCAGAGGACTTGCAGTGTTTCCAATCACTGTCGCCCACTCGCTGGTAGCTCATCACCCAGGCGCGTGCCTCGCCCGTCTCTTTCATCTGAACGTCGGCGAACATGCAGCTTCGTTCTGGCGCCAAATCGCGCTCTTTCAGCATGTCCTCCAACGCGAATCGAACGCCAACGAGCTCGCTGATGCAAACCGTCGTTCCGCTGTTCAGACCGGCAGCTTGTTCCGCGTCAGCGGCGTCTTTGCTCGTGACTCCAGAGGATGCACAAGCTCCAGCCATCGATAGCAGAACAATTCCTAGTGCGACTTTGCTTCTCACGACCCACCTCCTTGACGATCCGGCCAGCTGACCGACGAAGTGCATGACGCATGCCAACCGAGATTGCCAATTTTACCCAAATATTATGCTGACATGGGCTCGATGGGTAAACCGGCCGCCTGGTCGACTTCCGATCCACTGGATCCTCTCTGGCACGGGGCGCAGCTGCGCCGCATGAGGCGTGGGCGCCACGACGCAGCGACCAGAGTACGCCTAGTTGGCGAGGTACGCTGATTGCAAAACCATCGAGGATGACTGACCGCATAGAGACCTCGACAGGCCTGGCATTGGCAGCGCTGACGATGCTGCTCACCCTCGTCGGCTGCACCACCACCATGCCGGAGTTCGATTGTGGAGCGGAATGCCAACCCACTAGCTGCGGGCGCTGGCACCCGGGTCATTACCTCTTGCCACTCAAGAACGCGCTCGAAGAAGCCGAGGTCGAAACCATCCTCGCCAATCCCGAAAACCAGATCGCCGGTCTTCAGATTGGGGCGACGTGGCGGGCCCTCGAGCCCACCAAGGGGGTCTATGACTTCAGTGAAGCCGAGCGGTTGCTTGCTCTGGCCAAGAGCCACGGCAAACAGGTGTTCTTCCAGCTCCAAGAACGCACCTTCGAAGCAGGGGAGCCGGCCGTGCCAGACTACTTGCTCGACGGGGCCTACGGCGGCGGCATCGAGCCGTGGGCAGGCAAGGCGGGATCGGTCGCGCGGCTTTGGGATCAGGCGGTGATGGGCCGGATGAATCTGCTCATCGAAGCGTTGGGAGCACGCTTCGGCACAGATCCCAATTTCGAAGGAATCAACTTTCCCGAGAGCGCCCTCGACATCGATGTGGCCTCTGCTGAAGGCTTCACCATCGAAGGCTTGATGACCCAGCTGAAGCTGCGCATCGACACGGCCGTGGCCGCTTTTCCGGACGCGATCGTCATGCAGTACATCAACTATGGGCCAGACGCGCTCATCCAAGAGCTGATCGAACATTGCCGCCAAGTTGGCGCGGCCATCGGCGGCCCCGATCTGGTTCCTGACCAGGGGCGCTTCGACGAGAAACCTCGCATCCCGGCGTACAAGTACTACCCGGCCCAAGCAGGTCACATCCCGCTTGGCAGCGCAGTTCAGAAGCCGAACCTGCTGGTCAACAACAAGAAGGGTAACTTCACCCTCGAAGGATTCTGGGACATGGGCCTGCAGGAACTACAGCTCAACTACATCTTCTGGGGCGGCACCACCGGACCAGAGTGCAAGTTTACCTTTGTCGAGGACATCTTGCCTTTCATCAACGCGCGCGAAGGGAAGATCAACGAGGGTTGTCCTGCAAGTCGCCTCCCCTAGCGCGTGCGCGCTGGTGTGTGGGCGCCTACAATGAGCGCCCTATGCATGGGGGAAAACAGGCAGCACCAAGTCGCACGACATCATCGCTCGGTATCGCTTGTGTGCTCGGCATCTCGTTGCTGGGCGCGACAGCTTGGGCGCAGAAACCAAAGCCCCGCGTGATCAGTTTGGGCTCGGTTGCGGTCATGGGCGCGCGTACGCCAAATGTGCGGCAACAACGCTCACTCGCTCCGTCGCTCGGTATTTGCTACCAGCGGGCCTTGGCGGGTCGCGCAGGTGCCCGCGGATCGGTGAGCTTTGCCCAAAGTGTCGGGCCGAACGGCAAGGTGAGGAAACTGACCTCGAGTCGAGCAACGCCCGCCTTGCCCAAGGCCATGCTTCGCTGCATGCGGACCGCCGCGTTGGCTGGACGTTTTCCGCCCCCGGTTGGCGGAACGGTCCTCGTCACGCAGCATTTTCTGCTCTGGCCCATCACTGCTGCGTCTCGTGCAAAGACGCCTGTTCTGCACCACGCCGACGCAAACCAGCAGCAGGGCTCCAGCCCGAGCCTGCCCTACGAGCCCGATTGGTCGGCCTTTTCGATCAAGCGCCCCAAGGACGCCAGCGGGTCGCCGCACGCAATCGCGGCGCCCGCCATCATCTTGGCCGTACCAGGCGATCCAGTTGGCGCGGTGATGAGCGCGCTCCGCGAGCGCGTCGGCAAGTGCGCCAGTAGCGGCTCGCACGACCTGAAGATCAAGTTGCTCGTGATGCCCGATGGGGCTGTGCGCGATCTCACCATCAACCTGACGCCCGCCGCGCCCAATCTCAGGAGCTGCTTGCAGGAGCGCATCGGCGCAGGTTTTCAAAGCAACGTTGCCCACCAAGCACTGAGCACCAGCGCACACCTTCTGATTCGAGGCGAGGAGGTTTCCCTTGTTCGCTAGAACGGTCATGGCGCTGGGCTGCGCCCTGTCCGTGTGCGCTATTGGATGCGTCGACCGTACGCCGCCCCGACTGACCGAGCCGCCGCGGCGACTACTCGTTGCAACAGTCGATCCTGTGCCCGTGGGCATCGAAGCGCTCGAAACCTACTTGGGCGCATCTGTTTCGTCGGGTCTCACAGCGCATCAGCGCCTCGTGGCCACCAGGCGGCTTGCGACGCTGCTTGCTCAAGTCGATGGGTCTGTAAAAGGGGCGCGCAGCGGCCCTCGAGCTGTCGCAGCGCTGTATCGCAACCTACTGCGCGAGCTGCCCACCCATCCGGATCGCGAGCAGATCCTCGTCGCACTGGGCGTGTCGCTGGCCCATGGCGGCTCGATAGCAGAGGCGCAACAGATCTACCGCGCGGTGGTGTGCCCATCGCGTTACAGCTACGCAATCTCGCTCGAGCTCGACGCCAAGTCTGCACAACCGGCGCCCAAACCGCAGGATCACAGCGTGGCCTATTGGCACGAATGGATGTTGCTGCACCCCCACCCGCTCGATCGGAGTCGAACGCCGCGCGAAGCATCGGTGGGCGCGCCTTTTGCTCGTCAGCGGCCCGCTAGCGCCGCCGAGGAAACCAGCTACCGGCCGATCTACGGCAAGAAGTGTGTTCCTCAAAAGCGCGGGCGCGAGATCGACAGCGGGTTGTACGCCTCGCTTTGGTTGGCGATTGGTGACTACCACGCTTCGGAATCCGACCCAGTCGACGGCCCCTATGCTTTCAATCGGGCGCTCGATGCCTACCGACATGCACATTCGTGGTCGAAGGCCAGCGGTGCGCGCTTGTTGTTAGCGCACGCGCTGCTGGTCCAGGCTGATGCCCACAAGAGGGCTGAGCGCCACCAGCGTGCGACCGCGCTAGCTGTTCGCTTGATGCTCTTGCTGGATGACGGCCGGCTCAGTCCAGCGACCACCAAGCTGCTGCGCGACCGCGCCGTCGCCATCATCGCAAGGTCCCTGACCTTCGTGGATTTCGCAGGTCCACCGCTAGCAGATCCCTTCGTCTCACGACCCAATAGCTTGGATATAGAAAGCGACCCGCAAGTCATCGAGCAGAGACTATCAATCGGAGTCGCGCGCGTGACTGAGCAGGCCATCGTGCCTCAGGACCGAACCTGGACGCCGGCGCTTTATCAGGCCCTAGCGCACGAGTACCATTGGTTGGGCAACAACACGCGGAACGTGCTCGCTACGCTGCGGGCCTTTCTGGACGCGTTTCCCAACCACCGAAGCGCTCCGCTGGTTCGAGCGGGCATCGTCCAGGCACTCTTTGAGCTCGACGCGCAGACGCGCTTGCAGAACCAGCCGCCCAGCAAGCTCGTCGCTGAAGCGCAAGCGGAACAGACTAAACTGCGCGCGCAATACGGTCCTGGATCGGCTTGGGCGCGCGCGAATGCCGGTGACGCCGAAGCGCTCGCGCGTGCTGCTGAGCTCGTCGGCAAACGTGGATCTGCTGTCCCGTGAGTGATGCGTCGCGTGCGCTGGCCATGCTGGGCTCCATTTTGTTCGTGCTGCTCGCGTGCGCCGAGCAGCGCTCTGTCCCTTCAGCTAGTCGTCTACCGGTGCCTTTGAAGCGAGCTGAGCATCGCGTGGCGGGCGAGCTGATCGCGGCAACCGAATCGTCAGGGCAGCTGGAAAACAGCTCTGCTCCGCAAGCGCACACAGGAACTGAGATTGCGACCGAGACCATCGCCGCAGGGAGCGCCGAATGCCCACAAGCTCCGGATGGCATGGCTTGCGTACCTGGGGGGGAGATGACCCGCGGCGTGCCGACCGATTCCCACCGCTGTCTTCAAGGCGGACAGCCCCCGAGCGGCGCGTCAGCCTCGGTGCCGGCGTCAACGATCTGGATCGATACCTTCTTCATCGATCGGACCGAAGTCACCAACGCCGCCTACAACGCATGTATCGCAAAGAAGGTCTGCCCCAAGAGCCGCCCTTTTTACCGAGATTTTCGCGATCCGAAGCAGCCGGCGACCGGCATGGCGTGGAGCGGCGCCGCCGCTTATTGTCGGTTCGTTGGTAAGCGCTTGCCTACCGAGGCCGAGTGGGAAAAAGCAGCCCGAGGTCCCGAGGGCGCTACCAATCCTTTTGACGAGGCTGAGCTGAGCTGCGCCAACGCCGTGCTCGAGGATCGGCGCGGCCGTAGCTGCGGTGTCAAAGCAAGTGGCCGCGATCCAGAGCGTGGACGGGTCTTGGCAGTGGGCTCACGTTCCGCTGGGCGTTACGGCTTGTTCGACATGGCCGGCAACGCCGAGGAGTGGGTGGCCGATTGGTGGAGCCGCAGCTACCAGGCCTGCGGTGGAGCCTGCGCCGGGCCCAACCCCAAGGGTCCTTGTGGTGGCGCGGCGATTTGTCCTGGTCACTCTTACAAAGTCGTTCGCGGCGGCTCTTGGTATTGGCCTGCTGAGCATGCTTCCGGTTATCACCGTCGCCGGCACTTCCCTGCCAACAAGCCGCCAGCCATGCACCACTTTGGCTTTCGCTGCGCGGCGAGCCCCTAGCGCTTTCAGGGCTGAATCGGCCCAGGTAAGAGCCAGGCCTCGCCCAGTTTGCGGCGACGGCGGCGCTTGAGTCGCTTGAACATGTCAGTCATGCGCCTGATGGTGGTCTGCCCCAACCAGGCCCGGAAATCCGCGGCCCGTTGGGCCACGTAGTAGTAGCGGTCGTGCTTGTTGTGCTTGACCGCGGTGCGAATGATCATCGAGCGCTTGTCGATGGGCAGGGCGGTGACGTTGGGTCCCAAGCCGCTGCTGTAGTCGAAGTAGTGCTCGACGTTGGAGAGGTACAAGCCCCGTACCGGCATACCGAGTTGTTTCGAAGCAGCAGCGAGGCCTCGCATCGTCAGTTTGCCAGTGAGGTCGCCGCGAATGGCTTTCACCCGGCCGGCTCGCAGCATCGAGACGATGAAGCGGTATTGGGCCGGCGCGGTGAGAAAGCTCTCGATGGATTGTGCCGACAGCCCCCGCCGAATGGACTCCAGCCTCAGCGCGATGAGGCCACGGCCTTGCCGATAGACCGACAGCATCGCGCTGCGCTGGGCGGCCGAAGTTGCCTCTTTGGCAATGATTGCTCGGGCTTGGGCGCGTCCTTTGGCAGACCACAATGTCAGGAAGGCCGGCGCGTCAGGCGCGTTGAGAAAGAAGGCCCGATAGACTCCATGCAGATCGACCACCAGTTGGTCGAAATCGAGCAGCACCAACACTTCGGGTTTGGCCCAGCTGGCGAACAGATAGTTCTGCTCAGGGCCGACGCCGACGAAGATCCCGCCGAGATTTCGAATCGCTGTGCGAAAACGCTCAGGACGGTACTCGTCAGAGACCAAGAAGTGTTGCTGTTGGATCAGCTTTGGAGGAGGCGGATCAGAGGGTATAGCAGCCAGTACGCGCTGCGCTTTGGCGCTGAGAGGCTTGACCGGCGCTGCCCAAGTTGGGCATACCATCAGCGCGGTGCTGATGGTCAAGACCGCGACTGCAGCAGTTATGCGAAAGCGGTTCATCGAGACGGCTCGATTGTAGCCGAAGCTGCTGTCGCTCAATACAGTGGCTTCGGACCGCTGTTGTGGTTCGCTCGTATCACTCGTCCGCGAACGAATCCTCCGGCTCTTTCAACATGGCGGCGCAGAACAGCAGGCTGACCGCTGCCCCTGCCGAGATGATGTAGAAGAAGGTCTTGTCGTCGACGAGCGAGTAGATCACCAGGTAGACGACCGCGCCTACGTTGCCGTATGCGCCCGCCATGCCGGCGATCTGACCTTGAATGTTCTTCTTGATGAGCGGCACGAAGGCAAAGGTGGCTCCTTCGGCGCCTTGCACGAAGATCGAGCACATGATGGTGATACCCACCGACACGACGATCCACCACATTCCGTCGAACATCGGCTTGAGGCCGTACGCAGACGAGGCGTCATGCTTGGCGATCATCGCCATGGCAAGGAAGCCGAGCGTGATGCCTGCCATGTACACCAGCATGATCCGCCGGCGATTGCCGAGCTTGTCGGACAAATAGCCACCTAGCGGACGCGCGAACAAGTTCACGAAGGCGAAGGAGGCAGCGATCAACCCGGCATTGGTCGCGTTCATCGTGAAGACTTTTTCGAAGAACATCGGCAGCATCGAGACAACCGCGAGCTCGGCGCCGAAGTTTGCGAAATAGGTCGAGTTGAGTGCCGCCACGCCGCCCCAGGAGTACTTTTCCTCGTCGGGCACCCCCCGCTTCAGGCGCGGCAGATTGACCCGCAGAATCCAGGCGATCTGCATGATCAGAACGACAGCAAGGCCTACGTAAATGATGTTCACGATGGTGCTGGACACCAGCGGATGGGCAGTGGGCGTTCCCTTGCCGATGGTGATCGTGCCGACGCGCCACGCCAATATGCCGAGCGCCCCGAACAGCGGAATCGTCCAGCCGATGTACTGCGCCAAGTCACCGTAGGAGCTGACCTCCATGGGCCCAGCGCGCTTAGCCTTGACGAAGTGGTAGGACTTGGTTGCGCCCGCTTTGGGGACGTCGCGCACGAGGAAGTAGTAGATGAATCCGTAGATCAAGCAGACGGCGGCGTTCGAGACCAGCGCCCAGCGCCAGCCGTTTTCGCCGCCGATGAGCGAGTTGGCGATCCAGGGCAGGGTCATCGCTGCCGCGGCGGAGCCGAAGTTGCCCCAGCCAGCGTAGACACCCTCGGCACGGCCCACGAACTTGGGCGGAAACCATTGCCCTGTCATCCGAATTCCGATGACGAAGCCGGCGCCGATGACACTGAGGAACAGTCGCGCGACGATGAGCTGGGTGAAGGTGTCGCCAAAGGCGAAGACGAATGCCGGAATCGACATCGTCACCATGAGGATTGAGTAGACGATGCGGGGACCGTAGCGATCGACCAGAGCGCCCACGATGATTCGACCAGGTATCGTCAACGCGACGTTGCAAATTGCGAGCACCTTGATGTGCTCTTTGGTGAGCCAACCCAGCTTACTCAGCATGGTGGTGGCGAGCGGTGCCATGCTGAACCAGACGTAGAACGTGATGAAGAACGCTATCCACGTGAAGTGAAGCGTCTTGATTTCCTCGCGCCCAAACGCCAGCACATCGAAGGTGTCTTCCGCGTTGGCAGAACCCGTCGCTGGTTTCGCATCTTCAGCCATCTTGTCCTCTTCCGTCCGCCGTTCCCAGACTCGCCGCCCGGGCCTAGGTCTTGCTGCGTTCGCGTTTCGTCCCCCTTGTCGAGGAGACGCGCGTTACCCGCGCGCAAGCACAAGCCGTGCCCATCGTCGACAACGCTTGCAGACGACCCTTTCCGCGTGATTGGGGCCGCCGAGCCGCTCGAGGTGTATCGCCGACGATACGCTTTGTCGCGTGAATGATACGGCTACAATGCGCCCGCTCAAATCTCGGCGTAGCTGGGTGCAAGATGCAAGCAAGAGACAGCGTCTATCAGAGTCCCGCCTACTACCAGATGATGCACGGCGCTCGCTGCCATGATCTGCCGTTCTATCTGAGCCTGGCGCGCGAGCTGCGACCGCGCCACATCTTGGAGTACGGTGTTGGTGCCGGGCGGGTGGCACTATCGCTGTGTCGTAACGGCTTCGATGTGACTGGGGTCGACCGCTCCCCCGAGATGCTCGAGGAGCTGGCGCGCGCTTACGAGCAGCGAGAGCAGCCCAGCACGGGTCGCTTGCGCTGGCATCTAGGTGATGCCCGCACCTTCGCGTTGGAGCAGCGCTTCGAGTTGATTATCTGTCCCTTCAACAGCATTGCCCACCAACACGATGAACAAGGTCTGCGGGCTTTCTTCGGCCAAGTGGACCGCCATCTGCAACCCGGTGGGCGTTTGGCTTTCGATGTACTGATCCCAAGCCCACAATTGCTCGCTGGATGTCGCAACGACGTCCCTTGGTTTCGGCATCCAGAGACCGGTGACGTTTGCCGTTTCACCGAAACCACCCGGTATGACCCAGCAACGCAGCGGCTCAGCATCATTGCCCAAATCCGTTTCATGCATAGCGAGCGTGAGGCTCAGGAGCTGAGCTTGCACCTGCAGCTGCTGTTCCCGGAGCAAATCCCCGAATTACTGACCGGTCACGGTTTCGAGCTGATCGAGCAGCAAGACCTGGGCGATGTCATGGCGATTGTGTGTGGTCGCCGCGGAGCTGCTCAAACGTGAGCTTGGGCGACGCCGTGAATGATTCGGGTTACGCTGGGGCGTGCTCACGGAGTTCACACAGCACACGCGCTCATCATGAGCTTGCCGTACGAGCTGGGCGCGGTGGTAGCGGACAAGTATCACTTGGCTACAGTCCTCGGTGAGGGCGGCATGGGTGTCGTTTACGGTGCCTGTGACAGCACGGGCCAGTATTGGGTGGCGCTCAAGCTGCTCAACCCGAAGTTCGCATCGAACGAGCTGGTTCTGGCGCGCTTCGCACGCGAGGCGATGCTGTGCTCGCAGATGCACAGCCGTCACGTGGCGCGGATTTATGACGTGGGCAAGACCGACGAGGGGTTGCCGTACATCGCGATGGAATATTTGGTGGGCGCGGATCTCGCGGCCATGTTGG
>CAZRGL010000032.1:24301-35618 GCA_964599485.1 uncultured Polyangiaceae bacterium
GAGTATGGCCCCTTGCCCTTCCCAGACGTCGCCAACTATCTCATCCAGGCCTGCCATGCGGTGGCGCTCGCGCACACGCAAGAAATCGTGCACCGCGATCTCAAGCCCTCGAACCTGTTTCTCGCCGCGACCCATGAGGGCTCGTACATCATCAAGGTGCTCGACTTCGGCGTCTCCAAGGTTCGCAATGCGGCCACCGGCAAAGCGTTGACCCAGGCTGGTGACTACTGCGGCTCCCCTTTGTACATGGCACCCGAGCAAGCCAAGAGCGCCCGCAGCGTCGGCCCCAAAGCGGATGTTTGGAGCTTGGGTATGAGCGCGTACGAGCTATTGACTGGTGTCAATCCGGTCGAACGGGAGAACTTCGTGAAGACCTACCTCGCCCTGATGAGCGGGCAGATCCCGCCTTTGCATGAGCAAATCGAGGTTCCCACTGGTCTGTCCGAGGTGGTGCACCGTTGCTTGCAGTCTAAGCCGGAAGAGCGCTATGAAACCGTCGCCGGCTTAGCGATGGACCTCGCCTCTTTTGCGCGGCGCTGAGCTGCTCTCAGCGACCAAACAGCGCGAAGAATACGTCTTTGCCACCTTGGGTTTTCAGGGATGTCGTGCCCAGCTCAAGCGTCCCGGCGTTGGTGCCGACGACGAACAGCTCGCCGAACGGTTTGGCCCTCAGATCGGTGCCGATCTGATCGCCATCGTTTCCCACCATGCGGCTCCACAACATGTTTCCCTGAGGACTGAGCTTGAACAGGTACATGTCCCGGCCGTTGCCGCTGTGCTCGATGGGATGGGCATCGACGATGTAGCCTTCATGACTGCTACCCGACACGATGATGTTTCCTTCACTGTCGACGGTAACTCCACCTGATGCGTCGTCGCCCGGACCACCAATGGACAAGCTGGTCAAGTGCCCCCCGCCGGATTCCAGCCGAGCCACAAACACATCCTTGGAACCGCTGGTTGTGAATTTGTTACCACCGAAGTCGATTTCGCCGTCGTATGTGCCGACCACCACCACCTCACCCGATGGGGTGAGGGCGATGTCTTGCATGATGCTCGTGCCACTGAGGCCGTAGCCATTGGCCCAAATGGTGTTCAGCTCGAAATCCAGCTTGACGACGTAGGACTTCTGGACGCCCACAGCAGACAACACATGGCCGTCTCCGAAGTCGACGGTGTCCCCGAAGGTACCTGCGAGGAAGATGTAGCCTGCTGGGTTCACCGCCAGCGCGGCGCAGCCCTGAAAACTGGGTCCCGCGAACTGCTTGTGTTTGGCCCAGTTGCCGTTGCTCGCATCTTGCATGACGACGTAGGCATCCCAGCTGTCATCGGTTGCAACGAGCTGGCCGCCCAAATCTCCTTGAAACGAGCCACAGCTGACGACGTGACCGTCTGCGAAGCCAACAGCGTTGGCGATTTGATCGTCTTCGTCGCCGAAGTCCCTGCTCCAAATCGGGTTGAGCTGCCAGTCGAATAACGCGACGAAGAGGTCAGGATCGTCGCCGGCACTGAGCGCGCCACCACCGAGGTCCAGCGCCCCGCCTCGGAAGCTGCCAGCGATCGCCACTTCACCAGTCGGGCCAATTGCGACGGCCTGTAGCTGTTGGGCCGGACCGGGGAAGACCTTGACTGGACCCATGTTGTTGGCCGCGTCGATGCCAACGATATAGGAGTTCTGCTGGTCCGTGCCGAAGTACTTGGTGCTATTGAAGAAGATCTCGTTGGTGAAGGTGCCAGCCACGACGATGCGTCCGTCGGGATGGCCGTCTACGACCGGAGCTCCTTCGTTTTCGTTCCCACCGTACTGATCGATCCACAGCAAGTGGCCCGCCACACACTTGCCGGTCCCGTCGCACACTCCGGGTGTTTCCTCGACGTCGCAGTCGGGGTCTGGCGTGCCTGGCGGCGCCAATATGCACTCGCCGGCCTTGCCGCTGCAGTGGAAACACAGATCGGTGCAGCTGCTGGCACAGCACACGCCGTCCACGCAGAGGCCGCTTTCGCATTCTGTGGGCTGCGCACAATCGTCGCCCAGTTGCTTGACCACGCATTGACCCATGGCGTCGCAGATGGCTCCACCATTTTCAGCACACGGTGTCCCCACCGACGCCTGAGCGCTACCGCAAGCTCCATCGCTGCATATGGGCACGCGGCACGTTCCAGGAGGCGGGCAATCCTCGCCCGTCACACAGCCCGTCGAGGCCTCGGGTAGTGGCGGGAAGCTGTTGACCAGCGAACAGCTCACAGCCAGGACAATGCTGACCCCCGCCCCAACTGCACCAAGCCGTGTCACTGGACCCATCATAGCCTAAGCGATGTCGAAGCGAAGTGCTGCCTATGCGTCAGATCAGAATCGGAGCCCCAGGCAGAACGTACCACCGGTGAGCGCGACCAGACTCCTGGAGTGTCGCGCTCGGGGGCTTGCGCCAGCTTGTTTCCAGAATCAGCCGTTCAAGCTGTCGAGCGCTGCTTCGATGTCGGCGGCAATGCCCGGTGCCAACGCCTCGGCCTGCGGATCAGCGAGAGGCTCGACGAGCTGTTGGTGGTCGTTGACGAGCAGGTGCTGCAGGATTCGCCTCGTCATGGCCTTGTCGCGTGGTCGGACCAGCGCTCCCGCGACAGGCTCGAAGCGTCTCTGCATGAGCAGCGCGAGCTGTCCCATCGGGCCGGGTACCTCGCCAGGGCGAGCCGTGTACATGCTGAGCGCAGCCAGGGCGTCAGCATAGCGCTCGACCCGATGGGGGGTGATGAAGCCGTTGCTGAGTAGGGCTTGCGCTTTGGCCATCAGCTCGGTCATGGTTTTGATGTTTCCAACCGCTTCAGCGGCAAGGGCGGCGAGCACCCAGCCATTGGGGCGCTCGTTGAGCACATCACGCACCGCTTTCACCGCCTCCGCAACATTGCCAAGCGCCAGCATGCATTCGATTCGACCCCAGCGCGCTTCAAAGCTGGCGTCTTCGCCGAGCTCGATGCTCTTGTCGAACGCTCTCAGGGCCTCTCGAGGCTCGCCCAGTAGCAACCGGATTGTGGCGGCACGGGTGAAGGTGGCCCAGCCCGTACAACCGTCCACGAACTTCTGCACGAAGGCCTTGCTGTGCTGAGCACGAGCCTCCAAAAATCGGGCCAAGGCAAGCTCGAGCTCGGCTCGCCGCTCCGTTGCGTCGCTGGTGGACAAGGCGCGCTTCTCGTGGGCGCAGCCGCTGATGAAGATGAGATCCGGGTGGCCCACCATCACAGCGAGGCCGCGCTCCACCGAAGCAATTGCGAGGGACGGGTCCCGCCGCTGCACCTCGATCCACCCGCGCGTAACAGCAAGTCGGAGGGCAGACAGGTCGCACCCTTGCTGGGCCCAGTCGTGCAGCAGATCGCTGAGTCGCTCCTCGTGGCGCTGTGGTCGAGCTTCGAGCAAAGACCAGCCCGCTTTGGCCACCTCGTAAGCCTTGTCGCTCTCGCCAATCTCGAGGTATTCCTGCGCCAGGTAGCCATATGGCGTGATGTCGTCTGGTTGCTGCGCGCGGTATCGCTCCAGCATCTGGATGTTGCGTTCGGCTTTGGCCTTTTGGGCGCGAACGTCGGGGACCCCTCCAAAATGTACGATGTCGACGCCTTCAATCAGCTTTGCGTTGTGACCACGTAGCAACCACTGGCCGACCGACTCGTGAATGATGCCGGTGTAGCGTAGGTTGTCGACATGGCGTAGAAGTCGGGGCAGATAGGAAGCTTCCATGAGGCGCTCTTCGCCCCGCACTACCGCCTCCATGTTGCTGTCCAGATGCTTGGCGTTGTGCAGCGGCAACATGCCGCAATCGAAGTCAGCGGATTCAGCCACAGCCCGGAGCTTGCTACGGGCCCCGGCGGTCAAGCGCTCGTCGGCGTCGAGCATGAGAATCCAGTCGGCATCGGTCTGCTCGATCGAGCAATTGCGCGGAGCTGAAAAATCGTCTTGCCAAGGCAGCTCGACCACTTTGGCGCCTGCTGTACGGGCAATCTCGATGGTGCGATCACTGCTGCCTGTGTCGACGACGACTATCTCGTCGACCACACTCTGCACTGACGCTAGGCATCCAGGCAGCATCGCCTCTTCATCACGCACGATCATGCACAGGGCGATTCGCATGTTGCCTTTGGTGTAGGGCATGGTTGCAGATGAGTCCAGCTACGCCGCAGCCGCTGCGCCCAAGGCCCTGCCGTGCTACCAACTCGACCATGTTGGTCGAAGACATCAAGGCAGCCATGTTTGCGGCCATGAAGGCCAAAAGCACCGTCGAAAAAGAGATTCTGCGGGTTGCGCTCGGGGAAATCCAAACGCAACAAGCACGCAGTAGCGATCCGCTCGATGACAAAGCGGTCATTCAGATTCTGCGCAAGCTGGTCAAGTCGAACGGCGAGACGCTCAAGCTGGCGCAAGACGAAGAAGCCAAAACCACCTTGGGCGAAGAGATAGCTGTGCTCGAGCGCTTCCTGCCCAAGACGCTCGACAGTGACGCGATCCTGACTGCCCTGGCGCCGATCCAGGGTGACATCCAGGCCGCTAAGGCCGACGGGCAAGCGATCGGCTTGGCGATGAAGCATCTAAAGGGCCAAGGTGCTGTCGTGCAAGGCAACGACGTCGCCGCAGCGGTACGCCAGCTGCGAAGTAGCGCTCCTGCTTGAGCCAGAACGTGCCTCGGCTACCATAAGAGAGGTTCATGGAGTTTCGCACGGGGCAGCGCGTGACCGGCGGAGGCCAGATGGGTGGCCAAACAGGCTCAGCCGGAAGCGGGGGTGCGGCAGGAGCGTCCCAAGGTGGGCAAGGCGGCTGCGCCAGCTGCGAGACGCTGGGACTGACCTGCGGCGAAGGTCCTTGCGGCAATTGCGACAACGCTGCGAAAGACGGCAGCGAGACCGACACCGACTGTGGCGGTGAGATCTCCACTTGCGCCACCCGCTGCCCCAATGGCGACAGTTGTATGGTCAACTCGGATTGCCTCAGCGGCGTGTGCAGCGACGCGAACATTTGCAAAGCTCCCATATGTGGCGATGGCCTCGTTACTGGCGACGAGGATTGTGACGACAACCAAGGTACGCCCGAGAGTTGGGATGGTTGTTCCGCAGACTGCAACGACGAGGCGCCCCATCTGCTGATCAGCGAGTTTGCCGACGAGGAGGATGCCGAGGAGTTCGTCGAGATCTACAACCCGGCAAACATCAGCAAGAGCCTCGAGCAGGTCTACTTGGGTAGCTACGCGGACTACTACAAGATCGCCGAAAACACGCCCCCACCTGGCGGCGACTTCGTGGTCGGATTTCCCTTGGACGCGACCATCGGGCCGCATGGTTTCGTGGTCGTGTCACTCGAGTCCCAGGCGGCCTTCCAGGCCGAGCATTCGGGCGCCATGCCGGACTATGATTTCGATCCGAATAGCGCCACGCCAACCATGTTGAGCTGGGATGGTGGGCCGCTCGATCCAGCCCTGAAGCTCAACAACGGAAAGGGGATGCTGGTGCTGTTCAGCTGGAACGGCAGCACCGACCTGGTCGAAGATCTGGATTACGTCCTTTGGGGCGATGGCGACACCAGCATGGCCATGGACAAGAGTGGCAAGAAGGTAAAGCAAAGCACTTACAAGCCCGAGACCAAGCCGGCCATGCAGGTCCCCAAGAAGTCAGGGGGAAAGAACAAGTCGCTCTACCGCTGCGACACTGCCGAGCTCACCGAGTCCCAAACGAACGGCAACGGCTACATGGGCTTGCACGACGAGACCAGCGAGAACTTCGGAAAGACCTTTCTCGAAACCAAGACTCCAACCCCCGGCGCTCCGCCAGCCAAACTGGGGGCGTGTCCCTAGCTAGCGACGTGGGGGCGAATCCGGGCTAGGCTGCCAGCTATGTTGTCAAAGCTGCGCAAATCCACTTGGCTGTTGATCCCAACCACGCTGAGCGTGCTGCTCTTGTCGTCGCCCGCCCAGTCCTACGAGCTCGGTGCTGGAAGTGGCTCCGGTGGGGTCGTTACCTCGCTCGGCAAGGGGCTCAAAGAGCTCGGTTTCGAGAGCATGTACGTGCTGCACTACGACAAGGCGGGTGAAAGTGACTCGTTTCGCGGGACGTTCATCGGTGGCGGCACTTTCCGCTACTACATGATCCGCAATCTGAGCCTCGGCATCAACGCCAACTTCCTGTACCGCAAAGTAAGCAGCGGCGACAACAGCGCCGGCGATCTTGGCTTTCTGGGAACGGTAAACGTGGCCTACAACGCCTCCCTCGGTGGCGGTCTCTTCATTAGGCCGCTGTTGGGCGTGGGCGGTTCTTTCGCAAAGCGCACCGCCACAGTGGGCACCCAGGATCCGGCCCGCGCTAGTGTGTTCGGCGGTGCAGGTCGCGTTGGACTCGGACTCGCGTTCTACGCCAGCCGCCGCTTCAAGCTGCATGCTGGCCCCGAGGCACTGCTACACTTCGGCAAATCCAAGCCTGACACTGAAGGCTTCGACGCCGAGAGCTTTTTCGCCATTGACGGCGCCTTCAACGTTGGCCTCACCTACGTTTTCTAGGTTGTCAGAACTCGATTCTGGAGAATCGGGTATCTCGGGATGCTTCGCGGGCTTGCGCCAGGGTTTTGATCCCTTTCGATGCGAGTAGCGGGATCAGACGCAGCAGGACTTCGCCCGTGAGAATTGCGTCGCCAAGAGCGGTGTGCCGCCCGACCACAGGCAGGCCCAGCCGCTCAGCGACCGTCTCGAGGTTGTGGGGCTCCTGGTTTGGGTGCACCACGGCCGACAGCAAGAGCGTGTCGATCACAGGTTGGTCGAAACGTACACCTGATTCGTCCTCTTTGAGCTCGAGAAACCGCATGTCGAACGCCGCGTTGTGGGCGACGAGCACTGCGCCTTCGACGAATTGGTGAAACTCGGGAAGCACGGCGGCGACCACCGGCATGCCGCGCAACATCTCCGGATAGATCTCATGAATGCGCAGCGACTCGAGAGGAATGCTCCTGCGTGGATCGACGAGCTGATCGAACACCTCTTCGCGGCGCAGCTTGCCGCGCACGATGCGGATGCCCGCCAAAGAGACAATCTCATCGCCGCCGGATGGGTCGAGCCCTGTCGTCTCGGTGTCGAACACCACATAGGTGAGCGAGTCCAAATTGACCTCATCGAGCTCCGCGCTCTGGTGTTTGGCGTCGAACAGATCGAATTCGTAGTAGATCGGGCGGTGCTCTTTGCGGGGATCGAGGTTCCACTTGGTTTGGGGCTTCTGAACCTCGAGCCGAAACCGCACCGAAACCGCCTCCTCTTCGGGACTCAAGGTCGATGAGATGTCGCCCCGTCCGGCCAACATGTTGCTCAGGCTCACCGGTCCTCGCCCCTTCGCGCCCAGCATGAGCGGACATTCTTTCCATTGCTCGATGGTTCTGACCTTCACCGCATCGCCGACCCATTGGACGCTCAAGAAGCCATCTTCGCCATCTTTGGCCAAGCCTAGCGTGACCTGCTTGACGTCCTGATGCTGGGTGAGCTGTCCCATCAGATAGACTACACCTCGGACCACTGTGTAGCTGTTCATGTGCAGCCACAGATCGGCGTCGACGTCGAGCTGCGCATCCAGATTGAACTTGTCGATCAGTGTCTCATGCAGCACGTTCATCAAGTCGCTGCCCAAGATGAACTCCACTTCGCCAGGATCCTGCAAACGGTAGGCGTGCTTGACGGCGACTTGCTCGATCTGCTCGAGCAGCACGCCGGTCGAAGCGTCGATGGTCTCACCATGTCGGGCGAGGTCCGGCGTCTGCACCGCGGGATGGCTCGCCAGGGTTGCAGCAGCACTCCGGATACGGGTGAGCTCTTGTTGCAACCCGATGGTGAGCGACTGCAGAAAGATATCGCGGCGGCTATCGGCTTGCAGCTGGGACGTGATGTCGGCGATCGTCAGCACGTAGCCGTCGATCGTGGGCTCGTCGTCGCGACTGGCTACCGCTGCCATGCGCACGCGCAAGAACTGCTCGCGCTGGCGCGAAGTCGTGAAGTTGAAGGTGGGGTGCGCCTCGTCTTCGAGTCGCCCTTGCAGTGCGTCGAGGGCGTGCAAGATGGGACGTCGATCGAGAATGCCGAAGATGGATCGGCCCAAACCGAGCGGACCACCTTTGCCGGTGTGGGCTGTCTTCTGTTGGCAGGCTGCCATGATCTGCTGAGCCTGGTGGTTGTAGAGCAGAATCCGACCGTCAACGTTGCAGACGACGACCCCTTCCGGGATCTGCGCCATCAATGTTTCGAGGCGCCTTTTTTCGTCGTCTAGGCCGCGTTTGGAGAGCTGGACGATCTGTTGTACGTCGGTCTTGAGGGAGATGTGCTTGTCGGCCAGCTCGTTGATCTCTCGAGTCAAACCGACGACTTCTGGGCCGCCGACCGGGACGATTCGGTACTTGGCGTTTGCGACCGCGATGAGCTCGGTCTCTTCAGCCAGCCTTGCGATCGGATCGATGTATGAGCGGAAGATGTGTCTGAGCAGGCTTCCGAACAGCAACAGGTTGGCGACCATGCCGGTGATCGCGTAGGCGATGAGCTTGGGTGCTAACAGCTCAGCATAGCCGCGTTCGCGGACGTTCAGATCGCTCCAGAACAGCAAGAAAATGCCGCCGACCAGAAGCAACACGATGACGGCAGTGATCGAGTAGATGATCCAATACTTGCGTTTGGTATCCATGTGCGCGCTTCTCGCTCAGCGGAGGCTCCAGGGAATGCTCCTACCGGTCACCTGCTCGTAGGTGAACTCTTGCAATCGGCTGACCGCTTCGAGTGCATCTTCCAAGTAGCGTGCTTGGGCAGGGGGCAAGTTGCGGATGTCCACGAGGTGCTTGTCCTCCGACGGCTGGTTCTCGACTTGCGTTGAGAAATCGATCTTGAAACGCAAGCGCAAGAGAAAGTCGAAGGCCTTGCGAACTTGGCTGGCGAGTCGTTTCGATATGCGGCCTTTTTCCAAACACTTTTGCAGCCGCTCGACGGTCTGCGTTTCTTGGATGCCATCGAGCAATGCCAGCACCCGCACCGCGGCATCGAGAGGGAGCAAGCCGTTCTTCTTCAAGTCGATCGGTGGCGGTGCGATGCCCGTGGCCGTGTAGAGCCGCCAGCGAAAAGTCCGGATTGGGGGTCGGGTACCTTGGACTGCGGTCTCGACCAAGTTGCGCAGAAACCCGCCATGCGTTGTGATGGTCGCGGTCAAGAAGGACTTGAGCTCTTCGACCAAGGCGGTTTTGCCGAACAGGCAACGAAAGTCGAAGTAGATGGAAGCTTCGAAAAGGTCCTTGTCGTCGCTGGTGCTGACGATTCGTTCGAACAAGGCGCGCCAATCACCAAGTGAGCCACAAAGATCTGGATTGGTTGCCATGGCGTTACCGTTACACAAGGCGAAGCCGCAGCGCTCGAGTGCGGCGACGACTTTTTCGGCTAGCTCGGCGAACCAGTCGCGGGTGCGCGCTTGCTCGTCTTCGGCCACGTCCTCATAGAGCAGACCGTTGTCCTGGTCGGTCGTAATCGTCTGTGCGGCACGCCCTTCGCTGCCCATCCCGATCCAAGCAAATGGGGTAGGGGGCTCGCCCTTGCCCTCGGCTTTCATCTCGGCGAGGCACAAGCTGATCGCCCGTCTGGTGATGGCATCGTTGATGACCGTCACGGCTGTGGTGAGCGAGAGGGCGTCTCCTTTGGTCTCGAAGTTGTGCCAGATGGTTTCGTTGGTTTTTGGTCTCAGTGCAGCCAGCTTCGCAATTGATGCTGCGCGGGTGATCTCGTCGATCAGCTGGGTTGGGTACTGTGTTTGCAGCGCGACCCAGTCCTGTTGGCTGACGGCGCCCACCACCTCTTTCTGGTCCATCACCAACAGCAGCTCGACGTCGTGTTGAATCATGAACAGCAAGCTCTCCAGCACAGGCTGGTCGCTCTGGACGGTGATGAGCTGCGTGGTCATCAGCTCTGCCACAGGGCTTTCGGGAGCGATCGAGCGGGTCATGTTCTGCCTTATCAGCTCGAACTTATGCACGACGCCGATCGGAATGCGGTGCTCGTGGATCACCAGGTATTCGATGTCGCTCGCAGCGAAGTAGCGCGACGCGTCGGCCACAGTGCAAGTCTTGGACACCACCCTCACCGGGCGGTAGTCGAGGTCACCGATGTGGCCCGAGAACGGCAGGATGTTGTCGGGGCGGACTCGAATCGAAGCCGGCGGAGCTTGCGGCATGAATCAGTCGCTGAAACAGGCGTCCAGCTGTTGGCCGCAGGAGTTGGTGATGCAGTCTTGGCATAGTCCGGCAGGATCTTCGCTGCCGGTGCAGGTTTCAGCGCATTCGGTGGCACAGAGGTTTGGGCTCGTACCGCAAACGCACTCGACGAGCGCGTCTAGAATGGCCTGCGACTCTGGACAGATTTGGTCTAGACCAACATCTCCCTCAATCACTTCGCTGCAGCTATAGCACTTGGGTTTCGTCGAGGACGTGGTCGTGCTGGTCGTAGCGTTGGTGGTGCTCGTCGAGCTCGTGCTGCCCGAGGTGCTTGCGGTCGAGCCACCGCTGCCGCTGTAGCTGGGCAGTCCGTCGAAGCTGGCTTTACCACCACAGTCGACTGCTAGCAGCCCCGCGGCGAGGCATGGTACGAGAGCGGCGATGATCTGACGAACGTTGGCTAGAGCTGCCATGTTGCTAGGCCCTGGCGCGCGGCTTGATGCGTGGCGCTGCCCTTCTCGTCGCTTGCGTGACCAATTCGAGGAACAGCTCGACCATGCCAGCATGTTGGCGGACCAAGTGGGTGATGACGAAGCGCACGTCGATGCAGTCGGCCCTGATCAAGGAGATTACATCCTCCCAGTGCTTGCGTTGGCCTCGTCTCGAAGCCAGCTTCATCACGACCAAGTACTCTGGGGCCGGGATGCGTACTTCACGACCAAACAAGCGCACCGCAATGGTGGACTGCAAGGCCTGCTTGTCGCTTCTTTCGATTGCAGCTCGAACGTGAACCTCCGCGCCACTGCGCTGGTCGCGTAGCACGCTGACGCCGTCGATGCGTGCTCGGTCGTGCGCGAAGTGCTTGTCGGCCAAGGTGAGGCTGACGACGCGGGCGACATTGCTCTCGGCTACGAGCAGATCGAGATCGCCGGTGTCGCGCGTCGGCACGTATGCGTTGACCGCTTGTGCACCTATCACGACGAAACGAATGTTGCGTTGAGCGAGCACGTCGATCACACGTCGAAAGGTGTTGCCTCGTGCCCTAGGCGGGGTGAGCTCGGCAGCTTTCTTCTTCACAGCTGCCTTCTTCTTCACAGCTGCCTTCTTCTTCACAGCTGCCTTCATCTTCAC
>CAZRGL010000033.1:0-12277 GCA_964599485.1 uncultured Polyangiaceae bacterium
CTTGCCCGTGTTCGAGGGATTTCACAGCACGGGCAAGCGTTGCTTGCCCATGGCAAGCATGTTTCCACCGCCAAGTGAACGAAACCTCGCGTCAGATTTTGTGTTGGCGGTAGTACATCACGTAGAGCAATTGCAGATTGCAGCCGGAGCAGAAGTACTCGGCGTCGGCTGGTTGCGCGATGTCGCCATCGATCCAATGGTGCAGCACGCCTGCTGAGCAGGAATCGCTGACGCAGCTGTCGGTCACGCAGACGTCGTCGGCGCTGCAGGTAGGCGTGCACGCTTTTAGATGCACGTGCGAGAGGCACCAGCTGCCGAGTAGCTCGTCTTCCAGCCCGTCCAGGACGCTGTCGAGCTCCTCGGCGTAGGCGGGCTCGGAGTTGATGCGGAACAGCAGCGACAGGGCCAGCATCAGGTAGTTGTGGCTCGACAGGGTGGTGTAGTCGTCGGTCTTGGCGCCCATGTACTCGGCGCTGTAGGGCGACTGATAGCGCGCTGGCGCATCCGACAGCTTCAAGGGTTGGATGGCCTCGTAGCTGAGGTTGGCGCGCTGTCGATATGCCTCTTTGCCCGTCAGCTGAAAGAGCCGGCCGTTGAGCATGATCATCGAGACGTGAGGATACAGATACAGGCCCTCACGGTCGGGGCCGATGGCGTACATGCTGCCGTCGAAGGCCGCCTCGTCGATGCGGCTGGCCATCTCGACGGCCCAATCGCGCCGCTCGGCCGCCCGCGGTCCGCCCACCTCGGTGGCGTATTCGGCGTTGATGAGCCCGATGAGGGCGCTGACTGCGGTCGAGCCGTAGGTGCTCAGTGCCCAGCTGTCTACGGCGCCCGGCTGCAGGTACCAGCCGATGGCGCTGAGCAAGGCGTCGATGCGATCGATGAAGATGTCGAGCAGTGGCAAGTCAGCCTTGTCACCGGTGGCGTCGATGTAGGCGATGAGACCGAAGGCCGCCATGGCCATCTCATTGATGTCGTCTTCGAAGAAGTCGGCGTTGTCGAGCAGGCTGCGAGCCCGTTTGCGCGCTGCTTGCACGCGGGCGTCGCCGGCCGGATCGGCCGAAGTGTAGGTGTAGTAGGCCAGCCCGTAGAAGGTGGCGTCGCCGTAATCTTCGATCCAGTCGCCCTCGAGCTGACCGAAGGACTCAGCGGCCCCTCCGAGCTGCTCGTAGAAGGTCTGATGACGGAACGGCGGCGCCGGGATCGGGCTCGTCTCTTCGGGTGTTTCGTCCGAGCAAGCGGTCAACGCCAAAACGAGCGTGGCGGCGAGCAACAACTTGGCTGGCTTGGCGGTAGAGGCAATCGTAAGCATCGTTGGTGCTGCCCATCGTACACTGCCGGCATGCCTACCGTCGTGCGACATGTGCTCACCATTTTGGCGGTCGAGGATCTGCCCAGTGCCGTGGACTTCTATCAGCGCGCTTTCGACTGGCCCATCGAGGTGCAAACACCAGTCTATGTCGAGCTGGCGCTGCCCGCCGGCCAGCGCCTCGGGCTCTATCAGCGCGAGGGCTTCGGCAAGAACATCGGCCAAGTGCCACTGGCCATTCCAGCCGGGCAGCTCGCCCCTTGCGAGCTGTATCTGCATACCGAGCAGCTCGAGTCGGCCATCGAGCGCATCAAACAAGCGGGGGCCCAGCAACTGAGTGAGCTGAGCCCGCGCCCCTGGGGGGACGAAGCTGCCTACTTCTTCGATCCTTCAGGGGTGGTGCTAGCGCTAGCCCGACCCCTTGCGGGAGCCAGCGCCTAGCACGTGGATGCGAATGCCCGCTTTTTGGCTGTTTCGAAGCGGTGCGGGGCGGCTCGCGCCGCATTTTTTTAGCCACAGAGGCACAGAGGCACAGAGGCACAGAGAGGGGAGGGGCAAAGCCGAAAAACACCCCTTGGCCACAAACGCGAGCCGAAACGTGGATCAGCGTTTCCTCCGACGATCGAACAATGAGCTGACCGTCAACCAAGAAACAGAACCTGTGTGTCCTCTTCGTGTCTCTCTGTGCGTCTCTGCGAAATAGACGCCCGCGGACGACGCCGTCTGAACGTCAACAGCACCAAACCGGCGACCCATGCTGCGAAAGTCCAACCCGGTCGGTCGCCGGTAGTAAGCGAGCACCGTGAACAGCCGGGAGACTGAATCGGCTCGTCGGTTTTGAGGAGCTTGCAGGTCTTTTTGTCCGTCAGGACTACACGAAACTTGGTGTTTCCCTGATCGTCGAGGTGGTCATGGCTGGTGCATTTGACGGTGAGCTTCTGCTTGTCGAGCTCCTTGGGTGACATGCTTTGAAGTCGAGCGAAGTCGTCAGCCGTTGCCATCCGGATTGAGGCAGGGCTGCTGCCCGAGTCGCATGATTGGTCGGCCTTGCACTCGGTTATCTGGTGACGCCTGTAGTCGATCGAAAGGAACCGGTACTGGGGGTAGTCTCCCAGATTGACGAGGTAGATCTTCCAATGGTCAGGTGGCCTAGGCGCAACGTCGGCATGCGCAGGCGTCGCGGTCGTCCACACAATCAGCAGCATGAACGTCAAGTGGTCCCAGCGAAGCTTCATCACGCCAACATAACAAGAGCGGGTCGATGATTGAATCGGCCAGAGCCCGGACCCCCTCGCTGCCATCTGGTCAGGTCAATGCTGGGCCACATGGCAGGCCGCGCCGTAAAAGCCTCAGTTGGTGGCTGACTCAGCGAAGGCCGACCAGACGATAGGTGCCCAGCTGGATTCGTCTTGGAATCTGCCTTCCGCAGTCGGATGCTTGGCCGCCGCCGCTGCGGTGCGAGCACGACATGACTCGTTGGTTGCCAGCGATCAGGGTTTGGCACCAGCGGTGCGCGGTGGGTCCGTGGGCTGGTCGAAGCTCTGGTGGCATCGAGCTGAGCCGAACGGTCCGCCATGCTCGGGTCTCGCCGTTGAAGCAGAAACCACCGTCGACGACCTCGTGATGACCGGTCTTGCGCTCAATGTGGCCTCCGAGCAAGCAGGCCTCACGATCCCAAGTCACGCGCACCCCATCGACCCATCCAGGGAGGATCGCAGCCATGTCTTGTGGAAGTGGGAAGCTGGGACCGTCCGTTCGCTGGGCGAAAATCCGAGTCGATTCGTAGCGCAGAAAGAGACTTGGTTCCGTCGCCTTCGCCTCCACTGGAGTTGGCACCGAATGAACGGCGATCACTGTCGCATTCGACGGCCAGGCGATGGGGTGGACGACAGTCGGCGTGTGAGCACATGCCGAAACTGCGACGACAACCACCAGAGTCATACGTACGAGCACTCAACGAGGCATAACATGTAACTCCGTCATGAGGTGTCCGATGGACGGGATCAGAGCGGATCGACGCAGCCCAAGAAAAAGGGCAGGAGCCCAGCAGCCGGTGTGCTGAGCTCCCGCCTGTGGGGGGGGGACGAAACTGCCTACTTTTCCAATCCTCGTGGTTCGGTATTAGCGCCGGCCAGACGGGAGCCAGCAACTAGCAACGTGGTGGATGCGAACGCGAATGGGGGCATCACGCGCGTTTGCTGTGGCCGCGGTGGGCGAACGCCAAGCCCAGGGCTAGTAGCCAAGCGCCGAGCCAGCCGCTGGCGTCGCGGTTGCCCGTGGCGCTGCAGCCGCCGCCCTCGTCATCATCGTCGGCGGCTCGAGCAGGGCTGTCCTCGTTCTGACCATTCGACTGTGGCTCGGCGGGCGGGTAGAGGCCGTCGGCCGACGCTTTGATCCAATCCTCGAAGGCGGGGACCAGCGAGTAGATGCCGCCTTCGCCGCAGGCGAGGTTGGCGTCATCGGTGGCGCGTGAGGTGGCGCCGATGAGGAACGTGCGTCCTTCATGAGAAACGTAGGCCGGTCCGCCTGAGTCGCCGTTGCAGCTGTCGGGCTGGCCCTTGCGGCCGGCGAGGAACTCCGAATCGGTGCGACGCTGGAACGGCGTCTGCGCCGTGTAGAGAACGCCGAAAGAAGCGTCGTCGCTCAAGCCGATGAGGCCATAGCCGGTGATGGTCACGGGGGTGCCTTCTTTGAGGACGTTGTCGAATTGGCTCAGCGGCAGCACCGGGGCTGGCTTCATGCCCTCGACCGGCTGGCTGAGCACCAGCACGGCGATGTCGTGGTAGTGCAGCATGCCCGTCGGGTCGTTGGTTTGGTCATAGTTGGGGTAGCTGGGGTGCGGCACGACCTTGGAGACGGCGTAAATCTTGTCCTTGGGCGTCTGCTTGGCGTTGAGCATGCCGGCGCCGACCGCGATTTGCTCGGGCGAGGCCGGATCGGCTTTGTCGCCGTTTTCCACCGTCACGCAGTGGGCGGCAGTGACGACCACGCGGGGGGCGACCAGGGTTCCGGTGCAGAAGGGCTGCTGACCTTGCGGATCGAGCAGGGCGACGGTCGCCTGAATCTCGCCTTCGGTGGCCGGCTGGCCGTCGACGATGCGCAATTGGCTCTGGCCCACGTTCTCTGAAGCTTGCGCCGGGCTGTCGATGGCGAAACCCGCCAATCCAACCGCGCAGCAGGCCAAACCAAGGCCTAGGCGGCGGCGCCAGGTCGCGCTGAGGGTGGAGCGGGCGGATTTGTAGGTAGCTTTCGTCGAGCTGTTCATTCGGTTACCTCCGGTCAAAGCGCGGGGTGCGCTGTCGTGTCAGTTGTTCGTTGGACCCGCCGGTCAGCTAAACGGGCAAGCCCGACGCATTTTTATTCACTTTCTCTTATTCAACACCAGAGCCACGACATTTGGGCTACGGTCGGCGACACGATGACGGCAGCCGCGCTCTCCAAAGAAGCGCCTCCGGCAGAGGTAATCCACACCAAGTCGGGTGAGGTGCTCCTGCGTCACGACGGGCTCGTCGTGCTCAAGCCGAAGGCCGCTTACCAACATGAGCTGAGCGACGCACAAGAGGTCATCGCAGCCGTGCGCCGACTGGCAGCTGGGGGCAAGGTGTGGATGCTTGCCGACATTCGCAACACGGGGGCGATGAGCCGGCCAGCGCGCCGGTTGTTCGGAGATTCCAGCAAGCGTCTTATTCTTGGCATGGCCATCCTCGTCGGCTCCCCCTTCTCTCGCATGGTCGGGTCACTGTTCGTGCGCCTAGGCCGTCCGCAAGTCCCCGGCGGTGTGTTCACCGACGAAGAGCAGGCCGTGACGTGGCTGGGGGCGTTTCAGTGAGCACGAGTTGTCTGGTTACGGCTCAGCTCAGGGTTCGCGTGGTCCGAGGTCCGAGTAGTCGGAGCCCGAGGCTCGGTGACGGCTCAAACTGCGATTTCAAGGCTCGAGCAAGCGCAGCAGTTTCTCATATTGGAATTGGTCGGCCAGGTGTCGTAGCTCCTTGGCCAAGTCGGGCGCCGAGTTGGCCACTTGGTCGATGAGCTCACCGATGAGATCCATCTGGGCCTTGATGGTCGCCTGACGGAGCTGGTCGACCAGGTCGGGTGGCAGCTCAAAAATAGCCTGCGCCAGCAGCTCCTCTTCAGGCTCACAGGGAGCTGTCGAGAGCACCCGGTCGCTGCGGTACTCATATTCGACGTCGAGCGCGTCTCTGATGGTGTCAAAAAGCTTGGCCTCCGAAAACGGCTTGGCCAAAAAGTCGTCGGCGCCTGCCTCGAGGGCATCGCGTCGGTCGTCCGGATACACGCTCGCCGAGACGACGACGATGGCGGCGCTGCTGGCGCTTGCGCGCAGTCGCCGGGTTACCTCCAGGCCGTCCAGTCCTGGCATGCGCATGTCCATGAGGATCAAGTCTGGTTGCCAGGCCGCGCTTTCGACGATGGCGGCCTGCCCGTCGGCTGCTTGGCAAACCTCGAATCCAACAGCGGACAACATTTCTGACAGCAGCTCTCGGTTGGTCTCGACATCGTCGACTACCAACACCTTGTATCGAGATTCAGCAGGCGCCAGTCTCAGCGGGATCTCGAGCGAAGACTCATCGTCTGGCGCGACGCTCGCGGCCGCCGCGGCCTCGAAGGCGAGCTTGAAGCAGCTGCCTACGCCGAGCGTGCTTTCGACCGTCAGCTGGCCGTTCATGAGCTTGGCAAAGCTCTGACTGATGGCTAGGCCCAGACCCGTGCCGCCCTCGCGGGCCCCGCCGGGGGTCTGCTCGAATGCCGTGAACACCTTGTCGACATATTCGGGCTCGATGCCGCAGCCGGTGTCATCAACAGCGATTGTCAGTGCGTGTCGGCTTGCACCGAGCGCCTCAGACTTGGCGGAAACACGAACCCGCCCGCCCTTGTTCGTGAACTTGACCGCGTTGCTCAGGAGGTTGATGACCACCTGCCGAAGCCTCCCGGAGTCGATCTCGATGTGGCGGGGCAGCTCGCCAGCGATGCGCAATTCGAGCTGCAGCCCTTTGTCGCGAGCCCGCTCTTGGAACATGAGCGCCGCGTCTTCGAGTAGTGCGCGAAGGTCGCAGGGCTCGATGCGTAGCGCAACCCGACCGGCCTCGATCTTCGACATCTCCAAAATGTCGTTGAGCAAGGTCAGCAAATGGTCGCCGCTGCGACGGACGATGGCAACTTGCTCCCGCTGTTTTCGACTGAGCGACTTGTCTCTCTGAAGCAACTGCGCATAGCCCAGAATCGCGTTCATGGGAGTGCGGATCTCATGGCTCATGTTGGCCAGAAAAGCGCTCTTGGCCATATTCGCGGCCTCAGCAGCGTCGCGTGCCTCGCCGAGCTCCTCGACGGCTCGCCGGCGCTCGGTGATGTCACGAACCACTGCTTCGAGGACCGGTTGGCCGTCGAGCTGCATGACGTTCAGCAGCACCTCAGCCGGGAAGACCGTTCCGTCCTGCCGCATGTGGAGCCAATCGAATCGATTGGCTCCGTCACGAAAAGCCACCGCGATCCGGTCGTTTGCTGCATCCAGCGACTCGCGTCCATCGGCTTGGAGCGGTGGAGAAATGTCGGCCGGATGCAAAGTCGAGAATTCTGCCACCGTGTCGTAACCAAACATCCCTAGGGTGGCTGGGTTGCAGTCGATGAAGTGCTCCCCGCTCAGCAGCATGACGGCGTCTTCAGTCGCCTCGTAGAGACTGCGGAACTTGGTTTCACTTTCCTGAACAGCACGCTCTGCTCGTTGCCGACTGATCCCCAGCGCCAGCGCGTCGGCAATACGCCGTAGGGTGTGCAAGGTCTCCTCCGAGAGCGTGCGGCGCGCGAACAAGGCCAGCACACCCTCGACGCGATCGTCCACAATCAGCGGATAGCCGGCAAAAGCCACCATGTTCTCCCGCTTGGCCCAGTCTTGGTCGGCCACCCGCGGGTCGCCAATCACCTCGTTGGTCAGGTGCGGCTGTCGCTCCGAGGCGATGAGGCCGATCTTGAGCGCGCCTACCGGGACGCGGGCGTGGTCGCCATTGACGTGCGTGTAGATCCCAGCGCTGACTTGCAGCTCGAGCACTTGCTCGTCGTGGTTGAGCGTCCAGATCCGGGCGAAGGCAGCATCGAAGTGCTCGACCATTGCCTCGACGCAGCGTTGCAGCGCGTTGGATAGCTCGAAGGACCCAGTCAAAACCCTACCGACTTCCGCCTCGAGCCCAATGTGCTCTTGGCGCTCGACTTGCGCCGCTTCAGCCAGCATCCGCTCAGTGATGTCGAACACGACGCCGTAGGCCTTGAGCAAAGCCCCGCTCTCGCTGTAGCTGTTCTTCGATTGCTCCAGCACATGCCGCGGCTCTTTGCCTGGGCGCTGCACCCGGTATTCGAGCTCCACGCGCTCTTGCTGCGCTTGGATTGCCGCGGCGAAGCTCGCACGCGTGGGCGCTAGATCATCGGGATGCAGCGCGCTGCGCCAGGTTTCGACAGAGCATTCGGCCGCGGGCAGCTGAAGAATTTGTTGCGCTGTGCAATCAAACTCGAACGTTGCACTTCCCACCTCATGAACAAAGGTTCCGGCATTGGCTGCCTCGAGCGCGTGCTCCAGCCGCGCCTTGCTCTCTCGCAAGACTTCCGCGCTCTGCTCTTGCCCCGTGAGCTGCTGCAAGCGTTCTGTTGCATCACGCAATTCGGCGGACAGGTCCTCGATGGTAGCGACCATTGCGTTGAATGCTCTTGCCAGGGAGCCCACTTCGTCCGCCGAGCGCAGCTCGACCAAATGGGATGGTTCTCCGCTTTCAATCGCGTGCGCGCTCGCCTCGAGAAGTCTGAGGGGTGAGAGCAGGCGCCTACGCAACACCAAAAAGAAGAGGGCCGTGAGCAGCATCGCGCCGCCAGCCAATAGCGTCATGACCAGGGCGATCGCGCCGCTGCGTCGACGGGCCTGACTTGATTGTTGCTCGTATGCGCGATCGCGTGCGCTGACGCTCCGCTCGTCGATGTCGGCTCGCCGCGCCTCATTGTCCAGCAACATGATGGCAAGCGCGCCCACCGACGATAGCAACCAACCAAACCCAAGGGTGACGATGACCAAGGTCCGCCGAATGGCATGCCGACTGCCGCGCCCCATAGCCAGCCAGCCGGCGGCGACGACGAGCGCCAGGCCGACGATGATGACGGCGAAGGTCTTTGCCAAGAAGACCATGTCAGCTCCGGCGCGGGCGGTCGCGGCTGCTGGCGCGGCTCCGCAAGCTCCTCAGCTCGACAGGAGCGCTCACCAGCGCACCTCGGGGAAGGCCTTGCCTGGCTTGGCGATGAAGTACCCTTGCAGCAAGTCGACGCCGAGCTCTACGCAGCGATCGCGTTCGCTCACAGTCTCGATGCCTTCTGCGACGACGACGACGCCCATGTCGCGGCAGAGCTCCACGCTGGTGCGGACCAGCTTCTGCTTCGTCACGTTGGTATCGTCGTCGCGGATTAGAGCCATGTCCAACTTCACGAAATCGGGCTCGAGCGTGGCGAAGCTCGTGAGCCCAGAGTAGCCCGAGCCGAGGTCGTCTACGGCGATGCGGTAACGCTGCAAACGCAAGTAGGCGATCGTCTCTTGTGCATCGGGAATTGCGTCGAAGGAAGCGCGTTCGGTGATCTCGAGAACCACCCGTGAGGAGAGCTTGCCGAGCGGTGTGTCTCGGTCGAGCAGCCTCTTGTCCAGCAGATCGCGCGGGTGCAAGTTGACAAAGAGAACCACGTCATCGTCTCTATCGAGAAAAGGCAGCGGGGCGATCTCGCGCACGCGGCGACCGACATCGTCGAGCCGCCCAACCTTCTCGGCAGCAGCCAGGATCGCGCCGGGGTGGGGCCGGGTCTTGCTCTCGCTTCTCATCAGCGCCTCGTACGAAAAGACCGAGCCGTCCTTGCCACGCACGATGGGCTGGTAGGCCATCCAAAGTGAGTCGAGGGCGTCATCGAGGGCGACGTCCAAGCCGATGAGATCGGAGGGGCGAGCTTCGTCCTGGCCCTGAAGGTCCATCGCTTTGCGTCTGATTTTGGCGATCCGATGATTGAACGCAGCTTTTCGCAGAGCCGCTTGAAGCTCCGCCGAATCGGCCGGCTTGGTGAGGTAGCGAAATGCGCCTAGCTCGACGGCTTTCTTGGCGGTGTCGATCGAGGGAGCCCCGGTCAGCAAGATGATCGGAATATCGAAGTCGAAGCGCCGAACCGCGCGCATCAAATCGATTCCCGTCATGTTTGGCATGTGGATGTCACTGATGATCAAGCCATAGTTACCCGCGCGCGCTGCCTGTAGCGCCTCGCGTGGATCTTCGAAGTACTCGGCTGTCCAGCCAGCAGACTTGAGGCTGCGGACCAGCATGCGGCCCAGGGCGACTTCGTCATCGACCACCATGATTGGTAGGGGGCCACTGTCATTGGAAGTTGCACTTTCGTCTTTCATAGCCATCGCGCTTTCGATTACGTCTGATTCGAGGGATGAGAAGGCATGCAGTCGCTGTCTTGCTTGCAGGCGGCGCCGAGCGGCACGCCGCAGTCCTCGCTGCCTTCGGTGTAGTCGAGCGTAGCGCCGCAGGGCTGGGGAAGCACGACCAGCGCCATGCCCGCGCTGAGGGGGGCGTCGGTCGGCGACTGCTTGGCGGGCAGTGGGGCTGGGGCGTACAAAACTGCTCGATCTAACGATCCGCCCAATACCCGGCTGCGGCCTGGCACGAAGTGGCCTGCCCGATCGGTGTCTTCGTAGACGAGAATCGAGGCGATCGCGAAGCCGCTGCCTTCGACCAGCCAGCTTGCTGGTGGCGGTTGAAAAACGTTGACGCGAAAGGTGGATGGGAACCCGACGGCCACCGACACCGTGCGATCTTCCACCAGCGCGGCGGCAGGCGCATCGGTGCGCCCCTGTGGGCTGTAGAAGACCGAAAGCCGAAGCGGCGCGCTGCTCGCTGGCAGGTCGTCGATCGTGCGGATCTGGCCCTCGAAGCTGAGCAAGGGCGTGCCGGAGTAATCCACGCCGACTAGCGGATCGCCGCAGCCCGCGCTCAGCGCCCCGGCGCTCAGCGAGCTCGCTAGCAGGACGGCTCGCGGCCAGGCTCGACGCAAGCGGCTCAATGGAATCTCCAGGTGCTGCCGGCTGCGGCCCACCAGGTGAGCGGCGTGCCGAGCTGTTGACCGCTCTCGGCCCCCTGGCTGGTGGTGGCGCGCTGGGAAAAGAAGGTCATCGGTCCGCCCTCGAGCCGCACGCTCAGCTCCGGGATCAAATCACGCTCGAGGGCGAACAATCCTCCAAAAGCCCCGCCGAGCCCGTGACGGGTCGGCTCATTTGTGGCGGTTGCCACCTGCTGGCGCAAATAGCTCGCTTCGCCCCAGAGGCCGAATGACACGCTCAGCGGCTCGAAATCGATGTAGCGCTCGGCGCTCAGACCCAGACCCAGCTCCGTCAGTCGGCTGTGGGCCAGGCCGCTTTGGCTCAGCGCGCTGCTGGTCGACAGCCGTCCCCGCAGGCCCAACGTCAGCCAGGGCAACTCCAATGTGTACCTCAGGGCCAGCTGCGGGCGCGGCCCATGCCCCTCGAGGATCTCGCCTCGGCCGCCCACCAACACCCCGAGCGCGTGGCTGGCCCGCTGCGGACCACCTTTTCGCACCAGCCGGGCGTAGGCCACCCGCTTGGACGGCAGCTCGGAGAGCTTGGTTTCACCGCCCGAGGCGATCTTGACCTCGTACTCGTAATAGGCCTTGCTGCCGCGCAGCTGAGCCAGGTAGCGACCCGGCGGCACCCGGATGGAGCGGCCAGGGCTGTCGGTTTGCAGCTCAGCGACGATGGCGCCGCCTCGTTGGTTGCGCATGAGCAGGTAGGTTCCCGCTCGATGAAGCCGCAACTTGCCGGTGTTGCCGCCGTAGCGTCCGGGGGCGCTGAGGGCGACCTCGCCGCGGCCGCGCAAGCGTTGCTCGAAGGTGGGGTGCTGCAGCGCGCTGGTGGTGCCGCTCGATCGCAAGGTCTGGTGATAGGCGTAGGAGTAGGCCTCGGCGATGGTCACGCGCCCGTCGGCGTTGTCGTCAGCCACCCCCCGCAGCGCGTTGATGAAATGGTGGGTAAAGAAAGACGCGCCCAGGCGGTCGGACTCTTGGCTGTCTTCGCCGGCGGCGCTGGAGCTGATGATGACCATGCCCTTGGTGCGCAAGCGTTGGTCGTTACGAATCTTGAAGGGCTTGGCCGCCCGAGCACCCTTGACGCGGGTGACGCCGCCAGATTGACAGCTGTCGACAATCAGCACCCGTACCGCCGCCGGCACTTTTTGAACCAGCTTGCGTAGCTCGTCGTAGGGCAGGGTCGAGTCGCCCAGGTGAAGCCCCCGCGCGTCGGCGTGGCCCGAGTAGTAGACCAGCATGACCATTTCGCGGCGCTCGCGCCCGCGGCGCTGTCGCAGGCGCTTGCGGATGACGCCTAGGGTTTGCCGCAGCCGATCAGCGCTTTGGCCGAGCATGAGGGTGGAGTTGACCGGTTTGACGCCGCCGAGGCGTTTGAGCACGCCGGCCATGGCGCTGGCGTCTCGCTCGGCGAAGCGCAAGGTCGCCTCACCGCTTTGGCCCTCGTTGTTGCCCACGCTCAATACGTGCATCTCGGCGGCTGCGAGGCGCGGCGCCAGCAGCAGCGCAGCGCTGAGCAGCAGCAGACCCACGAGGTGGCGGCACATCACCGCGCGGGCCGCTCCTTGCGCAATTCGAAGCTACTGCTGGTGCAGTCTTCGGGGATGAGCAGCTTCGACGGATCGGATTTGGCTACCGACAGCTCGTCGAAACGGAAGGGCTTGGGGCAGAGGACGAAGTGCAACCACTCGCGGCCCAGGTTTTCGTCGAGCTCGATGGCTTCGCTGAGGGTTCGCTCGCCGGGGCTGTCGACGTGGTGGGCGGGGGCGTTCTGTTTGATCGGTATCGCGGCGAAGATCTCGCCCTTTTCTTCAACGCCGACGATTCGATGGTAGC
>CAZRGL010000033.1:12287-32072 GCA_964599485.1 uncultured Polyangiaceae bacterium
CGGCCGTGGGCGTGCTTATCTTGAAGCGAAGCTGGTCGCCGGGCCGCAGCCGGGCGCCGCTGAAGATCTCCTCGGTGTCGGGGCCGACGCGCTTGAGCACCCGCATACGGGCTTTGCCTTTTGGTCGCACCACGTCGCCCGAGCTCGATCCGCTCGTTTCGGTGGGCAGCGAATCGGGCCCGGTGTTGCGGCTCAATAGCCACACTCCGCCAGCGAGCAGCGCCAGCATGCTCAAGCCCGCCGCCAGTTGCGGAAGCCGCTGCGGGAATAACCACTGTGCGAAGCGGGTGAGCCAGTCTTCGCCTGGCTCGGCTTCCGCTTCGGTCTGTTTTGCAGCTGGCTCTTTCGCATCGAGCCGCGCTGCCTCCTGCTCGAGCCGTTGCAGCATGGCGCGATCGTCGAATCCCTCGAGGGCGTCGAAGCCGGCTCGCCGGGTTGCCATGCGTTGCTCGCAGCAGCTGCAGGTCGCCACGTGCTCTTCGAGCTGCCCAGTGACGGTCTCGTCGAGCTCGGCGCTGAAGAGCATGTCGAGGCGCAAGTCCGAAGGACAATCGTCGGTGCGGTCTTGAGGAAAATCGAGCGGTGCGCTGCTCATACCGCCTCCTCGGTCAACATCGGTGCGCAGTAGCCCGCAGCCCACGACTGGAATCGAGTGAGCAGATTGCCCACCGTGCGCTTCGATACTTGCAGAACTTCGGCCGCTTCCTGGTGGCTCATGCCGTCGACGTAGACGCACAAGGCCGCTTGGCTCCAGCGATCGTCGGGCGCCTCGCTGAGCAGCTTGCGAACCACCATCATGTCGCCCGCAGAGCGCGGGCGCAGATAGGTTTGGCTCTTGACCTTCTCGCTCATCAGCTGCTGGCGTCGTCGCTTGTCGCGTAGCTTGTTGATGCAGTAGTTGGTCACGATGCGGTAGAGCCAGGTCGACAGCTCGCTTTCGGCCCGATGGTCGTCCAGACCTCGCAACGCCCGGATGAACGCCTCTTGGGTGGCCTCTTCGGCGTCGGCATCGTTGCCCAAGATGCAGCGAGCGCGACGGTAGACCATCGCGCCATGTGACTCGAACAGCTTGGCAATGCGCGTACGCCGCTGGGGCATCGATTTGCATTATGCCCCAAGAGGGGGCTCTTCGCCCGGATGCAAGGTGGATTAGTCGAACGAGCCACGATAGATCAAAAATCGCGCAGTTTCGTCATGGCCCTGAGGGCAGCCTGCTCGATCGCCGCGGGCTGTGGCTGCAGCCCCCCACAGCACGCTCCGGCTTCTGCGCCGCGAGCACGGGGTCCGGCGGAGACGGCGGAGGGCAGTGGTGGCACCACCACCAGCGGTGCAGGCGGCAGGATCTGCTAGATTATCTTTGTGTTATGAACCAGCACGCCGTCGGCGAAGTAGTTGTGGCAATCTTCCACTTCGAAGTTGAAAACGCTACCCCAATAGTCCCGCTTTTGTACGCGGAACGCAGCCACCTCGTCCACCTCATAACGTCCGCGGCGAATGCCCAGCAACTTGTCGCTCGGACGAGCCAAGGCTGAATGCGTCCAGCGTTGATTGATGAGAACCCGGTGGTTATGGGTCACTGTCAGCTCATCGTTGAGCTGAACCATCTGCTTTGAGCCGAGGTACGACATGGTGGCGCACACCCGTGCTGCAACCACGGAGCCCGATCCATCGAGCGCTCGCACCAAGTCCCCAACAGCGATTCTCTCGATTGGACGAACAGAGCCGTCAGCCATCGAGATGGCAGTACCCGGTAAGCAGCAACGAATGCCTGGGGAGTATCCCCGCTGAACGCGCCGCCGCTGCTTGGGGATACGCCAGAGCTTCCTCGCGAACTTCGCGTAGGTCGCCTCCGTCCCTGTTGTCCACCCATCCTCGAGACATGCAACCAACAGCTGGCCTAGTGGGCGACAGTGCTTCAAGGAGTTGAGAAGCGCGATGTCGTTACTCACTAGTTTGAGGTATTCGAGGGCAACCTCATCAGCGTCGTTGTTGTAGTGACGAAAGAGGGCGTCGAGGACCTCAAAGGTGCGAATGGCATTTCGGCCGCACTTCTTGTAAAGCGCGCGCGCAATTCCCTTTTCATTGGTTGTGAAGCGACCCACGTAAGGTTTGAGGAATGCTCTTGAGTACTGTGAGCCGACTCCAAGCGGATTGACGGCTGCGTCGTATAACAGGTCTCCGACCAGAGCCGCCCCAAGCATGCCCCCTACCACCATCCCAACAGCAATGCCGATGGGGTTGCTCACCATGGCACCCACGGCGACCGCACCACCCGCTCCGCCACCCAAACTCGCAAGCAGCGACGCTATCTCCTTGCCCGTTTGGTGCGTCTTGTCGTCAGCCATGCCGATGTGCAGCGCGGAGATGCCTAGCGACAGGATCCAGAGCGCTCTCGCGCTCTTCGCCCAATTGCCCACCTGTGCACTCACGCTCGGTCGCGTGCGGCCACCGGCCTTGATGAGCTCTAGCCAAACTACGTCACGCTCCGCTGCCGTGAGGGCTTTGAAAGCTTTGCCAAAGCCTTTTCCGGAGTACTTGTCCAGCAGCCACGCGAGCGGCTTGCCCTCCTTCTTCATCGCTTGGGCAAACGCTTTTACGAGCCGAGTCGACTTGGCCCGTTGCATGTTCATGATCTGGTTTCGCATCTCCTGAACACCCTTGCCAACCTTCACCGGGGACGCACCGCCCTTGCCCGACTCGAGCGCTTTTTCGACCAGCTCCCCAGTCAACCGGATGTACTCCCTCCGAACCTTGCTCTGGTTGCTCAACGTGCGGGCGCAATTCAAGACTGTGCTCTGCCACTCGTTGAGCGAATCGTGAAAACTGGCCATGCCCCGTACGGAGCTCTTTCGTGATCCCAATGCTACGCCTCACTTTCGTGCTCGCTCAGATTGTGCTTTCGGAAAGCAAATTGCAGGCCGGACGAGGTTTTGCCAGGTTGGGCTGACAACCGGCTCGTCGCTACTGTTTGCGAAACAGTTGGCCGCAGGCCGCGAACGTCCGAGAGTGTCGGCGCGACTCCCAGGCCTCCGATGGCGCCATCGGCCGTACGTCGATGAGGACCATGTGCGTGCGCACCGCGCAGAGCCACATCTACTGCTGGGCCCACTGACTCTAGCAACCTCGACCACCCTAGTGGCGTGGCTGGAGCCTGACTCCGTTCGGCACACATTCAGTATGCGCTGGCTTCGCTTTACTCGTCCTGCTGGATTCGTCGGGCAAGGCGCGATAGACCAATGATCGTGCGCAGTTTCGTCATGGCCCTGGGGGCGGCCTGTTTGATCGCTGCGGGCTGCAGTAGCAGCTCCCCAGAGCAAGGACCTACTACCAGCAGCGCGACCGCGGGGTCAGGCGGCAACGTCGGGGACAGCGGCGGCAGTGGTGGTCACACCAGCGGCGGCGCAGGTGGCGGGATCTGCTATCTGCCTCCTCACTGCGACAACGCGCCGCCCCATCCGGGGGCCCAGCAAGATTGGAAGCACGTCGGCTCCAAAGTGCTCGCCAATGGCGATGTCCGCCATCGCGGTCGCGACACCTTCTTCAAGCCGGGCGATCCGCAATGGCTCATCGCCAAGTTCGCCTACGGCAAGCTGCAGGGCGCGGCGCTCAAAGACGAAAACGTGGACATTCATCTGCTGCGTGGCTGCACCGGCGAGTGGGAGCTGCTCGGTAGCGTGGCGACGACCGAGAAGAACCAGCACCCTGCGGTCGACGGGGTCGAGGATGATGGGGGCCGGGTGTTTTTCCAGATCCCCCAGGACAAGGTTCTCGATGTCGGGCGCCACCGCGTTCACTTCGTGGTCAGAGGTGACCTGAGCACGGTCGAGCTGTTCGTCGAGGTTCTGTCGGCAGGTACCTTCGTGTTCGTCAGCGACGTCGACGGAACGCTGACCACCTTCGATGTCACGGATTTCGAGGCGCTGCTCGAGGGATCGCTGCCCGAGGCCAACCCGGGCGCCGCTAGTGCCTTCGCTACGCTGGTGGGCAAGGGCTGGCGGCCTTTTTACCTGACGGCGCGGCCAGAGTGGCTCACCGAGCGCACGCGCGGTTTTTTGGCTGCCGCCGGCTTCGAGGGAGGCATCGTGCGCACCACCGCCGGCAATGCAGCAGTGACGGGCAATGCGGTTACCGAGCACAAGACCCAAGAGCTGGCGCTGCTGGCGAAACGAGGCCTGGTGCCGAGCTACGGCTTTGGTAACTCCCAGAGCGACGGTGATGCTTATCTGGAAGCCAACATCCAGCCCGCCGAGCGTCGCGTCTTCTACCAGTTCGACGACGCCAAGGGCGGCCGGCGTATCGAGAGCTACGACGAGCTGAGCACCGAGCTCGAGGCTCTGCCCAGCTGTCCTTGAAACAGATCCAGCAGCCTTGAAACAGATCGGCGTGAAGTCAGATCCCGAGCGGGTCGTCGGGTGTCTTTGTTTTGGCAGGTGTGCGCGTGCCAGGTCGAGTGGTCGGGGCCGTTGGGGCAGTCTTGCCGGTGGTCGGCCTGGCTGTCGGCGTTGCTGCCGTTCGGGGCTTGACCTCGGGGGCCGTCTTTCTGGCCGCCGCTGCGTCGGTGCTAGCGGTATTGGCTGAAGGGCTCGCCGCTGAGTTGGGCTTCGTTTCGTTCGATGAGGGTGCCCCGGTCGATAACGGCGCACTTGGCGGCGGCTCAGCTCTCGTAGGGCTGCCGGAGGCCGTGCTGCTTCCGCGGGCCGGTGTGCTGGTCGAAGGCAGGAGCTGGCTAGCTGCAATGACGACCAAGGCCAGCGCGAGCACGCCGAGTCCCACGCCGACCATGACCGTTCGGTTGCGGCCTGGGGCGGCGGTGGACGCCAGCGGATCGAGCGTCTCCAGCCCTGGCTCAGCGGTCGCAGCGGCCAGTGCCTCGAGTGACAGCTCGACCGGGGAGGGCTTGGTTCGGTCGATTGGTTGGGCCCGTGGTGTTGAGCCAGCCGCTGCTTCGGCACTGTTGGCTGTTGCGTCAACGCTCGGCGCTTCAGTTGTGGGTGCGCTGTCCAGACCAGGAGGGAAATTGCGGTCGGTGGCCACATTTGGGGTGACCTGCATTGGCGTCATGCCACTTGCCAGCTCGGACGCGGGCTCATTCGATGTCGAGGCCATCGGACTGGCGACGGTGCTGGGCGCTTGGGCCCGTTCGACCACGGGCTGGCTGAGCACCTCGCGTAGCGCTTTGGTCATCTCTTTGGCCGTCTGGAAACGCTGCGCGGGCTTGCGCTGTTGGGCCTTCACGAACCAGGCGTCGAAGCCTGGCGGGAGGTTGGCCAGCGAAGAGGGGACCGGCATCGGACGTGCACAAATCTGCAGCACCAGCTCGCCTAGGGAATCGCTTCGGTACGGTCGCTTGCCGGTCAAGCACTCGAAGGCAATGACCCCCATGGCCCACAAATCCGAGCGATGGTCGATGTCCTTCTGTCCCGTCGCTTGTTCGGGGCTCATGTAGTAGGGCGTGCCCAGCAGCGCTCCGGTTTGCGTCTGCGGGCTCTCGGTCTGATTGAGCTCGAACAGTCCGGTCTTGGCGATGCCGAAGTCGAGCACCTTGGCGATGATCTCGTCGTCGTTGGGGATGATGAAGATGTTGTCGGGCTTGAGATCGCGATGGATGATCCCGGTTTCGTGGGCCTTGCCGATGGCCCGACCGACGTGGGTCATGATCGTGCTGGTCAGCGACGGGCTGAGGGGACCGCCCTTTTTCAGCCGCTGCAGCAAGCTCTGGCCATCGAGAAACTCCATGGCGATGAAGGCGATGTCATCGGTCTTGCCGTGATCGAGGATCTGCACCACATGGGGGCTGCGCAGCATCGCGGCGGCCTTGGCCTCTCGCATGAAGCGGGCCAGAGAGTTGCGATTCTGGGCGATGGCCGGCTTGATGACTTTGAGGGCGACTCGGGAAAACAGCGACAAGTGGTCGCAGAGCCACACCGAGCCCATCCCGCCACGGCCCAAAAGCTTCAGGATACGGTACTTGCCGTCGATAACCTGCCCGGCTTTGACTCCCAGCTCGTCGTCGTTCATCTCAGCTGTCCGGCATCTGGGTGCGGAGGCACAACTCCTTGGCCGAAGCAGATTAGCAGGCGCTTGGGGAGAAGTCCCGTCATTGGCAGCCCTCAGAAGGTGCAGTTTTTGTATCGCGGCCGGTGCGGCGCTACGCTGAAGCGATGCTGCGTGTCGTGCCGATGATGCTGCTTTCAGCTGCCCTTGCCAGCGCGCCATTTCAATGCAGCAGCGACCCGAATCCAGGTCAAGCGCTCGAGGAGACGCCAGCTGAGGCGCTCTTCAAGCTGGCCGAGGACTTCCGTGAGCAGGGCAACGAGCCAGCGTGGCGCCATACCCTCGAGTTCTTGATCAAGCGCTACCCATCGAGCCATTTCGCCACGCGCGCCAAACATCAGCTCGACGATGCGGCAGCCGGCAAAGCCGCCAAGAGTCCGGCCAAGGAGCAGTAAGCGTGCTCGCCAGATTGCGGGTGCTGCAGATCAGCGACGAGACGAGCTTGTCGCCACAGCGGCTGGTGGCGCGGATCGAGGCGCTCGCACAGCTGCCGGCAGCGGCCCGCTGTTGCTTCGCGGTGCAGTTGAGGGATCCGCTATTGCCCGCCCGCGAGTTACTTGCGCTCGGGCTGAAGCTGCGCGGGCTCACGCGCCGTTTGGGTGCGGGATTGGTGGTCAACGACCGGCTCGATCTGGCCCGCTTGGTGGCGGCCGACGGCGTGCACCTCGGGCGGCGATCAGTCGATATCGGTGACGCCCGCAAGCTGCTGGGCCGGTCGTGCTGGGTATCGGTTTCAGCGCACGATCAAGCTGGGATCGAGGCGGCCCTCGGTGGCGGCGCCGACGCCGTGCTCTTGTCGCCCATTTTCGACACGCCTGGCAAGGGGCCAGCCCTCGGGCTCGATGCGCTGAGGCAAGCAAGAGCCTTACTCGACGGCAGGCAAGCACCTCGCTTGTTGGCGCTCGGCGGAGTCGATCAGGGCCGCGGGCTTGCTTGTCTGCAGGCCGGCGCAGACGGTGTTGCGTCGATTCGCGCCGATCTCACGTCCCTACTTGCGATGTGACTCGCCGGCCCTGGCCGCGCAAATGTGATAGCCATCGCAGTTTCAGGACAGTAGTTATTCCGGTCACCATGAGCGACGACAAACGTGCGTTCAGCCCGGTTCGCCCCGAGCTCGATTTCCCCCGGGATGAAGCCGAGGTGCTCGCGTTTTGGAAAGAGCACGACATCTTTCACAAGACGCTCAGCGCCGAGACGCGCCACACCGGGCCTTCCAGGGGGCCCTTCGTCTTCTACGAGGGACCACCTACCGCCAACGGCATGCCCCACAACGGCCATGTGCTGACCCGCAGCGTCAAGGACGTCGTGCCGCGCTACAAGACCATGTGTGGCTACGATGTTCCGCGCAAGGCTGGCTGGGATACGCACGGCCTGCCGGTAGAGGTCGAGGTGGAAAAGGACCTCGGCATCCATGGCAAGGCCGAAATCGAAGCCTACGGCATCAGGCCCTTCATCAACCGCTGCATCGAATCGGTGTTTCGCTACACCGAGGCCTGGGAGACCAATACGCAGCAGATTGGCTTCTGGCTCGACACTGCCAACGCTTATGTGACCTTCCACAAGAGCTACGTGGAGAGCGTTTGGTGGGCCCTGAGCGAGCTGCACCGCAAAGGCTTGCTCTATCGAGGGCACCGCGTGTGCTGGTGGTGGCCGCAAGGCGGTACGGCCCTGAGCGCAGCCGAGGTCGGCTGGAACTACAAGACCGTCGACGATCCGAGCGCTTTCGTAGCACTGGAGTTGCTGGACGAGGCTGACAGCTATCTCTGCGTCTGGACCACTACGCCCTGGACGCTGCTGTCCAACGGCTACGCAGCCGTCAAGAGCAAGCTCGACTACGTCAAGGTCGACTGGCGGGATGGCAAATCGCTGATCTTGGCTGAAGCCTTGCGCGAGGACATCGCCAAGAAGCTCGAGCTCGAGCTCGAAGTGCAAGCGCGCATCAGAGGCAGCGAGCTGGTGGGAAAGCGTTATCGACCGTGCTTCGACACCTTCAGCGCGTTGGCCGACACCACCGCCGAGCTGAAAGAAGGGGGCCACGAGGTCATCTATTGGCGGGTGCTCGACGAGGACTTCGTCACCCTCGACGCGGGCACGGGCATCGTTCACGTAGCGCCAGCTTTCGGTGAGGACGACAACAACGCCCACAAGGCGCAGCTGCGGCGCTACCGGGATCCGGATAGCGTTCCGCTCATCTGCTCCGTCGAGCCCGACGGCACCATGAGCGAAGAGGCTGGAGCGTTTGCGGGCCAGTGGGTCAAGGATGCCGACAAGCCCATCGTCAAGGATCTCGATGATCGCGGTTTGCTGGTGCACTTCGAGAAGTATCGTCACGACTACCCCTTCTGTTGGCGCGCCGACGACGATCCCCTCATCCAACTGGCTCGGCCGGCTTGGTACATTCGGACTACCGAGCGCATCGATCAGGCCATCGCCAACAACAAGACGATCAACTGGCAGCCCGGTCACATCAAAGAGGGCCGCTTCGGCGATTTTTTGGCCAACAATGTCGACTGGGCGCTGTCCCGCGAGCGCTTCTGGGGCACCCCGCTGAACGTCTGGGTATGCGACCACTGTGGCCACGAGCACGCGCCCAGCAGCGTGGGCGAGATCGAGGCGCTCAATCCTGAGGCATTTGCGCACTTCCAGGCAGCGCGAAAGGAAGATCCCAGCCTCAACGAGCACCTCATCGTGCACAAACCTTGGGTCGACGAGGTGAGCTTCGCCTGCACTGCTGACGGCTGCCAAGGCGCGATGAATCGGGTCAGTGAAGTGATCGACTGCTGGTTCGACGCAGGCTGCATGCCTTTTGCCCAGTTCGGCTTCCCCCATCTGCAGGACTCGGTGCAGCGCTTTGGGCAAGCCTGGCCGGCAGATTTCATCAGCGAAGCAATCGATCAGACCAGGGGCTGGTTCTACTCGCTGTTGATGATCTCGACTTTGGTGTTCGACGACGACAGTTGCGAGCGCATTGGCTTGCCAGCCAAGTCCTTTCCCCACCCTTACAAGGCCTGCGTGGTGCTTGGTCACGTGTGCGACCGGGAGGGCAAAAAGGAGAGCAAGAGCAAGGGCAACTACACGCCGCCCGACATCATCTTGTCGGCGGTGCAAATGGAGTTCACTCCGGTCGACAAGAGCCATCCTGAGCTGAGCAAGCTCGCGGGCAAGCTCGACGCGGGACGCGGCGTCGCCCTCGTCGCCAGAGAAGACTACGAGGGGCTGGACATGAGCGGGGACTCGGCAAAGGTGGCCGTGTTCCGCAAAGACCAGCCAGACGAAAAGTCGAGCTTCACGCTGCGACCAGTCAAAGGACTGCCGCGACGCGTGGTCGTGCTCGACTCGGCCGACATGGAGTCGTTGGGCGTTTCGGTTGGGGGCGAAGCCTTTTCCGTCAAGCCCTTCGAGGTGCCGCGTTTGCCTCAGCAGCATCGGGTGAGCATCGAGGATCCAGCGCGACCAGCGCCGGGGGCCGACGCGTTTCGCTGGTTCTTCTATGTGACCTCGCCGCCGTGGACCAACACGCGGCACTCGCTGAGCAACGTGCGGCTCGCGCAGAAGGACTTCGTAGTCAAGCTGCGTAATGTTTTTTCGTTCTTCACCATCTACGCCAACATCGACGGCTTCTCGCCTGCCGATGGCAACCCCGAGGCGACCGATACCAGTCCGGCCCAGCTGGCCGCCAGTCGCGCTTACCGCCCAGTTGCTGAGCGTTGCCAGCTCGATCGCTGGGTCAGCTCGGAGGTGGCTCTGGCAATCCGCGACGTTTCCCGCAGCCTGGACAGCTTCGGGATCTATGACGCCGCCCAGCGCCTCGTGGACGTGGTCGACGCTTTGTCCAATTGGTACGTTCGGCGCAGCCGGGCGCGTTTTTGGGCGCCAGCCGATGACCAAGCAGTGGCGCAACAGAAGCGCGACGCGTACTTCACGCTGTACGAAGCCTTGGTGAGCCTTGCACGTGCCATCGCCCCCTTCGTGCCGTTCTTCGCTGAAGCGATGTACCAGAATCTGGTTCGCGGTCCCTGGCCGACTTCGCAGCCGCTGAGCGTGCACTTGTGCACCTATCCAGGCGCTGACGAGGCGACTATCGACGAGGGTCTGGCGCAGCAGATGGGCGCAGTGCGGGAGCTGGTCAGCCTGGGCCTTCAAGTGCGGACGGACAACAAGCTACGTGTGCGTCAACCGCTGTCGCGGGCCGACGTGATTGTGAGCAGCGCCGAACAAGCGGCTGCGCTGCAGCGTTACCAAGGCTTGCTGGCCGAAGAGCTGAACGTTCACGAGGTGCGCTGGCTGAAGCCGGGGCAGGAGGGCGACGAGGTTGCTTATCGGCTCAAGCCGAATTTCCGAGCCTTGGGGCCACGCCTCGGCAAAAAGGTGCAGGCGGTCAAGAAGGCGCTCGCCGCGGCGGATGCTGGCCAGTTGCGTGGCGCGCTTGCCCAGAGTGGAAAGATCGTCATCACCATCGGCGACGAGCAGCTCGAGCTCAACGACGAAGAGGTTCAAGTCGCCGTGGTCGCGAGCGAGGGTTTCGCCGCAGCCGGTGGTCGCAGCGGCGTGGTGGTGTTGCACACGCACTTGAGCGATGAGCTGCTCGACGAGGGTCTCGGACGCGACATCCTGGCCAAGGTGCAATCGGTGCGAAAGCAGCTCAAGCTGGCCTACACCGATCGGGTGGCCTTGCACATTTGCGGCAATGACCGCGTCAAGCGTGTCGTCGAGGCGCAGCGCGAGCACCTCGTCGCCGAAGCCTTGTGCGACATGCTATCGGCAGGTGACCTCGACGACGATGGCCAAGGGGATTTCGTCGAGGCAACGTTGCAAGGCGAGAAGGTGCGCATTCGCGTCACGCGAGCCTGATGATGGCGGCCGACACGTGGGCCAGACCGGAGCAAATCGCTGCCAGCGACATCGCGGCGCCGCTGGTGCTCACCTGTGAGCACGCCTCGGAGCAGCTGCCCGAGCCATGGCAATGGTCGGCGAGTGACTTGCGTCTCAAAGGAACCCACTGGGCTTTCGACTTGGGTGCTGCCGAGCTGACCCGTGAGCTTGCGTCAGCTACCGGTGCGGCGGCAGTCTTGACGCGCTTTTCACGGCTGCTCATCGATGCCAATCGGCCTCTCGAGGCGCCGACTTTGTTCCGACAAAACGCGGAAGGCAAAGCAGTGGAGCTCAACGCGCAGGTCGAGCCGGCCGCCGCCGAGCGTCGTCGTAGCTACTGGCGGGCCTACCACGACGCGGTGGATCGGCTCGTCGCGAGCAGTGCGGCGACCGTGGTGCTGGCCATCCACAGCTTCACACCGGTTTACGAGGGAAAGCGGCGCGACTTCGAGGTCGGGGTGCTCTTCGATCATGCCCAAGCAGAAGCTGAGCGCATGGCCGAGAGCATGGCCCAAGCCGGCTTTGCCGTGCGGCTCAATGAACCTTACTCGGGCAAGCAGGGCTTCATCTATGCCGCGCATCACCACGCTACCCGCCACGCTAAGCAGGCCCTGGAGATCGAGCTGCGTCAGGATCTCGCGGTAGACAGCGCCGCCCGCGCTCGGTTGGTCGAGGCTACGGCGCGATGGAGCGCGCAGCTGGCCTTGGCGCTGCTGCTGATCGTCTCTTGCTGGGCGCTACCGGCCGGCGCCGCTGGCCCCTCTGGCTCGCTGCCCAAAAGTGTCGAGGGGCTGCAGATCTATGGGGTGGTCGGCTCGGGCAAGATCCAACCGCTGACCAAGCTTCGGGCGAGCTTGCAGCGCACGCCGCCGAAGCAGCCCCAAGAGCCTGCTCACGGCGATCCTGATGCGCTTCGTTATTTGCTCTCAGCACCTTCAGGCTCGCTCCCTTCGTCGATTCGGGTTGCGTCGTTGGATTCGGAGGGAAAGCCGCTCGCCCAGCTTCAGAATGTCGCGCTCGAAGCGACGCCTTGCCCTGAGCAGGCCCCGGCTGGCCATGCTTGCAAGATCACGCTGCCGATTCGTGCGGTCACCGACCGTATCGATGCTCAGCATCCCCTGGTGCGTGACCGATCAGTGCTCGCGGCGCTCGGGGGCAGCTTGGTGTTGCAGCGCCATCCGGATGGCGTCGAGCTGGGCCGGCTGCGCGTGGCGGGACCACGCTCCACAGCGGTCGGCGATTTGGAACGATACCGGGCGCAGCTACGCTTTGTGTTCGTGCGCCTGGCTGCGGGCGGGGCGTTGCCGGTAGGCGGCGATCTAGCGGGCGCGACCATGCTGGCGAAGGCCGCGCTCGGTCGCGCCAATGCTCTGTGGGGCTCCTGCGGTGTCAGCTTCGGGCCGCTCGAGCAGATTGCTGTGGAGGTGGTCGATCCGCCGCCGCCTTTCCTGCTCGCGATAGGTTGCGATCACGGTTTGCCTGCCAGCGGCGGCCGGATCCAGTTGCGCGCTGGGGCGGTCAGAATCTCGGTGCCGATCGACAAGGGAATGCTGCCAAGCGCGGCAGCTCGGCGGGTGGCGGCGGTGTTACGTGCGGCGGACTTTTCGGTCGTGGTGAGCGACAACCCGCGCATGGCTGCGGCCATGTATGGATCGACTGACTTGTTGGTGCGCAGCAAGAGCGGGGCTTTTGCCACCCTCAGTCGGGCTCGGGGACAACCGCTGAGCAGTGACGCGACCTTGAAAGCTTGCATTGGCAGCGTGAACCTCGAAGACGGCTTGCAGCATTTTGGTGATGTCGATGCTTCGGTCGGCACTCTCGAAGAGCGGACCTTGATCAAGGCCCACGACGACCACGATCCTAGAACCATCGATGTGATGCTGGTGCCCGGTTTTGCTCATGGCGGCCGGATTGGCGAGTCGTTCATCGGCGCCGACGGCGGACGAATTCGCAACGTCGTGGTGGTGGATCGCGCAGGCATCCGCGCCAATCGCGCCTCGTTCACGCTGGCGCACGAGATCGGCCACGTTTTGTTAGACGATCCTGGGCACCCCGACGACTACGGCATCGATACGCCCAGCCGCTTGATGGACGCCGACGCCTCCGATCCCAGCGCCTTCGGCCCGCGCCGCTTGAGCCTCGCCGAGTGCGTGCGGACGGTTCGTCAAAGCGGTCCCACCGCACCCGTGCCCGTGCTGAAGCGCTGGCCTTTGTGATCCCCCCTCTCAGTCTGCAAAAGCAAGACTCAGGAGGTAGATGGGTGGGTCATCCCCTGTTTGAGTCTTGCTTTTGCAGACTGCGAGGGGGATGGGGCGCTAGCGGCGCTTTGCGGCTCTCTTCTTCTTGGCTCTCTTCTTGGCCGGGGTCTTCTTGAGCCGTCGTGGTTTGGCTTTGAGCTTCTCTTTGAGGAATGCGCCGGTGACCGAGCGTCGGTTGGCCGCGACTTGTTCTGGGGTGCCCTCGGCGACGAGCTTGCCGCCATGCTCGCCGCCTCCTGGACCCAGATCGATGACCCAGTCGCAGCAAGCGATGACGTCGATGTTGTGCTCGATGATGACCACCGTATTGCCGGCATCGCGCAATGAGCTGACCGCCACCATGAGCATCTCCACGTCTGAGAAGTGCAGTCCGGTAGTGGGCTCATCCAATACGAACAGGGTGTTGCCGGTGGCTCGTTTGGCCAGCTCGCGCGCCAGCTTGACACGCTGGGCCTCGCCCCCCGAAAGCGTCGTGGCAGCTTGGCCCAAGCGTAGATAGCCGAGACCGACGCGTGAAAGAGCCTCGAGACGCTCACGCAGCTTGCCGATGGCGTCGAATTGCTGGCGTGCTTCGTCCACGGTCAGCTTCAGTGCATCCGAGATGCTCATACCGCGGTAACAGACTTCCAAGGTCTCGCGGTTGTAGCGCTGGCCATTGCAGGCCTCGCAGGTAACGAAGATGTCGGGCAGAAAGTGCATTTCGATCCGCAGCACGCCATCGCCCTGGCAAGCCTCGCAGCGCCCGCCTTTGACATTGAACGAGAAGCGGCCTGCCCGGTAGCCACGTGCGCGCGCCTCGGGGAGGCTGGCAAATAGCTCGCGCAGCGCACTGAACAAGCCCGTGTAGGTCGCTGCGTTCGAGCGCGGCGTGCGGCCGATTGGCGCTTGGTCGATGGAAATGACCTTGTCGACTAGCTCCAGACCATCGACACCGTCACATTCGCCAACCGGCGCGGTAGCGCGGTAAAGCGCAGCGCGGGCGGCCGCGAGCAAGGTGTTGATGATGAGCGTGCTCTTGCCCGAGCCGCTGACGCCAGTGACCGCTGTGAGCAAGCCTGTGGGGATGGCTACAGTGATGTCGTCCAGGTTGTTGGCGCGTGCACCGAGGATCCGGAGCGCTTGATGCGTCGGGGCGATTCGGTCGTGCGATAACGCAAGGCGCTTGGCGCCGCTCAAGTAGGGTCCGGTGACGCTTCGAGGATTGGCGATGACTTGGGCCGGACTCCCTTGTGCGACGATTTCGCCACCGTGGACCCCGGCGCCAGGACCCATGTCTACCAAGTGATCAGCGGCCATGATGGCGTCGCGGTCGTGCTCCACCACGAGCACACTGTTGCCGAGTGCGACCAGGCGCGTCAGTGCTTCGAGCAGCTTGTTGTTGTCACGAGCGTGCAAGCCCACGCTGGGCTCGTCCAAGACGTAGAGCACGCCGACCAAGGCGGAGCCGATTTGCGTGGCCAAGCGAATGCGCTGGCCCTCGCCGCCGCTCAGGGTCTGGGCTGAACGATCCAAGGAAAGGTAGTCGAGACCCACATCGATCAAGAAGCCCAAGCGATCGATTACCGCACCAATCAGCGGTTCGCTGATGGCAAGCGCTTGTGGGGTAAGGTCTGGGTTGTCCTTACTGATGAGCTGCTGCAAGCGGCTGCGAACACGACTGAGCGGCAGCCCGCCCAGCTCCGCGATGTTCATCCCGTCGAGGCGAACCGCGAGCGCCTCGCGTCGCAGTCGCTGCTGATTGCACTCGTCGCAGGGTAGGGTGACGACGAAGCGACCGAGCTCCGCTTCGCTCTGCAGCTCGTCAGGGTCCTCGTCATCGTCTTGCAAGGCGGTTCGTTCGCCGCTCAGCATTCGCTCGAGCCTCGTGACGATGCCTTCGTAGGCGCGCCGGCGCTTGCTCTGTCGCTGCTTTTTGTTCGGTTCTTGTGCGGCTGTCGGATCCGCGTACAACAGCGTTTCGCGGTCCGATGCGCGCAGCTTGGCAAATGGAAGGTCAGGATCGACCCGCAAGGCCGACACGGCCCGGTCGGTCTCGCTGGCCAAGGCTACCGTGCCTCGTCTGCCCCAGGCCGCGATGGCGCCCTCGCGCAAGGTCTTGCTCTCGTCGGGCACCACACGGCTGGCGTCGATGCGCGATCTCATACCCAGCCCACCACAGCTGGGGCAGGCACCGTGGGGACCGTTGAAGGAGAACATGCGGGGCTCGATGGGTGGTAGCGACAAGCCACAAGGTACGCAGGCGAATCGCTCGCTCATGAGGATGGGCTCAACCGCGCGATCCGCGTCACGCACGTCTACCAAAAGGACGCCGTCGCCGAGCTCGAGGGCGAGCTCGACTGAGTCGGTCACCCTCGTGCGCGCGCTGGGTTTGGCCACAATGCGGTCGACAATTACATCGAGATCGTGGGCTTTGCTCCGGTCCAGGACGATGTCGTCGCCTAGATCCAAACGATCGCCGTCGATGCGCACGCGCACGAATCCTTCGCGGCGCAAGCGCTCGAGCTCGAGCTTGAGCTCGCCACGGCGCGATCGGCAGATGGGCGCCAGGATTGCGGCCCGCGTGCCCTCGCCGAGCGCCAAGATGCGATCGACGATTTGCTGGGCGGTCTGCGCCTCGATGCGCTTGTTGCATTGCGGACAATGGGGGATGCCCACACGGGCGTAGAGCAAGCGCAGGTAATCGGCGATTTCGGTGACCGTCCCCACTGTCGAACGCGGGTTCTTGGCCAGCGGACGCTGCTCGATGGCGATGGCTGGGCTCAAGCCCTCGATAGCGGAAACAGCCGGTTTGGCCAGCTGCTCCAGGAATTGGCGCGCATAAGCCGACAGCGACTCGACGTAGCGTCGTTGTCCTTCAGCGTAGATGGTGTCGAAGGCCAGCGACGACTTGCCTGAGCCGCTCGGCCCAGTGATGACCACCAGCCGGTTGCGAGGTACCGACAGGTCCAGATTCTTGAGGTTGTGCTGACACGCACCGCGGATGCAGAGCCGATCCATCGAGAATCTCAACGATTAGCACCTCATGCGGATTGCGTCAGCGCCGCTGGCGTGTAGGACTTGTCCTACCCGTGGACGAGCACAGCAACAGGGCGGCCGCGTGCCCAGCCCATTTCGAACGATGGGGCCATGCGCAATAAGCTTGGTTTGGTGCTCGTTTGTGTCCTGGCCCTGGCGCTCACTACCGCGCTGATGTGGGGCAGGCTCACCGCGCCTTCGCCCCGCCCACCGTCTCCGCAAACAGCATCCTCAGTGGGCTCGTCGAGCACGCAGCCGTCATCCAGTCAGCCAGCACCCTCGGCCAGCCAGAATCCAACCGCCGCCCCAGACCTGTCGGCCGCGTCGTCGGCCACCCCAAGTCGACCGCCCCCGACCCATGTCGTGGTCGATCCACGCAGTGAGCAACAGTGTCCAGCCGACATGGTCCTGGTAGAGGGCTTTTTCTGTCCCTTCGTGGCGCATCGCTGCCAGCAGTACCTCGGAGCGCAACGAGCTGGAGCCAAGCGCAAAGCCGCCAATCGACGCTGCCGCCTGTACCGGGACGACTTGTTGTGTGAAGGACGACCGAGCCAGCTACGTTTCTGCATCGATCGCTACGAATATCCAAACCTGCCAGGCAGCAAACCGGTGGTGTTGGTGGACTACGTCCAGGCGCGCGAGGCCTGTGCCGTCGAGGGAAAACGGCTCTGTGAGCGAGAGGAGTGGGCACTAGCCTGCGAAGGCGCGCACACATGGCCCTACCCCTACGGAATCGAGCGGGATCCGAGCGCGTGCAACATCGATCGTCGGTTGCGGCGCCCCAATCCTGGTGCATTGGCCGTGCCCCACGACCTTTCTGTGGAGGTCGAACGGCTCGATCAACGCGTTGCGTCGGGCGGGCTCTCGCACTGCGTGAGTCCTTTCGGCGTCTTCGACATGACCGGCAACGTGGCTGAGTGGGTCCATGATCGCGATGGCGAGCGAGATCCGCTCCACCCACCCACCGTGGTTGCTGGTGACTACTGGCGCAGGGCGCCGGCAACTTGCCGGTCGGTCGACAAGAAGCGCCGGCGCCGCTTTCGGGCCCATTGGTTGGGTTTTCGATGCTGCGCCAATCGTCGCGACGGCTTGCCACCTCGACACCTACTTCCCAAAGAGGTTCGCTTGCCCCGGCGTCGACGCTTGCTACGGTGATGGCTCACGCTCGATTGACATGACAACCCACGCCCACCCCTTCCCAAGCGCCGCTCATTGAGCTAGCTTGCGCGTGGTGGTCGATCCACAGTCTTCACGTTGCCCTCGCTCTACCCCGTTCTTCGGATCCCATAGGGGTATGACCAAAGGGTCAGCGGCGTTTCGTGGAGAGATGTTTGGGGCCCATAGCTCAAGTGGTCAGAGCCCCCGGCTCATAACCGGGTTGTTCCAGGTTCGAACCCTGGTGGGCCCACTGGCAACGCACGGCAAGACCCCCAAACGATCAGTTTTGTGCGCGCGGGGGGTCAACGGATCCATCAAGATACAAGGAGACCGAGCCTGTGGGCATTGAGGGACAGATCGCCTGTCTTGAAGAGTTGGTCGCGGTGGACGCCGCGATAACCGAGCTTTCGGACCGGATTGTCAAAGAACGTGGTGACCTGGAAGTGGTTCGGGTCGAGGTCGCAGAGCTCGAGGAACGACTCGAAAGTGACCGGTCCAGCGTGGCCGAGATGGACAAGACGCGCTCGGATCTGGTTCTCGAGCTTCGCCAGCTCGACAAGCAAATCGAGCGCTCGCGTGAGCGGATGCAACGAGCTCGAAATGAGCGCGAGGTGAACGCCGCCGAGCGTGAGCTGGACGAGCTGCGAAAGCTGCAGCGCGATCGCGACGAGGAAATCAAGCGGATCGTGGCGCTCGCCGAGCTCGCACGCACCAGCATCGAGGAAAACAGCGCGCGCCACCAGGAGCTCTCCACCCGGCTCGAGGGGAGCCTCGACGGCGCCAACAAGATCATCACCGAGCTCGAGCAACAGCTCGAGACACACAAGGCTGCTCGGGGCGATGTGACCGCGAAGCTACCCAGCCTGACGCGCCGTCGCTACCAGTCGATGCAGGATCGCGGCAAGCTGCCCGTCGCCAAGAGCCATGACGGAACCTGTCTCGGTTGCTTCGTCAAGTTGCCGCCCATGATGTTTCACACCATGTTGTCGCGCACCTCCTTCGACGAGTGCCCGAATTGTCACCGAATCCTCTACTACGAGCCACCTCCTGACCCCAATGCGGAGCCAGCCGAGACGGCCGAGGATGAAACGGCTGAGCCTTCAACGAACGACGCATCGAGCTGAGGAACATTGAAAGCTTGTTCGCAATGCCAGCGCCTCTACCCAGATGATGCTGGATTCTGTCCGATAGATGGCGACGCGCTCAAGCTCATCGCCGAGGTTCCGGTACCCAAGGATCCCGAGGATCCTCGGATCGGGGGTCGAATCTGCGGCGACCGCTACGAAGTTCGAAGGAAAGTCGCCGATGGCGGCATGGGGCGTGTTTATCAGGCACTGGATTGCAAAGAGCAGCGTAGCGTTGCCATCAAGGTGCTCCATCCCGAGGTCGCTGTCGACGAGGTGCAGGTAGAGCGCTTCAAGCGCGAGTACACGCTCAGCGCAGAGTTACCTCATGGCCACATCGTCGAGGTGTTGGATTTTCAGGACACCGAGGACGACAGCTACGCGCTGGTGATGGAGTACCTCGAGGGCGAAGAGCTACGCATGTACTTGCGTCGCGAGAAGCTCTGTACGCCTCAGCGAATGATTCGCGTGCTCTCGCAGCTCGCCATCGGTCTCAAGCAGCCGCATGAGCTCAAGCTGGTGCATCGCGACATCAAACCCGACAACATCTTCTTGTGTGGCACCCAAGAAGGGCCAGTGGTCAAGTTGCTCGACTTCGGCAGCGTGCGTGACAACTCCGAGGGTGCCAAGAAGCTCACCGTCGTCGGCACGACCATCGGCTCTCCTTTCTACATGTCCCCAGAGCAGGCCCAAGGCTTGCCAGACTTGGATCACCGCGCCGATGTGTGGTCGCTCGCGGCGATTACCTACGAGGCGCTGACGAGTAAGGTGCCGTTCTTCGGCAACACAGGCCCGCAAATCCTGCTTGCCATCTTGGGCCACGAGCCATCGCCGCCCAGCCTCCAATGTAACGAGGAAGGCTTTGCCGGAGACCGAATCCCCGAGGCAGTTGACGATGTGATCGCAGATGCCCTCACGAAGGACCACAACATCCGGGTTGGCTCGGTTGCGGAGTTGGCTGACCGCTTCGGGCATGCGTATGGGATGCAGGGCACCCACCTCGACTGGGCGTATGTGCCGGAGACACAGCTTCGCGCGCAGATTGAGCACGCGTTGGTCGCTCCGCCACCGGTGGTTGCTCCGCCCGATGGAAATGCGGCTGCGCTCGGTAACGGGCTTGGTCAAGGTCCGCCTCAGAATGCTGGGGCTGACGCGTTCAGAGATGACAACTTCATCATGGGCGTACCGGACAGCGGGCCCAACTGGGTGTTGATCATCATCGCGGTGGTCGGACTGCTGGTAGGCGCGGCCGTGCTGTTGTTCGTTCTGTTGTGATAGTCGACACCCCACGCCGGGCTGCTGGT
>CAZRGL010000033.1:32082-35057 GCA_964599485.1 uncultured Polyangiaceae bacterium
GCGCCTTGCTGTGGAGCAATGCGTGAAGCGCCGGGATCCGACTGAGCAGGTACCAGATTCGACCATCGCCGCAGCCGAAGAACCGGCCGGCGGTGTCGAGCAACGTTGTGCACAGGCCAAGGCCTCGCTGGACGAGGTCGCGCAAGCGATCGGCGACGGCTTCAAGACCGGTAAGCGGGTGCTGTCTTTTGACGAGTACTTAGATCAGTTTGCCGCTCACCCGGTCCGCCATGGTCGCAGCGCGCCCCAATACGTCCGCGACATGTTCCGCTTCTACGGCACCGAGGAGCTCGAACGTCCCTGGGGAACGGATGTACGCTTCAAGTTGTTCGATTGCACATACGAGCCCGCGGAAATCGCTGGCCGTGAGCCATCGCTGGTTGGACACGAACGCTTGCAGGGTGAGCTCTACCGCGCCCTGTGCAACTTCGCCCGGGAAGGTAGGGCCAACCGCCTGGTGCTCATGCACGGGCCGAACGGTTCGGCCAAGAGCACTGTGGCCAGCTGCGTGCTGCGCGCATTGGAGCACTATTCCACCCAGCCCGAAGGGGCCCTCTACCGCTTTCATTGGATCTTCCCCACACGCAAGACCAGCCGCGGCGCCATCGGCTTCGGCGGTGGCGAGGCGGCTCAAGAGCTGGACAGCTACGCCCATCTCGATGACGCCGACATCGACGCGCGTTTGGTCATGGAGCTGCGCGACCATCCTTTGTTCTTGATGCCAGCGCCCCTGCGGCGCCCGCTCATCGAGAAGCTCTGGCAGCAAGCCGGCGCGGTAGGCAGCGCTCCGGACTGGCTGCGCACAGGAGAGCTCTCGCACAAGAACAAGCAGATCTACGAGGCCCTCTTGTCGTCCTGTGGTGGCGACTATCGGCAGGTTTTGCGCCACGTACAGGTAGAACGCTATTTCATTTCGCGCCGCTACCGGGTGGGCGCGGTCACCTTGGGTCCGGAGATGAGCGTGGACGCACGAGAGCGCCAAGTGACCGCGGATCGATCCCTCAGTGCGCTGCCGACGTCGCTGCAGGCGATGACGATGTTCGAGGCGCACGGCGAGCTCGTAGAGGCCTCGGGAGGGGTGCTCGAGTTCAGCGATTTGCTCAAGCGACCCATCGATGCGTTCCGCTACCTGCAGCTCACGCTCGAGACCGGACAAGTGGCACTGTCACAGCAGACCATCTTCACCAATGTGGTGATGCTCGGCAGCGCCAACGAGATCCACTTGGCGGCGTTTCGTGAGCATCCCGAATACGCAAGCTTCCGCGGCCGGATCGAGCCGATGCGGGTTGCCTACCTACGCAATTATCTAGTCGAAGAACAAATCTACGAGACGCAGATCCTGCCTCAATTGCGGCGACACGTGGCCCCGCACACCGCTCGGGTGGCCGCTGAGCTCGCGGTGTTGAGTCGCCTGCGTCGGCCGGACAGCGAGCGCTACGAAAAACCTCTCAGCGAAATCGTCGACTCGCTGACCGTCGTTGAAAAGATGGTGCTCTACAGTGATGGAGAGCCGCCCGCGCGGCTGAGCAACGACGAGCGCAAGTTGCTCAAGGCCAACATCCACAAGCTCTACGACGAGCGTGATGCTGACCAAGATTACGAGGGAAGGGTCGGGATCTCGCCGCGCACCATGCGCACGCTGTTGCTCGACGCTGCGCAGAGCGCTGACTACGCGTGCGTGTCGCCTTTCGCGGCGCTCGCTTGCATGGACGAGCTGTGTAAGCGCAAAGCCGAGTTCGAGTGGATCAAGCTCAAGCCCGTTAGCGGTGGCTATCACGACCACAAGCACTTCCGCGAACAAGTGCGAAGCCGCCTGATGGACCGCATCGAAGCCGATTTGCGTGGGGCCAGCGGATTCATCGAAACCGATCGCTACGATGAGCTGTTTGCGCGCTACATCTCGAACGTGAGCAGTTGGGTGAAGGGCGAGAAGATACGCAATACGCTCACCGGCAAGGACGAAGATCCGGACGAACGGATGATGGCCGAGGTCGAGGGGCTGTTGGGCGTCGACTCAGATGCCAAGGACCATCGACACACCATCATGTCGATGATTGCCGCCCAGGTGATTGATCATCCAGACGACGAGCCGCTGCACAGCGAAATATTCCCTGGCTACGTGGACAAGCTGCAGACCGCTGCTTTTGACAAGCTACGCAAGCCCTTCGCCATGTTGCTTCGTCATGTGATCAGGCTCCTGCGCGACGGTGGTGGGGGGCTCGAAGATGCCGATCGCAAGGACGCCGAGCAGTTCGTCGAGCGGCTCCGCGGGCGTGGCTACAACGAGGAAAGCGGCAAAGACGCAGCCAGCGCGCTGCTGCGCGACCGATACAGCGACATCGTCGGGTGAACGATGGCACTGCAGCTGATCGACTCGCATTGCCATTTGGACGGCCATCACTTTCCTGAGGGCCCCGAGCCAATCTTGGCCCGCGGCCTCGACGCGGGCGTCGTACACTTCGTGGTGATGGGCGTGGCGCGCGATGACAGCGTTGCCCAGCTGGTCGTATCGCTTGCTGAGGCGCGGCCCGACGTGAGCGCAGCGGTCGGAATGCACCCCCACGACGCTGACGGGTTGGATGACGCGCTGTTCGAGCGACTCGAGCAGCTTTGCGGTCACGATAGCGTGGTGGCGGTGGGTGAGGTCGGGCTCGACTACCACTACATGCATTCGGCCGCTGAGGAGCAGCAGCGGGTATTCGTTCGGATGATCGATTTGGCCAAACGACTGGGCAAGCCCTTGATCGTGCATACCCGCAGCGCACCGGAACAAACGCTGAGCATCTTGCGCGACGAGGGTGCTGGTGAAGTGGGCGGGATCATCCACTGCTTCAGTGAGGATCGCGCCTTCGCCACGCGCGCCCTCGATCTCGACTTCGACTTGTCGTTCTCCGGAATCGTGACCTTCGCCAAGGCCCACGCAGTGCACGAGGTCGCGCGCTGGGCTCCGTCCGAGCGCATCATGGTGGAAACGG